>NZ_JBIBJI010000001.1:604980-896530 GCF_042958345.1 Streptomyces sp. NPDC007983
CCCGGCGCCCCCCTACCCCCCCGGCCCCCCCCGGGCCCCCCCCGGCCCCCCCAACCCCCCCCCCCCCCCCCCGCCCCCCCCCCCCCCCCCCCCCCCCCGGGGGGGGGCGGCCCCCCGGCCGCCCGCCGATCGTGGTGCGGGGTTCGGTCCTATTGATCCTTGCGGGAGCCGGACGGGCCCCCGAAGAGCCCGCCGCCCGGTGGCTCCGTGGTCGGCGAGGGCGAGGGTCCGCCCGGGTCACCGCTGGGGCCGGCGTTCTCGTTGCCCTGGTTGTCGCCGCCGGCGTTCTGGTTGCACTTGAAGTCCAGCGGATCACACGACTCCGTGGGGCTCGGACTGCCGGAGGTCGTCTCCGACGGCGTCGGAGACGGCGTCGGAGACGCCGTCTCGGACGGCGTCTGCGTCGGCTTCTGGGTCGTCGGCGTCGGGCTCGCGCTCTCGCCGTAGACCTTGTCACCGATCGGCGTGGCCGCCGGGAAGTCCTTCGCCGGCTGGCCCGCCATGGCCTGGCGCATGTAGTCGGCCCAGATCTCGGCCGGGAACGACGCACCGTGGATGGTCTTCTGACCGCCCACGCCGCGCATGGAACGGAAGACCTGCCGCTTGGCCCGGTCGTCGACCCGCCACATGCCGATCGACGTGGACAGCTGCGGGGTGTAACCGGCGAACCAGGCCGACTTGTTCTGGTCAGTGGTTCCGGTCTTGCCCGCCGCCGGGCGGCCGATCTTCGCGGAGGTGCCGGTGCCGCGCTCGACGACGTTCTTCAGCACGTCCGTGACGTTGTTCGCCACGTTCGCGTCGAAGGCCCGCTTGAGCTTGGCGTCCTCCTTGTGGTTGTAGACCTCGCCGTCCTTGTCCTCGACCCGCTCGACCGAGTACGGATCGGCCTGCTGGCCGCTGGCCGCGAAGGTCGCGTACGCCCCGGCGAGCCGGATCGCGCTGGGCGCGGAGGTGCCGAGGGAGAACGTCGGGGTGATCGAGGCCAGCTGCTCCTTGCTGAGGCCCGCGTCCAGGGCCGCGTCCCGCACCTTGTCGGTGCCGACGTCCATGCCCAGCTGGATGAAGGGCGTGTTCACCGAGTACTGCATCGCGGTGCGCAGGCTGACCTTGCCCTTGTCCTCCTCACCGTCGTTGCTCTGGTGCCACTCCTGGTTGTTCTTGTCCTTCCAGACCGAACCGTCGTAGTCGCGCAGCGTCAGCTTGTTGTCACCGTTGTAGACACTCGACGGAGAGACCTTGGTGCGCTCGGAATCCGGTTGGTCACGCGGCCCGTTGCGGTCCCGGACACCGTCCCTCATCGCCGCGGCCAGCACGAAGGGCTTGAAGGTCGAACCCACCTGGACACCGGTGTAGTCCGCGTTGTTGCGATAGTGCTGCAGCGCGTCGCTGCCGCCGTAGATGGCCTTGATCTTGCCGGTCTTGGGCTCCACCGAGGCACCGCCGAACTGCACGTACTTGTCCTGCACGCGCTGTTTCGGCTTGATGTTCTCCTTGGTCACCTTCTCGACCGCGTTCTTCAGTTCACCGATCTTCTTGCGGTCGAAGGTGGTGTGGATCTGATAGCCACCCTTGTCCAGCTGCGCCTTGGAGATGTTGGTGTTGGCGACGACGTAGTTGTCGGCGAGGTCGGTCAGGTAACCGATCTGGCCCTGCTTGTTCGTCGCCACCTTCGGGCTCTTCGTCCGCGGGAAACCCTTGGCGAGATAGTGCTGGGCCTCGGACTTGGACAGCCGGCCCACCTGGACCTCCCGCTTGAGGATCCACGACCAGCGCGCCGTGGCCCGCTTGGTGTTCGCCTCCGCGCTCGCGGTCGGTCCGTAGCCGCCGTTCGGGTCGTACAGGTTGGGCCCGTTGAGCGTCGCGGCGAGGAAGGCGCTCTGGCTCGGGTCGAGCTTCTCGCAGTCCTTGTCGAAGTACGCGCGGGCCGCCGCCTGACAGCCATACGCGCCGCGGCCGTAGTAGGCCGTGTTGAGGTACCCCGCGAGAATGTAGTCCTTGCTCTCGACCGTGCCGACCTTGACGGAGATGAACAGCTCCTTGAGCTTGCGCGTCACCGTCTGCGACTGGTCGAGGTACGTGTTCTTCACGAACTGCTGGGTGATGGTCGACCCACTCTGGGTCGCGCCGCCCCGCGCCATGTTGACGACGGCGCGCGCGATACCCATCGGGTCGACACCCGAGTCCTGGTAGAAGCTGGCGTTCTCGGCCGAGATCACCGCGTTCTGCATGGACTCGGGGATCTTGTTGAGCGGCACGATCTGCCGATTGAGATCACCGCCGCCCGAGACCACCATCTGCTTGCCGTCGCCCCAGTAGTAGACGTTCTTCTGGGCCTGCGAAGCGGCTTGCGCGGTGGGAACGTCGACGATCATCCACCCGATACCCACGGCACTGACGAGCGCCGCGAAGAAGAAGATGAAGGTTCCGGTGACGAGCCTCCAGGACGGGACCCAGCGGCGGAAGCCCGACTTGCCCGCGCGCGGGTAGTCGATGAACCGCTTCTTGGCGGGCGGACCGTCGCCGCCCGCGCCCCGTCCGCGGCCACCGCCGGTGGCCCGCCGGCCGCCGCCGCGCCCTCCGCGGCCCGCGCCACCGGCGGCCGGATCGGGTCCTCGTCTCCGGCCGCCGCGTTGCGCGGCGCGCCGGGCCTCGGCCCTGCCGCCGTGGGAACTCTCCTCCCCGTACGAGGCCGAGCCCGACTCGGCGGCGGCGTTGTGCGATGGTGCTGCGCGACGGCCGGACGACTGCTGTCCGGCACGCCGGGCCGCTGCTCGGCCGCCGCCTTGGGGCTGCGGCGGCTTGCGACGGTGCTCGCTCATGGAACGACTACTCCTCGGGCAGGCGCTATCGCCTGAAAGCGGCAGGTGGCTTCCGGTCCCCCCGATGTGCGATCCGGCCACACCTGGCAACCGGACGCACTGCCTCCAGGACGAGGACGCAGGACAGCGTCACACGGTTCCCTTTGGTCTGCATGGCGAACAGAGTACGCACGGCCAAATCTTGTCCCCTCGGCGCCTTCACTCCATAACGGTCCGGTTGAGTCCCACGAACCGGTGATGTGACGCCGTTCACCGTGGTCGCTCTTGTCCCATCGGAATCACGGTTCTATCGTCTGGATGTATCGAGTCGATACATCAGGTCGGCATAGTGGGCCCAGGAGAGGGGAGAGGCGGGCGATGAGCAGACGCTCCGGCATCCTTGAGTTCGCCGTCCTCGGCCTGCTCCGCGAGTCCCCGATGCACGGATATGAGCTGCGAAAGCGTCTCAACACCTCACTCGGGGTCTTTCGCGCTTTCAGCTACGGCAGCCTCTACCCCTGCCTCAAGACGCTGGTCGCCCAAGGCTGGTTGATCGAGGAGCCCGGGAACGCCTCCGAGGAAGCCGTCGCGGCGACCCTCGCCGGCCGCCGGGCGAAGATCGTCTACAGGCTGACGGCGGAGGGAAAGGAACGCTTCGAGGAGCTGCTCTCCCACACCGGTCCGGACGCTTGGGAGGACGAGCACTTCGGCGTCCGCTTCGCCTTCTTCGGACAGACGTCGCGAGACGTACGGATGCGCGTACTCGAAGGGCGGCGCAGCCGCCTGGAGGAGCGCCTGGCGAAAATGCGGGCCTCCCTGGCCCGCACTCGCGAGCGGCTGGACGACTACACCCTCGAACTCCAGCGGCACGGCATGGAGTCGGTGGAGCGCGAGGTCCGCTGGCTGAACGAGCTGATCGAGAGCGAGCGGGCCGGGCGCGACCAGCGCGACGAGCCCGCCGGGCAGGACCGGACGCCTGAGCAGGGGCCGGGCCGGTCGCCGGAGCAGGACCGGTCAGGAGAGGCGGACGGCCTGCCCCGGCACCGGGGTGGCCCCCGGCCGGACCCGTCCGATGACACCGCCAAGTGAGGCCCCGCACCCCGCGGGGCTTCGTCGAGTACACACAGGGAGCAACCGGAATGGGTTCGGTTCGTGTAGCCATCGTCGGTGTGGGCAACTGCGCCGCGTCGCTGGTGCAGGGCGTCGAGTATTACAAGGACGCCGACCCGGACACCCGCGTGCCGGGTCTGATGCATGTGCAGTTCGGCGACTACCACGTCCGTGACGTGGAGTTCGTCGCCGCCTTCGACGTGGACGCGAAGAAGGTCGGGCTCGACCTCTCGGACGCCATCGGCGCCAGCGAGAACAACACCATCAAGATCTGCGACGTGCCGTCGACCGGTGTCACGGTCCAGCGCGGCCACACGCACGACGGTCTCGGCAAGTACTACCGGCAGACCATCGACGAGTCCGACGAGACCCCGGTCGACGTCGTCCAGGTCCTCAAGGACAAGCAGGTCGACGTTCTGGTCTGCTACCTGCCCGTGGGCTCGGAGGACGCCGCCAAGTTCTACGCCCAGTGCGCCCTCGACGCCAAGGTCGCCTTCGTCAACGCGCTCCCGGTCTTCATCGCCGGCACCAAGGAGTGGGCGGACAAGTTCACCGAGGCGGGCGTGCCGATCGTCGGTGACGACATCAAGTCGCAGGTCGGCGCCACGATCACGCACCGGGTGCTGGCGAAGCTGTTCGAGGACCGGGGCGTCATCCTGGACCGCACCATGCAGCTGAACGTCGGCGGCAACATGGACTTCAAGAACATGCTCGAGCGCGAGCGCCTGGAGTCCAAGAAGATCTCCAAGACGCAGGCCGTCACCTCGCAGATCCCGGACCGCGATCTGGGCGCCGACAACGTCCACATCGGCCCGTCGGACTACGTGGCCTGGCTGGACGACCGCAAGTGGGCGTACGTCCGCCTGGAGGGCCGGGCGTTCGGCGATGTCCCGCTGAACCTGGAGTACAAGCTCGAGGTGTGGGACTCCCCGAACTCCGCGGGCGTCATCATCGACGCGCTGCGCGCCGCGAAGATCGCCAAGGACCGCGGCATCGGCGGCCCGATCCTCTCCGCCTCCTCGTACTTCATGAAGTCGCCGCCGGTGCAGTACTTCGACAACGAGGCCCGGGAGAACGTCGAGAAGTTCATCAGGGGTGAGGTCGAGCGCTGAGCCATCACGGTGCGCCATGAGGCGCTGATCTCCGCCGCTTGATCACGGGCCTCCGGGAATCCCCCCGGAGGCCCGTGCGGTGTGTGAAGGTGGCGTCATGCCCGTTGTGCGTGATCTCCGCGTGCTGCTGCAACTGCGCGACTTCCGCCATCTTCTGGCCGTCCGGCTGCTGTCCCAGTCGGCCGACGGTGTCTACCAGGTCGCGCTGGCCACCTACGTGGTCTTCTCGCCGGAGAAGGAGACGTCCGCCGCGGCCATCGCCTCCGCCATGGCCGTCCTGCTGCTCCCCTACTCCCTCCTCGGCCCCTTCGCCGGTGTGCTGCTGGACCGCTGGCGCCGCCGGCAGGTCCTGCTCCACGGCAATCTGCTGCGCTCCGGGCTGGCCGCCGGAACCGCGGTACTGGTCCTGGCCCAGGTGCCGGAGTGGCTCTTCTACCTCTCCGCCCTGTCGGTGACGGCGATCAACCGCTTCGTCCTGGCCGGCCTGTCGGCCTCGCTGCCCCGGGTGGTGGACAGCCAGGAACGTCTGATCATGGCCAACTCCCTCTCACCGACCGCGGGTACGCTCGCCGCGACCGCGGGCGGCGGCGTGGCGTTCGTGGTCCGGCTCTCCGGCCCGGGCGGCTCCTCTTCGGACGCGTTGGTCGTGCTGCTGGGCGCCGTGCTCTACCTCCTCGCCGGACTCTCGGCGCTCCGCATGCCCTCCGGTCTTCTGGGACCCGATCCGGCGGCCCTGCAACCGCACCTGGGAGCGGCCCTGGCGAGCACCGTCCGCGGACTGGTGGCCGGGGTACGCCATCTCCTGCACCGCCGGGATCCCACCCTGGCCCTGGCCGCGATGACGCTGATGCGCTTCTGCTACGGCGCCCTCACCGTCACGGTGCTGATGCTCTGCCGGTACGCGTGGGCCGACACCGAGTCGGGCGGGCTGGCGCTCCTCGGTATCGCGGTCGGCGTCTCGGGCGCGGGCTTCTTCGCCGCGGCGCTGATCACCCCATGGGCGGTGGGCCGGCTTTCCTCGCTCGACGCCTCCCGGCCGGACGGCCAGCTCCACTGGGTGATGGTGTGCGCAGCGATCGCCGCCGTTCTGGAACCGGGCCTGGGACTCCCCTTCGAGCCCGCCCCGATACTGATTGCCGCCTTCGTCCTCGGCGTCATCACCCAGGGCGCGAAGATCGCCACCGACACGGTCGTCCAGTCCGCAATCGAGGACGACTTCCGCGGGCGGATCTTCTCCCTCTATGACGTGCTCTTCAACGTCGCCTTCGTGGGAGCCGCGGGGGTGACCGCCCTGATGCTGCCGCCGGACGGGGCATCGGCCGTTCTGGTGAGCGGGGTGGCACTGCTCTACGCGGCGACCGCCGCCCTGCTCATGTTTCACGTGAAACACCGCCCCGGGAAACCCACAGAGGTCGATGTTTCACGTGAAACGTGATGTGTCGCGGGCGCGGCGTCAGCCCTGGGCCTGCACCGCCCACCACTCCTTGAGCGCCGCGACGGCGGCGTCCCGGTCCATGGGGCCGTGCTCCAGCCTCAGCTCCAGCAAATGCTTGTACGCCTTGCCGACCTCGGGCCCCGGAGCGATGCCGAGCACCTTCATGATCTCGTTGCCGTCGAGGTCCGGGCGGATCGCGTCCAGCTGTTCCTGCTCCTGCAGCCTGGCGATCCGCTCCTCCAGCCCGTCGTACGCCCGCGAAAGCGCCATGGCCTTCCGCTTGTTGCGCGTCGTGCAGTCCGAGCGGGTGAGCTTGTGCAGCCGGTCCAGCAGCGGCCCCGCGTCGCGCACATAGCGCCGCACGGCCGAATCGGTCCATTCGCCGGTGCCGTAGCCGTGGAAGCGCAGATGCAGCTCGACCAGCCGGGAGACCTCCTTGACCAGTTCATTGGAGTACTTGAGCTTCGTCATCCGCGACTTGGTCATCTTGGCGCCGACCACCTCGTGGTGGTGGAAGGAGACGCGGCCGTCCTTCTCGAAGCGACGCGTCTTCGGCTTCCCGATGTCATGCAGCAGCGCGGCCAGTCGCAGCACCAGATCGGGCCCGTTCTCCTCCAGATCGATGGCCTGATCCAGCACGGTCAGCGAGTGCTCGTACACATCCTTGTGCCGGTGATGCTCATCACGCTCCAGCCGCAGCGCGGGGAGCTCCGGCAGTACGCAGTCGGCGAGCCCGCTCTCGACCAGCAGCCGCAGCCCCTTCCGGGGGTGGGCGCCCAGGACCAGCTTGTTCAGCTCGTCACGCACCCGCTCCGCCGAGACGATGTCGATCCGTCCGGCCATCGCCTTCATCGCGGCGACCACCTCGGGCGCCACCTCGAAGTCCAGCTGAGAGGCGAACCGCGCCGCGCGCATCATCCGCAGCGGATCGTCGGAGAAGGACTCCTGCGGGGTCCCAGGGGTGCGCAGCACCCGCGCGGCGAGATCTTCGAGCCCGTTGTGCGGGTCGATGAACTCCTTCTGCGGGAGCGCCACCGCCATCGCGTTGACCGTGAAGTCCCGGCGGACCAGATCTTCCTCGATGGATTCGCCGTAGGACACCTCGGGCTTCCGGGATGTCCGGTCATAGGCTTCCGAGCGATATGTCGTGATTTCGATCTGGAAGTTCTGATGCGCCCCGTTGTCGCCCGGCCCTTCCTTCTGGCAGCCGACCGTGCCGAAGGCGATGCCCACCTCCCACACGGCGTCCGCCCAGGGCCGGACGATCTTCAGCACCTCGTCGGGGCGGGCGTCCGTCGTGAAGTCCAGATCGTTACCGAGTCGGCCGAGCAGCGCATCCCGTACCGAGCCGCCGACCAGGGCCAGGCTGAACCCGGCCTGCTGAAAGCGTCGGGCAAGATCGTCGGCGACGGGAGAGACCCGCAGGAGTTCGGCCACGGCGCGGCGCTGCACCTGGTTGAGCTCATTGGTGGACTGCGGGGATCGGCTGTCATTGTTGGCGTTCGGCACAACAGAACAGGGTACGTGGCCGCGCGCCCCGGGGCCTCCACGTTGATCGTCGGTTCCATCACGGTGACGATCTTGTGGAGCCGTCCACAGCACTTCGTCACAGCGGGCATCGTTACCATTTCGTGGACGCACATTGCGACGACCACTGACGATCACTGACGACAAGGGACGGGCGAGCGCGTGGCCGATGCGGCAGACCTCCGGGAGACGACGTCCTCTCGCGCCCGTCGATGGCTACGGCGGACCGGGGCGCTGCTCGCAGCGGCACCGGTGCTCGCGGGCGTGCTGCAGGCCCCGGGGGCTCCCGCCGCCCACGCGGCGGGCAAACCCACCGGTTCGCGCTCGGTGGACGTCGACATCACCTCGTTGACGCCCACCGCACCGACCAAGAGCGACACGCTCACCGTCAGCGGCACCGTCACCAACGACAGCGGTTCGACGGTCTCCGGCGCCCATGTCGGCCTCCGGGTCGGCCCCACCATGGAGGGCCGCAACGCGATCGACAGCGCCTCCCGGCGGACCGGCTACCAGCAGGGCGCCGACGGCACCGAGATCGGCGGCAAGTACGCCGAGAAGATCGGCAAGCTGGGCGCGGGTGCCAGCCGGGACTTCACGCTCTCCATACCGGTGAACGAGCTGCACCTCGGGGAGAACGGCGTCTATCAGCTCGGCGTCTCCCTCAGCGGTCAGACCCGGAGCCGCCCCTGGCAGCAGGTCTTGGGCATCAAGCGCACCTTCCTGCCCTGGCAGTCGAGTGCGCCGGCCAAGAAGTCCCAGCTCACCTATCTGTGGCCGCTGATCTCCACGCCCCATATGACCTCGCGCACCGACGCGGACGAGGACCGGACACCGATCTTCCGGGACGACCGTCTCAAGGCGGAGCTGGCCCCCGGCGGCCGGCTCCAGCAGATGGTCAGCCTGGGGAAGAACCTCCCCATCACCTGGGTGATCGACCCCGATCTGCTCGCCACGGTCGACGCGATGACGCGGGAGTACGAGGTCCAGAACCGGCACGGGGACGGGACGACCGCGGGTAGCGGCCAGGCCGTCGCCAAGCGGTGGCTCAACGACCTGCAGAAGGCCGTGCAGGGCCACCAGGTGGTCGCCCTGCCGTTCTCCGACCCCGACCTCGCGTCGCTCGCCCACCACGGCAAGAACGTCCCCGGCGCCCTCAGCCACCTCCGGGACGCCACCGAGCTGGCTTCGACGACCGTGGAGACGGTCCTCGGAGTGAAGCCGCGCACCGACTTCGCCTGGCCCGCCGACGGCGCGGTCGACTCCTCGATCGTCGATGTCGCCACCTCCGCGGGCGCCCACAACGTCATCGCCCGCAGCGACAGCCTCCGGGAAACCGGCAACCTCTCGTACACTCCCACCGCGGCCCGGCAGATCGGCGGCGGCAACACGGCGGTGGTCGCGGACGCCCGGCTGTCCACGGCCTTCACCGGCGACATGTCCAAGGCCGACAACTCCACGCTTGCCATCCAGCGGTTCCTCGCCCAGAGCCAGATGATCAACCTGCAGTCTCCGGACAGGCAGCGCAGCATCGTCGTGGCTCCGCAGCGCATCCCCACCACCAGTCAGGCGCAGGCGATGGCGGCGGCCCTGGACGGCCTGTCCGGGCAGTGGACCCAGCCGATGAACCTGGGGCAGGCCGCGAAGGCCAAGCCCGACCCGAACGCCACCCAGCGCGTGCCCAGCACCCGCTCGTACCCCGCCTCGCTCCGCCGCCAGGAGCTGCCGACCCAGGCGTTCGAGGACGTCCGGAAGACCCAGGGCACGCTCGACAGGTTCGTGACCATCCTCACCGCCAAGTACCACGTGGTCTCTCCCTTCGGAAACGCGATCCGGCGGGAGATGTCCACCTCATGGCGGGGCGATGCCCGGGGCGCCACCCACTTCCGCGAGGGCGTGCAGGGGTATCTGGAGGGGCTGACCAGGAAGGTGCGCCTGATCCCGAAGACGGACATGACCCTGTCCGGGCGGAGCGCGACCATCCCGGTGACCGTGCAGAACAACCTGGTGCAGGGCGTTCAGCTGCGGCTGGTCCTCCGCTCCCAGCAGGGCAACCGCCTGGCGGTCAGCGAGCCCCAGGTCGTCAACGTCGAGGGCGGGCACAGCCAGTCCGTGAAGTTCGGGACGACGGCCAACGCGAACGGCCCGGTATGGGTGTCGGCCCAGCTGGTCACGCCGGACGGACAGCCGTACAGCCGCGAGATGGCGTTCGAGGTGAATGTCACCGAAATCACATCGACCGTCATCCTCGTGATCGCGGGCGGTGTACTGCTGCTGGTCCTCGCCGGAATCCGCATCTACCTCCAGCGCAAGCGGACCGCCACCGCGAACGGCGGCGACGAGGACGCGCAGGAGAACGAGGTGAAGGACGCGGAGACCGACGGAGACGACCCCGCCTCCGCCCTCGTGCCCGAGCAGCCGAGTGACCCGGCGCCGGACACCGGTTCGCAAAGCGCCGGGGCATCCGGCGCGGGTGAGAAAGTGGACCATTGAGCAATTCCGGGGCCGGTCGGCCGCAGCGGACGATGAGGTGGGGTAGCGATGAACGCGCCGTATGACGGTGAGAGGCGGATGCCACCGCCTTCCCCCCACGCGCCCCAGGAACCGTATGGGCAGGAGCCGCACCAGAACGATCCGTACCTGGGCGACGGCCACCAGGCGCCCGCGAGCGATCCGCGCCAGGACTACGGGCAGTACTACGTGCAGGACCCGTACGCGGACGACCCGTACGCCACCGGCAGCTTCACGCCGTACCCCTATCCGGCCCAGGACGCGTACGGCCACGACCCGCTGACGGATCCGCTGTACGACCGGTCCGCCCCCCAGCAGGGCGGCTACCAGCAGCAGACGCCGCACCAGCAGCAGTCCGCCGCACCGCAGGGCGCCGATCCACGGGCCTGGCCGGTGGCACCCGGCTCCCAGGAGCCGGCGCGGCAGAGTTACGCGGCCGAGCCCACCGCCACGGGCTACGGCGACCAGGGCGGCTACGGGGCGGGGGAGCAGCCGCAGCAGGACGCCTTCGCGCACCTCTACCGCGACCAGCAGCAGCCCTACGACCCGCGGCGCGCCCAGGGGCAACCACAGGGCGCCGCCCACGGCTACCCGCCCGTGCCCCCACCGGGCCAGCCGCCGGTGCCCGGCCCCGCGCGGCACGAGTCCGCGCCCCCGTCGGCCGCCGCTCCCACGGTGGCCGCTCCGGTGGTGAGCCCCCCCGAGACCGACGGGCAGGCCGAGGCCGCCCCGAAGCGCTCCGGCGGCCGTGCGGCCGGCCTGCTCCAGTCCAGCGCCCTCATGGCCGCCGGCACCCTGGTTTCCCGGCTCACCGGATTCGTCCGCCAGATGGCGATCGTCGCGGCCCTCGGCGCCGCCTCCGTGGGGCAGACCTACGCGGTCGCGTACCAGCTGCCCGCGATGATCTACTTCCTCACCGTCGGTGGCGGTCTGAACTCCGTCTTCGTCCCGCAGCTCGTGCGCGCGATGAAGGAGGACAAGGACGGCGGTGTCGCCTACGCCAACCGTCTGCTCACCCTCGCGATGGTCGCCCTCGGCAGCCTGGTCGCGCTGTCCATGCTCGCGGCCCCGCTCCTGATCCGGATGCTCTCGCCGTCCATCGCGAACGACCCGCCCTCCAACGAGGTCGCGGTCGCCTTCGCCCGCTACTGCCTGCCCACCATCTTCTTCATGGGTGTGCACGTCGTGGTCGGCCAGATCCTCAACGCCCGCGGTAAGTTCGGCGCGATGATGTGGACCCCGGTCCTCAACAACATCGTCGTCATCGCCACCTTCGGCCTCTTCATCTGGGTGTTCGGAACCTCCAGCACCTCCCAGATGCGCGTCACCACCATCACGGACGAGGGCATCCGGCTGCTCGGCATCGGCACCCTGCTCGGCCTCACCGTGCAGGCCCTGGCGATGTTCCCCTACCTCCGGGCCTCCGGCTTCCGCTTCCGCCCCCGCTTCGACTGGCGGGGCCACGGCCTCGGCAAGGCCGCCAAGCTCGCCAAGTGGACCGTGCTGTTCGTGCTCGCCAACCAGGCCGGCAACATCGTGGTGACCCAGCTCGCCACCGCGGCCGGTTCCGACGCCGACAACCAGGGCCACCCCGGGGCCAGCTACGTCGGCTACACCAGCGCCCAGCTCATCTGGAACATGCCGCAGGCCATCATCACCGTCTCGGTGATGGCCGCCCTGCTGCCCCGGCTCTCCCGGTCGGCCCACGACGGCGACCCCGGGGCGGTCCGCGACGACATCTCCCAGGGCCTGCGCACCTCCGCCGTCGCCATCGTCCCGCTCGCCTTCGGCTTCGTGGCGCTCGGTGTCCCCCTGTGCACCCTGCTCTTCGGCACCTCGGGCACGGAGACGGCCCAGACCATGGGCTACATCCTGATGGCGTTCGGCCTCGGACTCATCCCGTTCTCGGTGCAGTACGTCGTCCTGCGCGGCTTCTACGCCTACGAGGACACCCGAACCCCCTTCTACAACACGGTCATCGTCGCCGCCGTCAACGCGGCCGCCTCCGCCCTCTGCTACTTCGTTCTTCCGACCCAGTGGATCGTGGCCGGTATGGCCGCCTCCTACGGCCTGGCGTACGCCGCCGGCGTGGGCGTGGCCTGGAAGCGACTGCGCAACCGGCTGGGCGGCGACCTCGACGGCCGCCGTGTCGTGCGCACCTACACCCGCCTGGTGGGCGCCAGCGTCCCCGCCGCTCTGCTGAGCGGCGCGGCGGCCTATGCCATCACTCAGGCGCTGGGTCCCGGCATGTCCGGGTCCGTAGCCTCATTGGCGGGCGGAGGTCTCGTTCTTATCGCGGTCTTCTACATTGCTGCGAAACGGATGCGCATTGAAGAGCTGACGGCCATGGTCGGTATGGTGCGCGGACGACTCGGACGCTGATCATTGAGCACAACCATCGTCCGCCATCGTGTGTCGTGCATAGCGGCGGACTGTGGGCACAATTGTCTTGGCTCGGAGTAGGCGCAACGGATGGGGAGGCAGGAACGACGGTGGCGGAACGGAGCACGGCTGCCGTCGACGTGGCCGACAGCGACGGCGAGGAGTCGCTGACCGCCGAGGCGGGAAAGGCCACGGCCGACGGGGCGGGGACGCAACAGAAGGCCGGTACGGAAACAGAGGCCGCGGGCAACCAGGACAAGGGTGCCGCGGCCGACGTAAATCCCCCCGAGCTGCACAGCGGCCACAAGCTGGCCAGACGCTACCGTTTGGAGGAGTGCGTCACCCGACTGGACGGATTCAGCAGTTGGCGTGCGGTGGACGAGAAACTGCGCCGGGCCGTCGGCGTACACGTCCTGCCCGCCGACCATCCACGGGCCCGCCCCGTGCTGGCCGCCGCCCGCTCGGCGGCGCTGCTGGGTGACCCCCGCTTCGTCCAGGTACTCGACGCCGTCGAGGAGAACGACCTCGTCTACGTCGTCCACGAATGGCTTCCCGACGCCACCGAGCTCACCACCGTGCTCGCCTCGGGTCCGCTCGAGCCGCATGACGCCTACCAACTGGTCAGCCAGGTCTCCCAGGCCATGGCCGCCGCCCACCGCGAGGGCCTGGCCCATCTGCGGCTGAACCCCGGCTCCGTCCTACGCACGGAATCGGGCCAGTACCGCATCCGCGGCCTCGCCGTCATGGCCGCGCTGCGCGGCATCAGCTCCGAACACCCGCAGCGCACCGACACCGAGTCGATCGGCGCACTGCTCTACGCCGCGCTCACTCAGCGCTGGCCCTACGACAAGGACGCCCACGGCCTTTCCGGGCTGCCCAAGGGCGTCGGCCTGATCGCCCCCGACCAGGTCCGCGCGGGAGTCCACCGGGGACTGTCCGAGCTGGCGATGCGCGCGCTGGTCAACGACGGCGCCACGGCCTCCCGTCAGGACCAGCCCTGCACCACCCCGGAGGAGCTGTCCAAGGCGGTCGCGGCCATGCCGCGCATCCGGCCGCCCGAGCCCGTCTTCACGCCCTCCCCGGCGTACCAGCACACGACCTACCAGCAGGGCTACGGCCAGCCGCCCGCCCACGGCGGCCCGTCTCGTACGGCCCGCCCGGTCGCGGCTCCCCTGCCTCCGCCGCCCCCGCTGCAGAGCCGTACCGGCAAGGCCCTCAAGTGGACCGTCTCGGCCCTGTTGATCGCGGCCCTGGGCCTCGGCAGCTGGCAACTCGCGGACACCCTTCTGAAGGAAGAAAACAAGCCGGACCCCGGTAAGTCCACCAGTCAGAAGGACGACGACAAGCCCGGTCAGGTTGCCAGCAAGCCGATCCCGATCGAGGACGCCGCCGAGTTCGCCCCGGACGGCTCACCGCAGAACGCCGGCCAGGCGAAGCTCACCCATGACGGAGACGCCTCCACCCTCTGGCGCACCAACGGCTACAACGACGGTCCGCCGCTCGCCCCGTACAAGAAGGGAGTCGGGGTCGTCTATGACCTCGGCTCCGAGCAGAGTCTGAAGGGCGCCTCCATCGGGCTGCACTACGGCGGCTCCTACACCGAGGTCTCGCTGTACGCCACGGACTCCCTGACCCCGTCGGCCTCGGGCTCCGATCCCGTCAGCTCGTTCAAGAAGCTGGCGACGGAGAAGACATCGAGCAAGAGCGCCGACCTGAAGGTCAAGAGCGAGGCCAAGGCCCGTTACGTCCTCGTCTGGCTCACCGCTCTGCCGTACTCTCCCCCGGAGCAGTACTTCACGCGCCCCTACAAGCAGGCCATCACTGAAGTGAAGTTCACCGGCTGACCCAGGGCAGCCGACCGACCGGGGAGGGGGCTCAACGTTGGACGACGCCACCATCGGCGGAGCAAGCGACGGCGAGCTCCTTGCTCAGCACGTGGCCGGCGATCCGCATGCCTTCGGCGAGATCGTGCGACGCCACCGCGACAGACTCTGGGCGGTGGCGCTGCGCACCCTCGGCGACCGGGAGGAGGCCGCCGACGCGGTCCAGGACGCGCTCGTCTCCGCCTACCGCGCCGCGCACACCTTCCGGGGCCAGTCCGCCGTGACGACCTGGCTCCACCGCATCACGGTCAACGCGTGTCTGGACCGCGCCCGCAAGGCCGCCTCCCGTCGCACATCCCCTGTCGACGACACCGAGCGGCTCGAGCAGCTTCTGGAGCCCCATGAGTCGGCCGCCGCACCCGCCGAGCGCGGTGATCTCCATCGCGAGCTGCTGGGAGCGCTGCGCACCCTCCCGCCCGAGCAGCGCGCGGCTCTGGTACTGGTCGACATGCAGGGCTACCCCGTGGCGGAGGCCGCCAAGGTCCTGGACGTCCCCACCGGCACCGTGAAGAGCCGCTGCGCGCGGGGACGGGCCCGGCTGCTGCCGCTGCTCTCGCATCTCCATCCCAACGGAAGGGGTAGCGTCCCGTCCGGCGGGGGAAGGAACCGGTCGCAGGGGACATCCGTCCCACCAGCGGCAGGACCGACTGACACAGATGCCGTGAAGGGCGGAGGTGGGCGAGCGTGACATCCTCGACGGACACGGACGAGCACCCGGAAGTCGCGGAGATCTCCGCACTCACCGAAGGTCTGCTCTCTCCGTCCCGCACCGTCGATGTGCGCACGCACCTCGCCACCTGCGGGCTGTGTGCCGATGTGCAGACCTCCCTGGACGACATCCGCTCCACACTGGGCACCCTTCCCGGGCCGGTGCGCATGCCCGACGACATCGCGGGCCGGATCGACGCCGCACTCGCCGCCGAAGCCCTTCTCGACGCCACAGCCCCCGGCGATCGCGCCTCGGTTTCACGTGAAACCGAGACCGCTGACTCCGCAGGGCATGTTTCACGTGAAACCGAGCCCACGACCGATCCCTCAGGCCCCTCAGGCCCCGCGGCCGACGGAAGGCCCTCCCCGGCCGTGGACCGGCCCGCAGGGCGACCGCGCGCCGCCACCGGACCGGGACGCAAGACCGCCCCCCGCACCGGCGCAGGAGCCCGTGGAGGGCGCGCTCGGCGCTGGCCCAAGGTGGTGCTCGGCACCGCGTGCGCCGCGGCCGTGATCGGTATCGGCACCCTCTTCTTCCCAAGCGGTTCCGAACACGACAAGAGCGGCCCCGGCACCACGGCCAACGCCGACCCCAGCTCCACGGCGAAGACCACCCTCTCCACCGGGACCCTCAAGAACCGGGTGCGGGAGATGCTCGCCGACCAGAAGGCCACCCCGTCGCGCGGAGTCACCACTCAGAACACTCCGGATATGCCGCTGCGTGCGGAGGACCCGGTGGTTCCGTCCTGTGTCCAGCGTGGGACCAGCCGCTCCGAGCCGGTTCTCGCCGCGCAGCAGGACACCTACGGCGGCAAGACGGCCTACATCGTCGTGCTGCCGCATCCCTCCGACAGCACGCTCGTCGACGCCTTCGTGATCGACGCGTCCTGCGTCTCCGCCTCTCACTCCAGCCCCGGGAAGCTTCTGGTGACCCGTACGTATCCGCGAAGCTGAGGCACAGCCCACACCCACGGCCCGCCTGGCCGCACGCGGGAATGCGGGACCCGTAGGATCCGTTGGGTGGGATGGCAGCGGTTCCCCGGAAACCCGGGGGGTGCGCCGTCCAGTCAGCAGTCGGCAGAGACAAGGAAGACATCCGTGAGCGACGTCCGCAACGTGATCATCATCGGTTCCGGGCCCGCGGGCTATACGGCCGCGCTCTACACCGCCCGCGCTTCCTTGAAGCCGCTGGTCTTCGAAGGATCCGTGACCGCCGGTGGTGCCCTGATGAACACCACCGATGTGGAGAACTTCCCCGGCTTCCGCGAGGGCATCATGGGCCCCGACCTGATGGACAACATGCGGGGGCAGGCCGAGCGCTTCGGCGCCGAGCTGATCCCGGACGATGTGGTCGCGGTCGACCTCAGCGAGGACATCAAGACCGTCACCGACTCCGCCGGTACGGTGCACCGCGCGAAGACCATCATCGTCAGCACCGGCTCCCAGCACCGCAAGCTGGGGCTGGCCCGCGAGGACGAGCTTTCGGGCCGTGGCGTCTCCTGGTGTGCCACCTGTGACGGGTTCTTCTTCAAGGACCAGGACATCGCCGTCATCGGCGGCGGTGACACCGCGATGGAGGAAGCGACCTTCCTGTCGCGGTTCGCCAAGTCCGTCACCGTGGTCCACCGTCGGGACACGCTGCGGGCCAGCAAGGCGATGCAGGAGCGCGCCTTCGCCGACCCGAAGATCTCGTTCGTCTGGGACAGCGAGGTCACGGAGATCCACGGCGACGGCAAGCTGTCCGGCCTGACCCTGCGCGACGTCAAGAAGGACGAGACCTCCGAGCTGCCGGTCACCGGTCTGTTCATCGCGATCGGCCATGACCCGCGGACCGAGCTGTTCAAGGGTCAGCTGCACCTGGACGACGAGGGCTACCTGAAGGTCGAGTCGCCCTCCACCCGCACGAACGTGCCGGGTGTCTTCGCCGCGGGTGATGTCGTGGACCACACCTACCGTCAGGCGATCACCGCCGCCGGCACCGGCTGCGCGGCCGCCCTGGACGCCGAGCGCTTCCTGGCCTCCCTGGGCGACAGCGAAGACGCCACCGTCTGAATCCGCTTCCATCCCTGCACCAACGATTAAGGAGAGTAGCCATGGCCGGTGCCACGGTCACCGTGACGGACGCCGACTTCGAGGAGACCGTCCTCAAGAGCGACAAGCCGGTACT
The DNA here is from genome assembly GCF_042958345.1 of Streptomyces sp. NPDC007983. Taxonomy (NCBI): domain Bacteria; kingdom Bacillati; phylum Actinomycetota; class Actinomycetes; order Kitasatosporales; family Streptomycetaceae; genus Streptomyces; species Streptomyces sp. NPDC007983. The sequence continues at coordinate 622,611 of NZ_JBIBJI010000001.1, forward strand.
CGTCGACTTCTGGGCCGCGTGGTGCGGTCCGTGCCGGCAGATCGCCCCCTCCCTGGAGGCCATCGCCGCCGAGCACGCCGACAAGATCGTCATCGCCAAGCTCAACATTGACGAGAACCCGGCCACGGCCGCCAAGTACGGCGTGATGTCCATTCCGACGCTCAATGTCTACCAGGGCGGCGAGGTCGCGAAGACCATCGTCGGCGCCAAGCCGAAGGCCGCGATCGAGCGCGATCTGGCCGACTTCATCGGCTGAGCCACCCGCACACACGAAGGGGCTGCCCTCTCGGGCAGCCCCTTCGTGTTTCACGTGGAACGCTCACAGCGGACGGAGAGCGGGCTCCTTCTGGACCGCCCCGAGCAGGCGGTCCAGCGCCAGCTCGACGTCCTCCTTCCAGGAGATCGTCGTCCTCAGCTCAAGTCTCAGCCGGGGATACCGCGGATGCGGCCGCACGGTTTTGAAGCCCACCGCGAGAAGGTGGTCGGCGGGCAGCACACACGCCGGTTCCTTCCAGGTGGCATCTCCGAACGCCTCGATCGCTTTGAAGCCCCGGCGGATCAGATCCTTCGCGACGGTCTGCACCATCACCCGGCCCAGGCCCTGCCCCTGGTAGCCCGGCATGAGCCAGGCGGTCATCAGCTGCACGGCATCCGCCGCGACCGGGCTCGTCGGAAAGGCCGTGGACCGCGGCACATACGCGGGCGGCGCGTAGAGCACAAAGCCCACCGGCACATCATCGACGTAGACCACCCGGCCGCAGGATCCCCACTCCAGCAGAACGGCCGAGATCCAGGCTTCCTTCTCCAGCTCCGGACGTCCTGCCCTTACCGCAGCCTCGCCACTGACGGGGTCGAGCTCCCAGAAGACACACGCGCGACAGCGCTTGGGGATGTCCGGGAGGTTGTCCAGCGTGAGCGGTACAAGCCGACGCCCCATGAAGCCAGTCCCTCACTTCCGTGGCCAGCCGCGGCACGGGCGGCTGACAGCGCACTACGCTCCCTGATCAGACTACCGACAAAACCGCCGACAGCGCCCAGGCCCAGTCCTGTGGCCACCAGTCCGGTGCGGCTCACCGATCGCATGGCCCTGCCCTTCGCATGAGGTGCCTCCCCATGGATCCGCCCTACCTGATCGCATCGTATCCGTGCGGAGATTGCACCGATACCGCCCTTGGGCAAAGAGCGGGTCGTGTCCCGATGTCATCGGAACACGACCCGCCCCACTCCGCGCTTTCCCACGGCCGAGCCGCACGGTCAGCGGTTCATTCGTCCTCGTCCGCCGCCTCGTCCCCGGCGGACAGCGGCTGCTCCAGCACCGGGCCCTCGCCCGGGGCCAGAGTGCCGAGAATCCGCTCCAGATCGTCTATCGAGGCGAACTCGACGACGATCTTCCCTTTCTTCTGACCGAGGTCGACCTTCACCCGGGTCTCGAACCGGTCCGACAGCCGGGACGCCAGATCCGTCAGCGCGGGGGACACCCGGGTACCGGCCCGCGGCCCCTTCGTCTTGGGGGCACCACCCGACCGCGAACCCATCAGGGTGACGATCTCCTCGACCGCCCGCACCGACAGCCCTTCGGCAACGATGCGATGCGCCAGCCGGTCCTGTTCATCCGCGTCCTCCACGGAGAGCAGGGCCCGGGCATGGCCCGCGGAGAGCACACCCGCCGCGACCCTGCGCTGGACGGAGGGAGAAAGCTTCAACAGCCGCAGCGTATTGGAGACCTGCGGACGCGAACGCCCGATCCGGTCCGCCAGCTCGTCATGCGTGCAGTTGAAGTCCTTCAGCAACTGGTCGTACGCCGCGGCCTCTTCGAGCGGATTGAGCTGAGCCCGGTGCAGGTTCTCCAGCAGCGCGTCGAGCAGAAGCTTCTCGTCGTCGGTGGCCCGGACGATCGCGGGGATCTTCTCCAGCCCCGCCTCACGGCAGGCCCGCCAGCGCCGCTCGCCCATGATGAGCTCATAGCGCTCGGGCGCCAACTGCCGCACCACGACCGGCTGGAGGAGGCCGACCTCCTGGATCGAGGTGACCAGCTCGGCCAAGGCGTCCTCGTCGAACACCTCGCGCGGCTGACGGGGGTTGGGCGTGATGAAGTCGAGCGGCAGCTCGGCGAAGTGCGCCCCGGCCACCTCGTCCACCGGGGGCGTCGGCGCGGCCTCGGCTTCCTTCTCCGGCGGGGCGGGCGGCTCGGTTTCACGTGGAACGCTCTGCGCGGACAGACCCGCCACCTTGGCCGCCGCCACCCCGCGCTCCTGGGTGAGCACCGGGACCGCGGTCGGCGAGGTCGTAGCCCCTGCGGTGGTGGTCGTTCCCCCGCGCGTCGCGGGTCCGGCGTTATCGGCCCCCTTCGGCGCGGGAGGGATCAAAGCACCGAGCCCACGGCCCAGTCCTCTGCGTCGCTCACTCACTGAATCCCCTCCTGCATGCTGTGCTGGTCGTGCTGGCTGATCTCGGGCATGGGCAAGGCATGAGCGTGCTGAGCGTCGTACTGCACGCTGACCCCGCGAAGCGCGATCTCCCGGGCCGCCTCGAGATAGGAGAGCGCTCCGCTCGATCCCGGGTCATAGGTGAGAACCGTCTGCCCATAGCTGGGGGCCTCGGAGATGCGCACCGATCTCGGGATGCTCGTCCGGAGCACCTCGCCGCCGAAGTGGCTGCGGACTTCGTCCGCCACCTGAGAGGCCAGCCGGGTCCGGCCGTCGTACATCGTAAGCAGGATCGTCGAGACATGGAGCTTGGGGTTGAGATGACCCCGCACCAGGTCGACATTGCGCAGGAGCTGCCCGAGTCCCTCCAGCGCGTAGTACTCGCACTGGATCGGGATCAGCACTTCCGCCCCGGCGACCAGCGCATTGACCGTCAACAGCCCGAGCGAGGGCGGACAGTCGATGAGGATGTAGTCCAGTGGCTGCTCGTAGGCCTGGATGGCTCGGTCCAGCCGGCTCTCCCTCGCCACCAGGGAGACCAGCTCGATCTCGGCTCCGGCGAGGTCGATCGTGGCCGGGGCACAGAACAGCCCCTCCACGTCCGGCACCGGCTGCACCACATCGGACAGCGGCCTGCTGTCGACCAGCACGTCGTAGATCGAGGGGACTTCGGCGTGGTGATCGATCCCCAGTGCCGTCGAGGCATTGCCCTGCGGGTCGAGGTCGATCACAAGGACCCGTCCGCCGTGCAGGGCGAGAGACGCCGCCAGATTGACCGTGGTCGTGGTCTTCCCGACCCCGCCCTTCTGGTTGGCGACCACCATCACCCGGGTCTGCTCCGGCCTGGGCAGTCCCTCACCAGCCCGGCCAAGCGCTTCCACCGCCAGTTGAGCGGCACGGCCAATAGGGGTGTCGTCCATCGGGGGCGGAGTTTCACGTGAAACGTCCTCCCCCGCCGATTCGGTACGGGGGCCGGGGACCGGGTCGGTCATCGGCCCCGCGATGTTGGCGTCGGACCGCAAGGATTCACTCTCCTCGACATCAGGCTCGCGATGCACAGAGCCTGCCATGCTTTGGGGGTTGTGAACCAGCGAGGCCCATTCTCCTGTGGATGAATCCACGTCTTTACGGGGGCGGCGGTCGCGGGGCAGAGCCGCCGCACGACCGCGACTGATGATTCCATGCAGCAGGGAGCGACGTTTCACGTGAAACACGATGCACGGGCAGGCCCGTTGATCCGTCGCGACACTCCGGTATGCGTAGTTTAGGCAGCTTGTATGGAGCACCCCACCAAGCCGTCCGGTCTACGTCAGAGCGCTCAGGGCCGACGTCGTGGCGCCTTGCGCGCCGCCTTGGCGCGCTTCGCGGCGAAGCGCACACCCCCGGGACTCTCCCCGACCTCGACCCGCACCACGGTGGACAGCGGATCGACGACGCCCTCGCCGACGTGCAGCACCGAGGTCCCCACCACACCGAGCTTGCTCAGCGCAGCCCGGGCATGCTTCAGCTCCTCCTCGGCCGTGTCACCCTTCAACAGCAGCATCTCCCCGTACGGCCGCAGCAGCGGAACCCCCCAGCCGGCCAGCCGGTCCAGCGGGGCCACCGCCCGAGCCGTGACCACATGCATCGGGGGCAGCTTCCCGAGGACCTCCTCGGCCCGGCCACGCACGACCGTGACATGGTCCAGGCCCAGCAGCTCCACCACCTCCCGCAGGAAGTTCGTACGGCGCAGCAACGGTTCCAGCAGAGTGATCTGCAGATCCGGGCGGGTCAGGGCGAGGGGAATGCCGGGGAGACCGGCGCCCGAGCCCACATCGCAGACGGTGACCTCCTCGGGCACCACCTCGGAGAGCACGGCGCAGTTGAGCAGATGCCGCTCCCACAGCCGCGGCACCTCGCGCGGGCCGATCAGCCCGCGGGTCACGCCCACATCGGCCAACAACTCGCCGTACCGGACGGCCTCCGGGAAGCGGTCACCGAATACATCCCGAGCCTCCTCGGGCGCCGGGGGGAGCTCCGCTGCTTCCGTCACGGGGACCGTCCTTCCGTACCGAGCACTGTGGTGAACGCTGATGTAAGGCTGACAAGATTCGGCCCCGCCTGCGCGCAGACGGGGCCGGGTAGACCATGAGACCGGGCCTGGTCAGGCCGGGAGTACGACCACGCAGCGCTGGGGCTCCTCGCCCTCGGACTCGCTGTGCAGTCCGGCGGCGGCCACCGCGTCGTGCACCACCTTGCGCTCGAAGGGCGTCATCGCCTTGAGCTTCACCGGCTCGCCGGTGCCCTTCGCCTCTTCCGCGGCCTTGGTGCCCAGCTCGGTCAGCTCGGCACGCTTACGGGCCCGGTATCCGGCGATGTCGAGCATCAGCCGGCTCCGGTCGCCGGTCTCCCGGTGCACCGCGAGCCGGGTCAGCTCCTGAAGGGCCTCCAGCACCTCGCCGTCCCGGCCGACCAGCTTCTGCAGGTCGCGGCTGGTCGAGTCGCTGATGATCGACACCGCTGCGCGGTCGGCCTCGACGTCCATGTCGATGTCACCGTCGAGGTCCGCGATGTCCAGCAGACCCTCGAGGTAGTCGGCCGCGATCTCCCCTTCCTGTTCGAGGCGGGTCAGGGTGTCGACACCCTCGGCGGCGGGGGTGGTGCCTTCCGTCACGGATGGACTCCTTCGTTACTTCTTGGACGGGTGCTTGGGGCGCTGCTGGCCCTTGCGCTGCCCGGACTTCGTGTTCCGGGAGCCGGAGGCCGAGCCGCCGGCAGGCTTGCCGCCCTGCGAACCCTTCTTCTCCGCCGCGCTCTGCTGCGTCGGCTCCTGGTCGGACTTGTCCAGCTTCACCTCGGACGCCGACTGCGCCGTCGCCCTGCTGTGGCCGTGGCCGCCGGCGGTGGTGCGCTGCGACTTGGTCTGCCGCTTGGGCTGCTGGCGGTTGGCGCGGGCCGTCTCGGCGGCCTTCTTGGAGGCGACCTCGGCCGGCTCCTCCTTCAGCTTGCCCTTGGCCCGCAGCCGCTCCTGGCGCGCCTTGTAGGCGAGGCTGCCGGGGGTCGGGTTGCGGCGGATGACGAACATCTGCTGCCCGAGGGTCCAGACGTTGGTGGTCAGCCAGTAGACGAGGACACCGACGGGGAAGTTGATGCCGAAGACGGCGAACATGATCGGGAAGACGTACATCAGCATCTTCTGCTGCTGCATGAACGGCGTCTTCACCGTGAGGTCGACGTTCTTGGTCATCAGCTGGCGCTGGGTGAAGAACTGCGACGCCGACATCAGCACGATCATGGTGATCGTCACGATGCGGACGTCCGTCAGCGAGGCTCCGAGGGACTCGACCTTCGAGGCGGAGTCCAGGAACTTCACCGACAGGGGAGCGCCGAAGATGTGCGCGTTACGGGCGCTGTCCAACAGCGACTGGTCGATGACGCCGACCGTCCTGTTGTTCGCGATGTGGTTGAGGACCTGGTACAGCGAGATGAAGAACGGCGACTGCGCGAGGATGGGCAAGCAGCTGGAGAGCGGGTTGGTACCCGTCTCCTTGTACAGCTTCATCATCTCTTCGGACTGACGCTGCTTGTCGCTCTTGTAGCGCTCCTGGATCGCCTTCATCTTCGGCTGGAGCGCCTGCATGTTCCGCGTCGACTTGATCTGCTTCACGAAGAGCGGGATCAGGCAGATACGGATCAGCACCACCAGCGAAACGATGGACAGACCCCACGCCCAGCCACTGTTCCGGTCGAAAATGAGGCTGTAGAACGAGTGGAACTGGACGATGATCCAGGAAACTACGTCATAAAGAGGACCGAGGATCGTGTCCACGAATCAGGCTCCTTGGGCGTTGGGCTGGGTCTCGGGCTGTGCGGCAGGTTCCACAGCGGAGTGCCCGCCGAAGCGGTTCCGCAGCCGCTGGTGCCACACCGGATGCTTCCGGGGCGGCACGTGGTCGACGCCACCGAGCGACCACGGGTTGCAGCGCAGGATGCGCCACGCCGTCAGCGCCGTTCCTTTCACCGCGCCGTGCCGGTCGATGGCCGTATAGCCATAGTGCGAGCACGACGGGTAGTACTTGCAGACCGGTCCCAACATCGGGCTGATGGTCCACTGGTACAGCTTGATCAACCACAGCAGCGGGTACTTCATCGCGGCACCCCTCCCAGTAGCCGCTGCACTGCGGTGTCGAGATCGCGGGCCAGCTGGTCGTGACCCGCCTCACCCGCACCGGGCAGCGCCCGTACGACCACAAGGCTACCTGCGGGAAAATGATCGAGACGGTCCCGCATGAGATGGCGCAGTCTGCGCTTCACCAGATTGCGGACGACGGCACCGCCGACCGCCTTGCTGACGACGAAACCCGCACGCGCCGGGGGAGCGCTCTCCCCAGGTGCGTGCGGGTCCGTGTTCTTGCTGGTGAGGCCGCTGCGAAAGTGCACGACAAGAAGCGGGCGACCAGCCCTGCGTCCTCGGCGTACCGCGGCCGCGAAGTCCTCGCGCCGCCTCAGCCGATGCTCGGTAGGCAGCACGTCATGGACCTTGAGTCAGGCTGCTCAGGCCGACAGACGGGCGCGACCCTTGCTACGGCGGGACGCGAGGATCGCGCGGCCGGCACGGGTGCGCATACGCAGCCGGAAGCCGTGGGTCTTCGCGCGGCGGCGGTTGTTCGGCTGGAAGGTGCGCTTGCTCACTCGGGGGCTCCAGAAATGAATCGGGTAGTGGCGGTACATCGCCTGGCTGTCACCGTGCGCCCACGAGTAGCTCGCAATACGCCCGAGTGCACCGCTTCACGATCACGGATCATGAAGTCCGTGACCCTTGCCCATCGGAGGCAGGCGGCAGCAGCCATCGACAACTCGACCTGGTCACGGTACGCGCGGTTACGCCATCCGGTCAAACCGACAGACGGCCCGGATGACGCACCGCCCGGCCCGCCCGCCGGGGCAAGGGAACGACCGGCGACATCACATGGCACATTTGTACACACCCTGTGGACAACGACTTGAACCCTGAACCCCGGCCTGACTACCGTGGCCGGGCTCCGATTCCTTCCCACCCGTCCCGAGAACCACCTTTCGTGGGACATGTCGGCGTCCCCCACCCAGCGAGTGAGAGAGCGTGCCCTGTGGCTGACGTACCTGCCGATCTTGCCGCAGTGTGGCCACGCGTGCTCGAGAGGCTTCTGGGAGAAGGCACGGGTCAGGGAGGGCAGGGCGTCGAGGCCAAGGACGAGCACTGGATCAAACGGTGCCAGCCCCTCGCGCTCGTCGCCGACACCGCCCTGCTCGCCGTCCCCAATGAATTCGCCAAGGGCGTGCTGGAGGGCAGGCTGGCCCCGATCGTCAGCGAGACGCTGAGCCGGGAGTGCGGCCGCCCGATCCGCATCGCGATCACCGTCGACGAGTCGGCGGGCGAGCCGATCGTCCCGCAGCAGCCGCAGCGCGACAGCCGGGACGGCTATGAGAGCCGCCGCGACGGATACGACAGCCGCGACGGTCGCGACGGCTACGAGGGACGCGACGGTTACGAGGGATACGAGAGCCGCGACGGCTACGGCCGCCAGACGCCCGACGAGCTGCCGACCGCCCGCCCCGCGTACCCCGGCTATCAGCAGCAGCGCCCCGAGCCCGCCGCCTGGCAGCGGCCCCATGACGACTACGGCTGGCAGCAGCCCCGGCTCGGCGGTTTCCCCGAGGCCGATCCGTACGCGTCACAGCGCTCCTCGTCCGGCTACAAGCAGCAGCCGTACGACCAGCAGCAGCGCGGCGACTACCGGGGCCCCGGTACGGAGCGCCCCGGCCCGGGCGGACCCGGGGGAGGCCCGGGGGCCGGCGGTCCAGGAGGCCCGGGAAACCACGGCGGCCACGGCGGCCCCGGTGGCCACGGCGGCGTACCCGAGCGGCCTCCGTACGAGCAGCAGCGCCACGACCTCCCCGACCCGCTGGAGCGCGCCCGCGGCGGACCGCCCGTCCTGCCCTCGCAGACCGGCGCCCCCGGCCCGCTCGCCGCGCAGCCCGCGCCCGCGTCCGGCCCTGGTGAGCCGACCGCCCGGCTGAATCCCAAGTACCTCTTCGACACCTTTGTCATCGGCGCATCCAACCGCTTCGCGCACGCCGCGGCGGTCGCGGTCGCCGAGGCGCCGGCCAAGGCGTACAACCCGCTCTTCATCTACGGGGAGTCCGGGCTCGGCAAAACGCATCTGCTGCATGCCATCGGGCACTACGCCCGCAGCCTCTATCCCGGCACCCGGGTGCGCTACGTGAGCTCCGAGGAGTTCACCAACGAGTTCATCAACTCCATCCGCGACGGCAAGGCGGACGCGTTCCGCAAGCGCTACCGCGACATGGACATCCTGCTGGTCGACGACATCCAGTTCCTGGCGAGCAAGGAGTCGACGCAGGAGGAGTTCTTCCACACCTTCAATACGCTCCACAACGCCAACAAGCAGATCGTGCTCTCCTCCGACCGGCCGCCCAAGCAGCTGGTGACCCTGGAGGACCGGCTCCGCAACCGCTTCGAGTGGGGTCTGATCACCGATGTGCAGCCGCCGGAGCTGGAGACGCGTATCGCGATCCTCCGCAAGAAGGCGGTGCAGGAGCAGCTGAACGCGCCGCCGGAGGTCCTGGAGTTCATCGCCTCCCGGATCTCCCGCAACATCCGGGAGCTGGAGGGTGCGCTGATCCGGGTCACGGCCTTCGCGAGCCTGAACCGGCAGCCGGTGGACCTCGGTCTCACCGAGATCGTCCTCAAGGATCTGATCCCCGGCGGCGAGGACGCGGCCCCGGAGATCACGGCCACCGCGATCATGGCCGCGACCGCCGACTACTTCGGGCACACGGTGGACGACCTGTGCGGCGCCTCCCGCAGCCGGGTCCTGGTCACGGCGCGGCAGATCGCGATGTACCTGTGCCGTGAGCTGACCGACCTCTCCCTGCCCAAGATCGGCGCACAGTTCGGCGGCCGGGACCATACGACGGTGATGCACGCGGACCGCAAGATCCGGGCGCTGATGGCCGAGCGGCGCTCCATCTACAACCAGGTCACCGAGCTGACCAACCGCATCAAGAACGGCTGAGCGGGCCGCACGGCCGCCACACGGCGGCACCAGAGGCACGCCGCGGTGCTCCGTACGACAGCCGTTGAGGAGCTTGCTGAGGCACCGCGGAGGGTCGCAGAGCGACCACAGAGACGGACAAGGGCGCTCCGGGACGGACAACTCCCGGGGCGCCCTTCGTCGTTCGGTCTCCCCGGCTGTTCGATTCTCTGCCCTGAGAGGCCAGTTCTCCACAGATCCACAGCGGATGGGACGTCCACACCTTGGGGACTTCTCCGTTGTCCAGAATCCGTCCACAGGCTTGGGGTGCAGGATGGGATCTGTCGAGGTCAGCCGGATGTGGAATTGTGGCAAACCGTGGTCCACAGACTGTGGACGACGGGATGACCCACAGGCCGTGCTTCGAGTTGTCCACCGGCCGCCCACAGCCACAGGCCCGTTGCCCACAGCTTCTCCACACGCCTGTCCACTGTTCGGCAACGAAATGGTCTCCCTCACCGGACCGAGTGAAAGGCGTCACACCAAGGAGCCGGGTTGGGCTGTGGGGAAGGTGGGTAAAACTGGGGACGCCGCTGGGGAGAACCGGGTGTCTCCTGTGCATCGCGTGTGCAGAACTTTCCGGCGTCCACAGAACGCGTGAGTTGTCCACGGGTGCCGCCCACAGGACCAGTGGACAAAAAAGCGGCCCTGACCTGCGCAAAGTCAGTTATCCACGGTTTCCACAGGCCCTACTACTACGACCACAGAGTTAGAGCAGGGAAATCGCTTCGAAGTGGGGCCTGTGCACAACTTCGGGCCGGGCCGCCCGACACGTCTCGCACCGACTTGACCCCGAGCCGCGCCGACTGTCAGCGGCGTGCGTCAGACTGGTCTCCGGCACATCAGCCGACGACGAAGGCCAGCAGGGCGAGCCAGCAACAGCAGGAGGCGGTTTCCGGTGAAGATCCGGGTGGAGCGCGATGTACTCGCGGAGGCAGTGGCCTGGACGGCCCGCAGCCTCCCGGCCCGTCCGCCGGTGCCCGTCCTCGCGGGCATCCTGCTGAAGGCGGAGGAAGGCGCTCTCAGCCTCTCCGGCTTCGACTACGAGGTCTCGGCCCGCGTATCCGTCGAGGCCGACGTGGAGGACGACGGCACGGTCCTGGTCTCCGGCCGCCTTCTCGCCGACATCTGCCGCGCTCTCCCCAATCGCCCTGTGGAGATCTCCAGCGACGGTGTGCGCGTGACCGTCGTCTGCGGCTCGTCGCGCTTCACCCTTCACACACTGCCTGTGGAGGAGTACCCGGCGCTGCCGCAGATGCCGACCGCCACCGGCACCGTCCCCGGTGAGGTCTTCGCCGCCGCCGCCGCCCAGGTCGCCATCGCGGCCGGCCGGGACGACACCCTGCCGGTGCTCACCGGTGTGCGGATCGAGATCGAGGGCGACACCGTCACGCTGGCCTCCACCGACCGCTACCGCTTCGCGGTCCGCGAGTTCCTGTGGAAGCCCGAGGCGCCGGACGTCTCCGCCGTCGCGCTGGTCCCCGCCAAGACGCTGCTCGACACCGCCAAGTCCCTGACCAGCGGCGACACGGTCGCCCTGGCGCTGTCCGGCTCGGGTGCGGGCGAGGGGCTGATCGGCTTCGAGGGCGCCGGGCGCCGCACGACCACCCGGCTGCTCGAAGGTGACCTGCCGAAGTACCGCACGCTGTTCCCGACCGAGTTCAACTCCGTCGCCGTGATCGAGACCGCCCCCTTCGTGGAGGCCGTCAAGCGTGTGGCGCTGGTCGCCGAGCGGAACACCCCGGTGCGGCTCAGCTTCGAGCAGGGCGTGCTGATCCTGGAGGCCGGTTCCAGTGACGACGCACAGGCTGTGGAGCGCGTCGACGCGCAACTCGACGGCGACGACATCTCCATCGCCTTCAATCCGACGTTCCTTCTCGACGGGCTCAGCGCGATCGACTCCCCGGTCGCCCAGCTGTCGTTCACCACGTCGACGAAGCCCGCTCTGCTCAGCGGCAAGCCCGCGATGGACGCCGAGGCGGACGACGCGTACAAGTACCTGATCATGCCGGTCCGGCTGAGCGGCTGAGCGGCCGAAGACCGAGCGGATGAGCAGGTGTAGTCAACATCTGTGCGGACACTCGCGGGCGTAGGCTCGGTCCCAGGTACGAAAACCGCACTGACTACGGCATAAGGATCACTGATGGAGCTCGGTCTCGTCGGCCTCGGCAAGATGGGCGGCAATATGCGCGAGCGCATTCGCCGCGCAGGCCACACCGTCATCGGATACGACCGCAACCCGGACGTCGCCGATGTTCACAGCCTCGGTGAACTGGTGAGCAAGCTCAAGGGTCCGCGAGTGGTATGGATCATGGTTCCGGCCGGTGCCGCCACCCAGACCACCATCGACGAGCTGGCCGAACTCCTGTCGCCCGGCGACGTCGTCGTGGACGGCGGCAACTCCCGCTGGACGGACGACGAGAAGCACGCCGAGGAGCTGAAGGCCAAGGGCATCGGCTTCGTCGACTGCGGTGTCTCCGGCGGCGTCTGGGGCCTGGAGAACGGCTACGCGCTGATGTACGGCGGATCGGCCGAGCACGTCGCCCAGGTCCAGCCGATCTTCGACGCGCTCAAGCCCGAGGGGACCGCCGGCGCCGTCCACGCGGGCAAGGTCGGCGCGGGCCACTTCGCCAAGATGGTCCACAACGGCATCGAGTACGCGATGATGCAGGCGTACGCCGAGGGCTGGGAGCTGCTGCAGGCCGTGGACTCGGTCACCGACGTCCGCGAGGTGTTCCGCTCCTGGCAGGAGGGCACCGTCATCCGTTCCTGGCTGCTGGACCTGGCGGTCCGCGCCCTGGACGACGACGAGCAGCTGTCCCGCTTGCGCGGATACGCCGAGGACTCGGGCGAGGGCCGCTGGACCGTGGAGGCCGCGATCGACAACGCGGTGCCGCTGCCCGCCATCACGGCGTCCCTGTTCGCCCGCTTCGCCTCGCGTCAGGACGACTCCCCGCAGATGAAGATGATCGCCGCGCTGCGCAATCAGTTCGGCGGTCACGCGGTCGAGAACACCAAGTAAGCAGCCCCACAAGGGTGTAGTACTGCCGGGGGAGGTCGGCGCAGCCCACCATGCACGTCACGCATCTGTCGCTCGCCGACTTCCGCTCGTACGCCCGGGCCGAGGTCGCCCTGGGCCCCGGCGTCACCGCCTTCGTCGGGCCCAACGGCCAGGGCAAGACCAACCTGGTCGAGGCCGTCGGCTATCTCGCCACCCTCGGCAGTCACCGCGTCTCCTCGGACGCCCCGATGGTGCGCATGGGGGCCGAGCGGGCGGTCGTCCGGGCCACGGTGGTCCAGGGGGACCGGCAGCAACTGGTCGAGCTGGAGCTCAACCCCGGCAAGGCCAACCGCGCCCGCATCAACCGGTCCTCGCAGGTCAGACCGCGCGATGTGCTCGGCATCCTGCGCACGGTGCTGTTCGCGCCCGAGGATCTGGCCCTGGTCAAGGGCGACCCCGGTGAGCGCCGCCGCTTCCTCGACGAGCTGATCACCGCCCGTGCGCCACGCATGGCCGGGGTCCGCTCGGACTACGACCGGGTGCTCAAGCAGCGCAACAGCCTGCTGAAAACCGCCGCGTTGGCCCGGCGGCACGGCTCGCGCGGCGGAAGCGGCGGTGACGCGGCGCTGTCCACCCTCGACGTCTGGGACCAGCACCTGGCCCGGACCGGCGCCGAACTGCTCGCCCAGCGCTTCGACCTGATCTCCGTGCTGCAGCCGCTCGCCGACAAGGCGTACGAGCAGCTGGCCCCGGGCGGCGGCCCGGTCCTGCTGGAGTACCGCGGTTCGGCCGGTGAGGACCTGACCGCGGCCGGCAGCCGCGAGGAGCTGTACGAGCGGTTGATGGCCGCCCTGGCCGACGCGCGCAAGCAGGAGATCGAGCGCGGCGTCACGCTGGTGGGGCCGCATCGGGACGACCTCGTCCTCAAGCTCGGGCGGCTTCCGGCCAAGGGGTACGCGAGCCACGGCGAGTCCTGGTCGTACGCCCTCGCGCTGCGTCTCGCCTCGTACGACCTGCTCCGCGCGGAGGGTGCCGAACCGGTGCTGGTGCTGGACGACGTCTTCGCCGAGCTGGACTCCCGGCGCCGGGAGCGGCTGGCCGAGCTGGTCGTCCCCGGTGAGCAGGTGCTGGTCACGGCGGCCGTGGAGGAGGACGTCCCGGAGGTGCTGGCGGGCGTGCGCTACGCGGTGGCCGAGGGCGAGGTGCGGCGGGTATGACGGACCCCAAGACCCCCGAGCCCTCGGGCGTCGATCTGGCGCGCGTCGCGCTGCGCGCCGCCAAGGAGCAGGCGCGGGCCCGCGGAGCGGCCGCCCAGCAGAAGAAGCAGGCGCGTCGAGGGGGCTTGCGCTCCGGCGCGCGCGCCGATGGACGCGATCCGCTCCCGCTGGGCACGGCGATCAACCGGCTGATCACCGAGCGGGGCTGGGAGGCACCGGCGGCGGTCGGCGGGGTGATGGGCCGCTGGCCTCAGATGGTCGGCCCGGAGGTCGCCCAGCACTGTGAGCCGCAGCGGTACGACGAGGACGCCCGGGTGCTGACCGTGCGCTGCGACTCCACGGCATGGGCGACCCAGCTGCGGCTGCTCGCACCGCAGCTGGTGGCCCGGCTCAACGCCGACCTCGGGCAGGGCACGGTGCGGTTGATCAAGGTGCTGGGCCCCGGCGGACCGCCCCGGCGCTACGGTCCGCTGCGCTCCCCCGGCAGCACCGGCCCGGGCGACACCTACGGCTGACCGTGCGACCCGGGGGCCCGTAAGGAGCCGCCCCTGGGCCCGTATGGACGCCTGAGCACAGGGTGACGGCTGAGACCCCGGTCACGGTCGCCGGTGGTTGACAGCCCGAAGCGCTGAGTGGCGGTGTGAGCCTCTTGGAGCCCGTCCCCGCATATGGGGAGTCGCTGGCGACCGGTTCAGGGCGGCACATGCGGACTCAGGCGCCAGCAAGCCCCCATTCTTGTCGGCGCTACCGGTAGACTGGGCGAGTACACCGTCGCCGCTGGCGCACCGAGCGCTTGCGGACACATGTTGAACGACGCAGCCGCTCCTGCCTGCCCGGAGACGGCATGTGCTGTGCCAGAAAGGGCGCTTCGTGGCCGATTCCGGCAACCCCATCGAAAACATCACGTCCACCCCCGACGGCGAGGCTCTGGCTCCGCCGTCGTACGACGCCAGTGCGATCACCGTCCTGGAGGGGCTGGACGCGGTCCGCAAGCGACCCGGTATGTACATCGGTTCCACCGGTGAGCGCGGCCTGCACCACCTGGTCCAGGAAGTCGTCGACAACTCCGTCGACGAGGCCATGGCCGGTCACGCGGACACCATCGACGTGACGATCCTTCCCGACGGCGGCGTCCGCGTCGTCGACAACGGCCGCGGGATCCCGGTGGGCATCGTCCCCTCGGAGGGGAAGCCGGCCGTGGAGGTCGTGCTGACCGTCCTGCACGCGGGCGGCAAGTTCGGCGGCGGCGGCTACGCCGTCTCCGGTGGTCTGCACGGCGTCGGCGTCTCCGTCGTCAACGCCCTGTCGTCGAAGGTCTCGGTCGAGGTCAAGACGGACGGATACCGCTGGACCCAGGACTACAAGACCGGGGTGCCGACCGCGCCGCTGGCCCGGAACGAGGCCACGGACGAGACCGGCACGACGGTCACCTTCTGGGCCGACGGTGACATCTTCGAGACCACCGAGTACTCGTTCGAGACGCTGTCCCGGCGCTTCCAGGAGATGGCGTTCCTGAACAAGGGACTGTCGATCTCGCTGAAGGACGAGCGCGAGGCCCATGTGGACGAGGAGGGCAACCCGCTCTCCGTGAAGTACCACTACGAGGGCGGCATCGTCGACTTCGTCACGTACCTCAACTCCCGCAAGGGCGAGCTGGTCCACCCCACGGTGATCGGCTTCGAGGCCGAGGACAAGGAGCGGCTGCTCTCCCTCGAGATCGCGATGCAGTGGAACACCCAGTACTCCGAGGGTGTCTACAGCTTCGCGAACACCATCCACACCCATGAGGGCGGTACGCACGAGGAGGGCTTCCGTGCCGCGCTGACGTACCTGATCAACAAGTACGCGCGCGACAAGAAGCTGCTCCGCGAGAAGGACGACAACCTCACCGGTGAGGACATCCGCGAGGGCCTGACCGCGATCATCTCGGTCAAGCTGGGCGAGCCGCAGTTCGAGGGCCAGACGAAGACGAAGCTGGGCAACACCGAGGCGAAGACCTTCGTCCAGAAGATCGTCAACGAGTATCTGGCCGACTGGCTGGACCGGAACCCCAACGAGGCTGCGGACATCATCCGCAAGGGGATCCAGGCGGCGACGGCCCGGGTGGCGGCCCGCAAGGCGCGCGACCTGACCCGCCGCAAGGGACTGCTGGAGACCGCGTCGCTGCCGGGCAAGCTGAGCGACTGCCAGTCCAACGACCCGGCGAAGTGCGAGATCTTCATCGTCGAGGGTGACTCCGCCGGTGGTTCGGCCAAGTCCGGCCGTGACCCGCAGTACCAGGCGATCCTTCCGATCCGAGGCAAGATCCTCAACGTCGAGAAGGCCCGGGTCGACAAGATCCTCCAGAACAACGAGGTCCAGGCGCTGATCTCGGCCTTCGGCACCGGTGTGCACGAGGACTTCGACATCGCCAAGCTCCGCTATCACAAGATCATCCTGATGGCGGACGCCGATGTCGACGGCCAGCACATCAACACCCTGCTGCTGACGTTCCTCTTCCGCTTCATGCGTCCCCTGGTCGAGGCCGGGCACGTCTTCCTCTCCCGCCCGCCGCTCTACAAGATCAAGTGGGGTCGGGACGACTTCGAGTACGCGTACTCGGACCGGGAGCGGGACGCCCTGATCCAGGCCGGCCGTGAGCAGGGCAAGCGCATCAAGGACGACTCGGTGCAGCGCTTCAAGGGTCTGGGCGAGATGAACGCCGAGGAGCTGCGCGTGACCACCATGGACCTCGACAGCCGGGTCCTCGGCCAGGTCACGCTGGACGACGCGGCGCAGGCCGACGACCTGTTCTCGGTCCTGATGGGCGAGGACGTCGAGGCACGGCGCTCGTTCATCCAGCGCAATGCCAAGGATGTCCGCTTCCTCGACATCTGAGTCGGCCACCCGCAGCCGCAGACGACAGAAGGACTTGACCAGCAATGGCCGACGAGAACAACCCGACCACGCCCGACGAACTCGCCGAGGGCGCCGCCATGCGCATCGAGGCGGTCGGCCTCGAGACCGAGATGCAGCGCTCGTATCTCGACTACGCGATGAGCGTCATCGTGAGCCGTGCGCTGCCCGACGTCCGGGACGGCCTCAAGCCGGTGCACCGGCGCGTGCTGTACGCGATGTACGACGGCGGATACCGCCCCGAGAAGGGCTTCTACAAATGCGCCCGCGTCGTCGGCGACGTGATGGGCACGTACCACCCGCACGGTGACTCGTCCATCTACGACGCCCTCGTGCGGCTGGCCCAGTCGTGGTCCATGCGCATGCCGCTGGTCGACTCCAACGGCAACTTCGGCTCCCCGGGCAACGACCCCGCGGCGGCCATGCGGTACACCGAGTGCAAGATGGCCCCGCTGGCCATGGAGATGCTCCGGGACATCGACGAGGAGACCGTCGATTTCCAGGACAACTACGACGGCCGTAACCAGGAGCCGACGGTCCTCCCGGCCCGGTTCCCGAACCTGCTGGTCAACGGCTCGGCGGGGATCGCGGTGGGCATGGCCACCAACATCCCGCCGCACAATCTGCGCGAGGTCGCCGAGGGCGCCCAGTGGTTCCTGGCGAACCCGGAGGCGACCCCGGAGGAGCTGCTCGACGCCCTGATCGACCGGATCAAGGGCCCGGACTTCCCGACCGGCGCGCTGGTCGTGGGCCGCAAGGGCATCGAGGAGGCGTACCGTACCGGCCGTGGCTCGATCACGATGCGCGCGGTCGTCGAGGTCGAGGAGATCCAGGGCCGGCAGTGCCTGGTGGTCACGGAGCTGCCGTACCAGGTCAACCCGGACAACCTGGCGCAGAAGATCGCCGACCTGGTGAAGGACGGCAGGATCGGCGGCATCGCGGACGTCCGCGACGAGACCTCGTCGCGCACCGGCCAGCGCCTGGTCATCGTCCTCAAGCGGGACTCGGTCGCCAAGGTCGTCCTCAACAACCTCTACAAGCACACCGATCTGCAGACGAACTTCGGCGCCAACATGCTGGCGCTGGTCGACGGCGTGCCGCGGACCCTGTCGCTGGACGCGTTCATCCGGCACTGGGTCACCCACCAGATCGAGGTCATCGTCCGCCGGACCCGCTTCCGGCTGCGCAAGGCCGAGGAGCGGGCGCACATCCTGCGCGGCCTGCTCAAGGCGCTGGACGCGATCGACGAGGTCATCGCGCTGATCCGGCGCAGCGACACGGTCGACACCGCGCGCGGCGGCCTGATGGAGCTGCTGGAGATCGACGAGATCCAGGCGAACGCGATCCTGGAGATGCAGCTGCGGCGGCTGGCCGCCCTGGAGCGTCAGAAGATCATCCAGGAGCACGACGAGCTGCAGGCGAAGATCGACGAGTACAACGCGATCCTCGCCTCGCCCGAGCGGCAGCGGCAGATCATCAGCGAGGAACTGACCGCGCTCGTCGAGAAGTTCGGCGACGACCGGCGCTCCAAGCTGGTCCCCTTCGACGGCGACATGTCCATCGAGGACCTGATCGCCGAGGAGGACATCGTCGTCACGATCACCCGCGGCGGCTATCTGAAGCGCACCAAGACCGAGGACTACCGCTCGCAGAAGCGCGGCGGCAAGGGCGTGCGCGGGACGAAGCTGAAGCAGGACGACATCGTCGACCACTTCTTCGTCTCGACCACCCACCACTGGCTGCTGTTCTTCACCAACAAGGGCCGGGTCTACCGGGCCAAGGCGTACGAACTCCCGGACGCGGGCCGGGAGGCGCGCGGCCAGCACGTCGCGAACCTGCTGGCGTTCCAGCCCGACGAGCAGATCGCCCGGATCCTGGCGATCCGGGACTACGAGGCGGTGCCGTATCTGGTGCTGGCCACCAAGTCGGGTCTGGTGAAGAAGACGCCACTGAAGGATTACGACTCGCCGCGCTCCGGCGGTGTGATCGCCATCAATCTCCGCGAGATGGAAGACGGCCGCGAGGACGAGCTGATCGGCGCGGAGCTGGTCTCCGCCGAGGACGATCTGCTGCTGATCAGCAAGAAGGCGCAGTCGATCCGGTTCACGGCGACCGACGAGTCGCTGCGGCCGATGGGGCGCGCGACCTCGGGCGTGAAGGGCATGAGCTTCCGCGAGGACGACGAGCTGCTCTCGATGAATGTCGTCCGGCCCGGTACGTTCGTGTTCACCGCCACCGACGGTGGGTACGCGAAGCGTTCGAACGTCGACGAGTACCGCGTCCAGGGTCGCGGCGGCCTCGGAATCAAGGCCGCCAAGATCGTGGAGGACCGGGGTTCGCTGGTCGGAGCGCTGGTGGTCGAGGAGAGCGACGAGATCCTCGCCATCACGCTCGGGGGCGGTGTGATCCGGACACGGGTCAGCGAGGTCAGGGAGACGGGCCGTGACACCATGGGCGTCCAACTGATCAACCTGGGCAAGCGCGATGCCGTCGTCGGCATCGCCCGGAACGCCGAGGCCGGTCGTGAGGCTGAAGAGGTCGAGGACGTCATCGAGACCGCGATCGAGGCAGCCGAGGAGGCCGCGTCCGAGGCGGCCGGGGGCAGGCCGTCCCCGGCCGATGAGACGACCGAGGAGTAAGTCGTGAGTGGAGCCACGGGCGGAGCGGGTGGCGGCACGGGAGCCGAAGGGCGTCCGGGATCGAAGACCCCGCCCTCCGCGGGCGGTGCGTCCGCCGCGCAAGACGCCCGTGGCCCCGCCACCGACTCCCAGGACGGAGCGGACTCCGGGGGCACGGTGACGGACACCAGGAAGCTGCGTCCCGTGCCCGCGTCGGATCCCCAGCCCGAGCGGCACACGTCGAGCCCGCTGCCCAGTGAGCGGGCCGCCCAGCCGCAGCCCGAGCGGCCGTACCACCCGCCGCAGGCCTACGCCCCGCCGCCCGGCGGCGGGGCGGCCACGGCCGGCCGCGGCCGCCCCGCGCAGCCGGCCGTGCCCGGGCAGCAGCCCCACGGGGCGGCGGCGCGCCGTCCGGGCACCGGCGCCGGTGGCGCGCCCGCCGCGCGCCCGGCGCCGCGTACGCGCAAGGCGCGGCTGCGGGTCGCGAAGGTCGACCCGTGGTCGGTCATGAAGGTCAGCTTCCTGCTCGCGATCGCGCTCGGGATCTGCACGGTGGTCGCGGCGTCGGTGCTGTGGATGGTCATGGACGCCATGGGCGTCTTCAGCGCGGTGGGCGGGACGATCAGCGAGGCGACGGAGGGACAGCAGGGCGGCGGCTTCGATCTGGAGTCGTTCCTGTCGCTTCCCCGCGTCATGACGTTCACCTCGGTGATAGCTGTGATCAACGTGGTGCTGGCCACTGCGCTGGCCACGCTGGGCGCGTTCATCTACAACCTGTCGTCGGGCTTCGTGGGCGGCGTGGAGCTGACGCTCGCGGAGGACGAGTAGCCGAGCGGGGGCGGCCGCGGTTACCGATTTTGGGACTGGGCTGGTGGTGCGCTAATCTTTCGGTGCAGCGCGGGGCTATAGCTCAGACGGTTAGAGCGCTTCCCTGATAAGGAAGAGGCCACAGGTTCAAGTCCTGTTAGCCCCACCGGCACGATCAGCCTGGACGGAGATTCTCCGTCCAGGCTGATTCATTTGGGTGCCCGGGAGTTGATGACCGGATACCGCCCGTCCGATGCCGGGCATAGGTCACCGAACGGTATCGGTCGGTGTGTATCATCGGGCGCCAGAGGTCCCCTACGTCAAGAAAGAGACGAGGTAGCGCGGTGAAGAAGCTTCTCCTGGTCGCACTGGCCGCCATCGGCGGGCTCCTCGTGTACCGCCAGATCCAGGCGGATCGCGCCGAGCAGGATCTGTGGACGGAGGCGACCGACTCCGTGCCCGCAGGTTCGGGTGTGTGACCCCCACAGTCCCGTTACGAGGGCCCCGATCGCTGCAGCGGTCGGGGCCCTCGTCTTTACTCTCGCAAATGAATCGCTTGCATAAGTAAATGTGACGTGCTGGTCGACCGGTATGACGACCGGTATGACGAGGGGGACGCGATGAAGCACCGCAGCAGGGACAGGGCCGGTCTCACCGCGGTGACGGCGCTGTGCGCCGTGGCGACGATGGTGGTGCAGATCCCCGTCGCGGCCGCCGACAGCCCCGCGGGGGCCCGGGAGTACCGGGTCCAGGGCACCCCGGTGCAGGGCTCCGGGAGCGGCGCGGGCGCCCCGTCCCTGAGACCCGGCCGGACGTACGCGGACAGCCTCGGGCCCGGCGAGAAGCGGTTCTACGGCGTCGACCTCGACGCGAAGTCCACCGCCTACGTCTCGGCGGTCGCCGCGCCCCGGCCGGGCGCGGGCGTCGTCTCGTACCGCGACGGCGTCACGGTGACGCTGAAGAACCCCGCGGGCGGTGTCTGCGGCACGGTCCCCCGGCGGATCGAGACGAAGGGGGTCGCCTATCCCCTCGCCGACTACGTCACCCGGCAGACCGGCTCGGGCTCGGTGGCCTCCTGCCGCACGGCGGGCCGGTATCTGGTCACCGTGGAGCGCCAGGCGGGCTCGGCGGACCCCGACAGCTGGCCGCTGGAACTGCGGCTGATGGTGGAGCCGCCGGTGAAGGGCGGCTCCACGGGCCCGGCTCCGGAGGGAAGTTGGCACGCCAAGCCGCCCCAGCCGCCGTCCGGCGGTCCCAGGCCGCGCCAGGGCGGGCGGGGGTTCTCCGACGCGCCGCTGGTGTCCACAGGGGTGTGGCAGGACGACTTCGAGCCGGGGGAGACGCACTTCTACCGGGTGCCGGTCGACTGGGGACAGCAGATATCCGCCATCGCCGAACTCCCCGCCGACGCGGCGGACAAGAGCACCCGTCCGCTCGGCCAGGCGGTGGCCATGCGCGCCTACAACCCGGCGCGGGGGCTGGCCAAGCGGGGTACCGCCCTGGCCCAGGAGGGCGAGCGGCCGCGGACCGAGGTCAGCACCGCCCCGGCGGCGTACGGGAACCGGTACGCGAAGTCCGACTACTCGGTGCGTGCCATGAGCCTCACCGGCGGGTACTACCTGGCGGTCACGCTCAATCCCCCGAATGTGGAACCCCATTTGGACGGTACGGTCCCGGTGACGTTGCGGGTACGGGTCGCGGGGCAGGCCCGCGGTGGCCCGGCCTACGACGGGAACGCGGTCAAGGCGGGCTTCGGGCTCACGGACGACGAGAAGCGGGAGGCCCGCAAGGCGGCCTCGCCGCTCGAGCCCGAGCCCATGGGCCGCCCGGGCGCCGAGGATCGCGACACGCTTCAGGCGGTGGCCTACACGAGCTTCGGGACGGGTTCGCTCCTGCTGGTCGGGCTGGGCGTGTGGATCCTGACCGCCCGGCGCCGCACGGCGGCGGAGGGCCTGCGCGGAGAGCCGGAAGCGGCGGATGCGGCGACGGGACAGCACCGGTACGGGCCGCCGCCCGCCTGGTAGTTCAGCCCGCTTTCAGCCCACTCGTACCAGCTTGCCGGTCCAGCCTGCTGTTTCAGCCCGCGGCGACCAGGGCCCACGCACCCACGGCGAAGCAGAGCACCGCGACGATCAGGATCGAGAGCGTCGTTTTCCGGGACGGACCCCGCCGCCGCGCGGCGGCGGAGGGAACCCGGGGGCTCTGAGCGGTGTATGCACGGGTGAGGGGGTAATCACGCGGCGTCGGCAGGGGCGCTGCGGCCGGAACAGGCGTGGGAGTGGGGGTAGGCGTATGCAGGTGCGCGGGCTGGGGCGATGGGCCCCGCCGGCCGGGCTGTGGGCCCTGTGGCTGGTGTACGGGTGGCTGGGGCGGCTGCGGGAGCGGGGCCGCGGTCGACGGGGTCGGCGGCTGTTGCGGGGGCTGAGGGTGCGGTGTCTGGGGGTGCGGTGTCCGCGGCTGCTGGGGCGGTGGTGTGTGCGGGGGTGGCGTCGGCGTCCGGGGAGGCACCGGGGGAGGCGATATCTGCGGCGGTGGCGTTCGCGGCTGCGGCGTCGGGGGCTGCGCGGTTCGGGGATGCGGCGTCCGTGGCTGCGGCGGCGGGAGGGTGAAGCTGCCGGTGTCCGACATCGAGGGCTGCGCGGGCGGCTCGGCGGCGGGCTCGTTGGCCAGTCCGGCGGCGGGGCCGGCGGATTGGCCGGGATCGCTGGATTGGCCGGGCTCGGCGGGGCCGGCAGGTCCGGCGGCGGGCGGCGCGGGGCGCGTCGCCGCGCCCTTGTCCTCGGGAGGGTCGGCCTTCGCATGGCGGCGCCCCGGCCTGGCCGGGCCGTTCGGGCCGAATCCTGCCGGCAGCGGTCCGAGATGGTCGAAGACCTCGATCACCTCGTCGTCGAGATCGCCCTCGGGCAGCATCTCGACGGCCGACAGGAGCGCCTTGCGCGCCCCCGTGGCGGAACGGAACCGGTCCTCCGGGTCCGGCTGCAGCAGCCCGGCGATCACCTGCCACAGCGGCTCGGGTACGCCTTCGGGAGCGTGCGGCACGCCGTGCTCGCCGAACAGCTTCACGATCGCTTCCCCGTCGGGCTTGTGCCCGCGGAGCAGATACAGCGCCACCAGGCCGACCGCGAACAGGTCGGCCGGGAAGTCCGGCTCCTCGCCCATCATCTGCTCGGGCGCGAAGTAACCGGGAGTGCCCATCACGTAGTTGGCCTCGGTGAGGCGGGGCTCGCCTTTGGTGAGCGCGATGCCGAAGTCACCCAGCCGGACATGGGGCCGGCCCGTTCCGGTGGACTCCAGCAGGATGTTCGCGGGCTTGATGTCCCGGTGGACCACGCCCTCCTCGTGGACGGCGGCCAGCCCGGAGAGCAACTGGTCCAGCAGTGTGCACACATAGCGGGCCGGCAGGGGGCCGTAGTCGCCGATGAGGTGTGCGAACGAGCCGCCGGCCACCAGGTCCATGGTGAACAGCACCTTGTCGTCGTCCGCCGCCCAGCTCGCCGGTGCCAGTACGTGGGGGTGGTCGATCCGCAGGGCCTGCTCCCGTACGAAGCGCAGCAGCGTATGCGCGTCCCGCTGCTGAAGCACCTTCGCCGCGACGTAACGGCGCCGGCGATGGTCCCAGACCCGCCATACGGCGCCCACGCCCCCGCGCCCGATCGGGTCCACCAGTTCGTACCGGCCCGCGAAGATCTCACCCATCGCGCCGTGCCCGCCCCGTCTTCAACTCGTCAGCAGTTCATCAGCCCGTCAGCTCTGGTGCGCCTCGTAGTGCGCGACCGCCTCGGCGGTCCGCCCTGCGCCGTACACACGGAGGAACTCTGCCAGCTCGGGGTGGGTGTGGGTGAGGGAATCCGCCGCATCAATGATGTCCCCGGCGGCGGCCACGGACCGCAGCAGCGACTGGATTTCGCGGACCACGCGCCGTACGGTCGGGGCCCCTGTGCTGGCGGCGGTCTGGGTGGAGTTGAGGACCGACCCACCGGCGGTCTTCTTGATCTCCTCCATGCGCTCCGCGGCCTCGGCGGCGCTGACCCGGCCGTCCGCCGCCTGACTGGAGAGTTCCTGGAGCGCCTGCACCCGCTGGACCACCGCCGGATTGCCGATCTTGGCGCGCTGGCCGCTCATGAGCTGGGACAGCATGGGCGCGGAGAGTCCGAGGATGGCGGCCAGGCGCGCCTGGTTGAGGCCGAGGTCGTCGATGAGACGGCGAAACAGCGCCCCCAGCGGTTCCCCGTACCAACTACGCTGCAGCTCTCGTGCGCGCGCGGTGGCATCCTGCTGTGTTGCGTCCATCTCGCTCTCCCCTTCGCTTCGCTGCCGCGAATCTTGCGTGGCATCCTACGGAGAGCGGTACCCGCGAGCGATACCCGGTCGGGAAAGGCCGCCGGTACCGGGTATCCTGATCGGCGAAGGGGCCTTAGCTCAGTTGGTAGAGCGCCGTCTTTGCATGGCGGATGTCAGGAGTTCGACTCTCCTAGGCTCCACTTTATGAGAGGTCTCCTGACCTGCAAAAACGCAGGCCGGGAGACCTCTTTTCGTGTGGCTGGGACCTCGCGCGGGGGCGGTACCGGGCGGCGCGTACCCCGCGGAAGCCATCGGGGTCGTCCGCTCGCGGGTGATACGCGGACGTGGCCGGATTTCTCATGTGGTCCGTGGCCCACCGCCGGTGCGGCCGATGTCCGTGTCGGAGATCACCCGGCACGGTGCGGGGCGCGAGGCGTCCGCGGCCACCGTTGCGGCGGGTGGGGCGGTCACGGAGCAGCCGCTGCTCCGCGATCTGGCGGCGCGCGATGTGGTGACCCATCAGGTGACCGCCATGGGGGCCGGGGCCGATGCGGGCTCCTCGACGACCCGGTGCGGCGCCGCCATATGCGCTTCGAGGGCGTCCCGGGCCGGGCACGGGCGAGGGATCCGACGAAGCCGAGCAGCACCACGGCGACGATCGCCGGCCGGGCCACCAGCACGAAACGCGAGGAGAGTTCGCGTTCGCGTACGGGGGTGGGTCGGCCCAGCAGCGCGCCGCCGCGGGGCGTTCGCAGCATGACCGCGTACGCCACGATGAGCGCGGACGGTGTGCAGGCGTACGCCGTCGACGTCGACGTAGTGGCGGCTGGTGAAGGTGGACTCGAACCCCTCGGGCAGTCCGGGTACTCCGGCCACGGTGCCGAATCCGGTCAGCGGCTGGGGGATTCGGGCCGGGGTGGTCATGGCGATCGGCGTCTCCTAAAATGGATCGACCGATCTGTAATTGTTTCGGTGTTGCCGCTCCTGGTGTTGGCCCGCGCAACACCTCCCCGATGCCCCACCCTGTCTCACAACTCGGGCAAGCCGCCCGGGAATCGTCTGATCGGCGCGAGTCGCCGCACAGGGGGACGCAATGGGTGAGTTGCATCCGCTGGGGGAGAACCTGCCCGAGGAGTGCCGGGCGTTCGCCGTGGAGCTGAGGAAGCTCTTCGACGGGCTGGGCGTCTCGGTGCGCCGGTACGCCGCACGCAGGTTCCGGGACCCCAGTACGATCTCGCGCTATCTCAGCGGGACGAGAGTCCCGCCGTGGGAGTTCGTGATCGATCTGCTCGCGGATCTCGCGGAGTGCCGGGGCTCCGCGGCCACCCCGGCCGCCATCGAGGTGGTGCGGGAGCTGCACCGCTCCGCGGTGCGCACCAGCGGCTCCCCGGGGCACGCCTTGGAGATCCTGCAGATCCAGCTGGCCGACGCCGACCGGGAGGCGCGGCGCTCCAGCGCGAAGGAGGACGTGCTGGGCGAGGCGCTGCTCGACCTCCGGCACCGCATCGCCGACCTGGAGGTGCGGCTGAGTCAGACCGAGGCGGCCTGGGCGGCGGAGCGGGCCCGCGCCGACGCGCTGGAGATGACCTCCCCGGATCACCAGGAGCTGGTGAAGGAGCGGGACCTGCTGCGGCAGGAGGTGCACCGGCTCACCGAGGAGCTGGAGGACGTACGGCAGCGGGGGCGGCTGGCCGAGGACCGCTGCCAGATGCTGGAGCGGCAGCTCGCCATGGTGGAGTCACAGCGGATGTCGGCGGTCCAGCCGCAGGACGAGGAGCCCGTCGTCCTCGCGGGCCCGGTCGTGCCCGAGCCGTGCGCCGGGCCGCGGCCCAAGATCCTGGTCGTCGACGACCAGCAGAACAACCTGCTGGCCATGGAGGCGGTGCTGGCCACCCTCGACCAGGAGCTGGTGACCGCGACCTCCGGGCAGGAGGCGCTGAAGGCGCTGCTGGACCATGACGACTTCGCGGTGATCCTGCTCGATGTCCAGATGCCCGAGATGGACGGCTACGAGACGGCCGCCCACATCAAGCGGCGCCCGCGCAACCGGGACGTGCCGATCATCTTCCTGACCGCGATGGGCGCCGATCCGGAACATTCCTCGCGCGGCTACGCGGCGGGGGCGGTGGACTACATGGCGAAGCCCTTCGACCCCTGGGCGCTGCGGGCCAAGGTGTCGGTCTTCACCGAGATCTTCCTGGAGCGGCGCCGCTACGGCGGACGGGACGGCCGGGAGTAGTCATCGAAGGGGCCGAGGGGCGGAAGGACCCCGCGGTCCTCCGCCCCTCGGCCCCTTCCGTCCAGGCCGGGGGCGACGGGGGCGACGGGGGGCGACGGGCGTGACGGCGAGGGCGTCAGCGCTGGTCGTCGTCCTTCCCGGCCTCGGCCTCGGCCTGCTTGGCCTGCACCTCGGGGTCGAGGCCGGACTGGTCGCTGCCGTCCACCGCGGCCAGCCGCTCGCGGTCGCCCACCTCGGTCGCCGCCGGGGGCTCGACCAGCCAGTCGGGGTTGGCCTGCCGGTCCCACCACTTCCAGGCGGCGAAGGCACCGGCGCCCACCAGGCCGATGAAGGTGGCCCGCTTGGCGACGCGGCCCATGCGGGCCCGGCGGCTGCGCTTGCGGGCGAGCTTCTCGATGTCGGCCGCCGTCACATGGGTGCGCAGTGCCGCGACGGCCGCGCCCGCACGGGTGACCGCCTCCTCGCGCACCGGCCCGGCGGCCGCGCGCGCTCCGGCGACCGCGTGCTCGACGCGCGGCCCGGTGTAGTCGGCGGCCTGCCGCGCGGCCTTGCGGGTCCGCTTGGCGGCGCGGACGGCGGCCGCGTCCACCTTGGGCGGCAGGGTGCCCCTGGCCTGGTTGAGCCGGGGCGCGACATGCGCGTGGTACTGGCTGCCCGCGGTGCAGCGGGCCTGGTGCGCGGCGTGGGAAACCTTCGGCGCCAGCCGTACGCGAGCCTCGTGCGCGTAATGCGTGGCGGTGTCCTTGGCCGTGCCGGCGTAGGGCGCCACCGCCTCCGCGGCGTGCAGGACGCTGTCCTTCGCGGTGCCGGTCGCGGCTCGCACGCTGTCAATGCGGGTCACGGGATCCTCCTCCTCGGTGGCGTGGTGATGCTCCGGGGTGCAGAGTGCTGAGCTGCATGTGCGCAGTTTCGTGTTTCCATCCCACGAAAGATCATGCCTGTTTGTGGAGATCATGCCCGTTCGCAGCCCGCGCGGCATGCGCGAACCGGCATCCGGGTCATACGGAAGATTCTCCCGGAAAACGCGCGGAATGGCGCGCCGCGAGCGCCCTGGACGGCTACTCGTCGCACTCGGGTCCGTGCGAGGATCAGGGCAAGGAAGCGAAAACGATGGAAGGTAGATCGTGGCCGAGCAGCTGTACGCCACCCTCAAGACGAACAACGGCGACATCGTGGTCCGGCTGCTGCCGAACCACGCCCCCAAGACCGTGAAGAACTTCGTGGAGCTCGCCGAGGGCACCCGCGAGTGGACCCACCCGGCCACCGGCAAGAAGGCCGCGGAAAAGCTCTACGACGGCACCGTCTTCCACCGCGTGATCAGCGGTTTCATGATCCAGGGCGGTGACCCGCTGGGCAACGGCACCGGCGGCCCCGGCTACGAGTTCGGTGACGAGTTCCACCCGGACCTGGCCTTCAACAAGCCGTACCTGCTGGCCATGGCCAACGCCGGCCCGGGCACCAACGGCTCGCAGTTCTTCCTCACGGTCGCCCCGACCACCTGGCTGACCGGCAAGCACACCATCTTCGGCGAGGTCGTCGACGAGGACAGCAAGAAGGTCATCGACACCATCGCGGGTGCCGCGACCAACCCGCGCACCGACCGCCCGCTCCAGGACGTCGTGATCGAGTCCGTCGTCGTGGAGACCCGCGAGGGCTGAACCCCGCACGGGAACTCCGCGCCCCGCTTGTCCGTGTGAACAAGCGGGGCGGGGGAACGCGCGCAAGTCTGCGGACAGGGGGCGAAGGGACACCATGGAGGACCAGGCGGTCTGCTGTTACCGGCACCCGCAGCGGGAGACCGGCATCAGCTGTACCCGCTGTGAGCGCCCGATCTGTCCGGAGTGCATGATCAGCGCCTCGGTCGGGTTCCACTGCCCGGAGTGCGTGCGCGGCGGCGCGTCCGCCTCCGCCTCCGCCTCCGGCGAGCCCTCCGGGCCCCCGCGGCGCGCGGCCGAGCCGCGCACCATAGCCGGCGGCGCGTACACCGCCGACCCACGGCTGGTCACCAAGATCCTGATCGGCCTCAACATCGCCGTCTGGCTGGCCGTGCTGGGCACCGGTGACCGGCTGGTGGACGACTTCGACCTGGTGGGCCGGGCCTACAACCCGGGCACGGCCGACATCGTGGGCGTCGCCGAGGGGCAGTGGTACCGGCTGCTGACCGTGGTCTTCCTGCACCAGGAGCCGATGCACATCGCCTTCAACATGCTGTCCCTGTGGTGGATCGGCGCCCCGCTGGAGGCCGCGCTCGGCCGCGCCCGCTACCTCACGCTCTATCTGCTCTCGGGGCTCGGCGGCAGCGCGCTGTCGTATCTGCTCGCCGCGCAGAACCAGCCCTCGCTCGGCGCCTCCGGCGCGGTCTTCGGCCTGCTGGGCGCCACCGCCGTCCTGATGCGCCGGCTCAACTACGACATGCGCCCCGTCATCGCGCTGCTCGTGCTGAACCTCATCTTCACCTTCGGCTGGTCCGGGATCGCCTGGCAGGCGCATGTCGGCGGCCTGGTGGTCGGCACGGCCGTGGCGTACGCCATGGTGCACGCGCCGCGGGAGCGGCGTGCCCTGGTGCAGCGGGGGGCCTGTGCCGTGATGCTGCTCGCGATCGTCGCGACCGTGTGGGTCCGTACCCTCCAGCTCACCGGCTGACCGAGTAGCCGGCGGCCGTCGGACGGTCGTGGACGGTCTCGAACGGGGGTGGGTTCGGTCAGTTGTCCACAGCACGTGGTGGATCTTGCGCACCCTGTGGAGAACATCTGTGCGTTACCGCACTGACCTGCGTTTTCGCAGGAAGACGCAGGTGTGAGCGATCGAACGCGACCGTTCCACCGATCACACCGGCGTCAATGCGGCAGAGGTTATCCACAGATCTTCTGAGTTTTCCCCGCCTGTGGATAACCCTGTGGACAGGCGCTCTGCACAGACCCGCGCAGCGGATCTACTTCCACTGAGTGGAAACGACGAACCCCGCGGCGATGAAGCCGAAGCCGACCACGATATTCCAGTTGCCCAGGGACTTGACCGGCATGTCCCCCGTCGTCACGTAGAAGAGGACGATCCAGGCGAGGCCGATCAGGAACATCGCCAGCATCAGCGGGGCCACCCACCGGCGGCCACTGGTCAGGCTGATGCTGGTTGCCTGCTTCGCCGGCGGCGGCGTGAAATCGTCCTTCTTGCGGATCCGTGACTTCGGCACGAGGAACTCTCCTGTCGATGCGCTGCGTGACCGCGCGGGGATGTGTACGGACGGCGCCGGGGCGGGACGGTGAAGGGGACCACTTCCCTCCCCCACACGTCAGTTAGCGTAGTCCTTCCGCGGCGTCGTAAGGAGTAAGGGTACGTTGAGCAATTCCGCTGACTCCCCCACCCCGGCGTCCCGTCGTCCCGCGTTCCGGCCGGTCCGGCTGCTGACCGGAGCGGTCTTCGCACTGGCCGGGATCATCTTCTGGACCAGCTTCAACACGGCCCAGGGCACCGACATCCGCAGCGACGAATCGATGCTGCGGCTGTCCGACCTCATCCAGGAACGCAGCCGCAAGAACGGCGCGCTCGACGAGAGCGCGGCCAGGACGCGCGCCGATGTCGACGCCCTCGCCCGCCGCGACAACGGCAGCACCAAGGCCGAGCAGCGCAAGCTGGAGGAGCTGGAGAAGACCGCGGGCACCCGGGGGCTCAGCGGCCCCGGCCTCACCGTCACCCTCACCGACGCCCCGCCGAACGCCACCCCCCAGATCCCCGGCGTGCCCGACCCGCAGCCCAACGACCTCGTCATCCACCAGCAGGACCTGCAGGCCGTGGTCAACGCGCTGTGGCAGGGCGGCGCCAAGGGGATCAAGGTGATGGACCAGCGGCTGATCTCCACCAGCGCCGTACGCTGCGTCGGCAACACCCTGATCCTCCAGGGCCAGGTCTACTCCCCGCCCTACAAGATCACCGCCGTGGGTGACCGGGAGCGGCTGACCACCGCGCTCACCGCCTCCCCCGCCATCCAGAACTACCGCTCCTACGTCGAGGCGTACGGCCTCGGCTGGAAAGTCGACCAGCACGACACGGTGACTCTTCCCGGCTATTCCGGCACAGTGGATCTGCACCAGGCACAGCCCGTCCCGTAGCCGCGCGCCGATGGGGGGCCGATGAGGATCCGGCTGGTCGTCAGGACGCTCAGTGAGCTGTGCGTCACCGCCGGCACCCTGATCCTCCTCTTCGTCGTCTACCTCCTGTACTGGACCTCCGTCCGCGCCGACCAGGCCATGGACGGTGAGATCGACCACCTCCAGGACCGCTGGTCCGCCGGGTCCGTCGCCGCGGCCGAGCGGCCCGCGCCACGGCCGCGCCCCTACGAGAGCGGCGGATCCTTCGCGATCATGTACATCCCGCGGTTCGGCGCCGACTGGGCCAAACCGGTCCTCCAGGGCACCGCCACCGCCACCCTGCGCAAAGGGCTGGGGCACTACGCGGACACCGCCCGCCTCGGCGCCACGGGCAACTTCGCCGTCGCCGGGCACCGCCGCACCTACGGCGACCCCTTCAAGGACTTCCCCCGGCTGCGCCCCGGCGACGCGGTGGTGCTGTCCGACGGCACCACCTGGTACACGTACCGCATCACCGGGCGGCCCTACCGCACCCTCCCGACCGACGTCGGGGTGCTGGACCCGGTGCCGCGGGCGTCCGGCTTCCGCCGCCCCGGGCGCTATCTGACGCTCACGACCTGTGAGCCGGAGTGGGGGCACAGCCACCGGCTGATCGCCTGGGCGCACCTCGACGCGACCCAATCGGTTGCCCAAGGCAAGCCCAAGGCTTTGTACAGCTGACCCTCCGGCCCCACCCCCGGACCTTTACTCTGGTCCTGCACTCCGGTGCTGCAAACGACTTCGTCATCGGCGAGTAGGGATGGCATGTACGGCTGGATCTGGCGGCATCTGCCGGGTAACGCATGGGTGCGGGCGGCGATTTCGCTCGTGCTCGTGCTGGCGATCGTGTTCGTGCTCTTCCAGTACGTCTTCCCGTGGGCGGAGCCGCTGCTGCCGTTCAACGACGTGACGGTCGACCAGGGAATGGCGGGTCCCCGATGAGCGCGCGCGTCCTGGTCGTCGACAACTACGACAGCTTCGTCTTCAACCTCGTCCAGTACCTCTACCAGCTCGGCGCCGAGTGCGAGGTCGTGCGGAACGACGAGGTCTCCCTCGCGCACGCCCAGGACGGCTTCGACGGCGTGCTGCTCTCCCCCGGCCCCGGCACCCCCGAGAAGGCGGGCGTCTGCGTCGACATGGTGCGGCACTGCGCGGACACCGGGGTGCCGGTGTTCGGCGTCTGCCTGGGGATGCAGTCCATGGCCGTCGCCTACGGCGGCGTCGTCGGCCGCGCCCCGGAACTGCTGCACGGCAAGACCTCGCTGGTGACCCACGAGGGCGCGGGCGTCTTCAGCGGTCTGCCGTCGCCCTTCACCGCCACCCGCTACCACTCCCTCGCCGTCGAACGGGACACCGTTCCCGACGCGTTGGAGATCACCGCCTGGACGGAGACGGGCATCGCCATGGGGCTGCGCCACCGCGAACTGCGGATCGAGGGCGTCCAGTTCCATCCCGAGTCCGTCCTCACCGAATGGGGGCACCGCATGCTCGCCAACTGGCTGGTGGAGTGCGGCGACACCAACGCGATAGAGCGGTCGACGGGGCTCGCCCCGGTGGTCGGGGCGGTCGGCGGCAAGGCCGTCGAGTGACCGCACCGCGCCCCGGGCCCGAGGGCGCGGCCCAGGGCGCCCCGGAATCCGCCGCGGGTGCCGCACCGGCGCCCGAGCCGCGCCCCACCGGGCGGCGCCGCCGTGCCCGTCCGGCGGCCGGGGGCGAGCGCCCCGAGGAGGCGGCCGCAGCGCCCACGGGACGGCGGCGCGCCCGGTCGGCCGCCCCGGGCCCCGGCGGGGCCGCGAGCGTGACGGAGACGGCCGTCCTGACCGCCGTGGACCCGGCCTCTCCGGAGACTCCCGCGGCGGCTCCTGCGGCGGCTTCCGCGGCGCCTCCTGCGGGGAACGAGGAGACGATGGAGCTGCGGGTGGGCGCCGCCCGGGCGGCGCCCACCGACGACCGGACGGTGCCGCTGCGTACGGTCGAGCCGGACCGTACGCCCGGCGGCCGTGCGGCCCGCCGCAGGGCGGCTCAGGAGGCCGCGAAACGCGGCGGACGGCACGGTGGCCGGGCGCGGGGCGGTACGGCCGTCACAGGGGCCACAGACGCCTCCGGAGAGGCGCGGCCCCGCACCCGTATGGAGGCCAAGCGCGCCGCCCGTGCCCGCAAGGACAGCCCGGGCGTGGTGGCGAGCCGGGTGATCGGCGAGCTGTTCATCACCCTGGGGGTGGTGATGCTGCTCTTCGTGACGTACCAGCTGTGGTGGACCAACATCCTGGCGCACCAGCAGGCGAACGGCGCGGCAGGCGATCTGCAGAAGAAGTGGGACACCAAGGGCGCCGACCGCGATCCGGGCGTGTTCTCCCCCGGCCAGGGGTTCGCGATCATCTACATCCCCAAGCTGGACGTGAAGGCCCCGATCGCCGAGGGGATCGACAAGCACAAGGTTCTCGACCGGGGCATGGTCGGCCACTACGGCAAGGGCAAGCTGAAGACCGCGATGCCGTGGGACAAGAAGGGCAACTTCGCGCTCGCCGGGCACCGCAACACTCATGGCGAGCCGTTCCGCTACATCAACCGCCTCAAGCCCGGCGACAAGATCGTCGTCGAGACGCAGAGCCGGTTCTACACGTACGACATGACCAGCATCCTGCCGCAGACGTCCCCCTCCAACACGGGCGTCATCGGCCCGGTGCCGCCCGGCTCCGGCTTCAGCAAGCCGGGCCGCTACCTCACGCTGACGACCTGCACCCCCGAGTTCACCAGCACGTACCGGATGATCGTCTGGGGCAAGATGGTCGACGAGCGGCCGCGCAGCGAGGGGAAGCCGGACGCACTGGTCGAGTAGGACCGGGAAGATCCAGAAAAGGGGTACCACGCGGTGGCACGGACCGACCACGACCAGCGGCAGGGCCGGGACCCCGCCCCGTCCGAGACGCAGCCGACCCGCCGCCCCGGCCGCGGGCGGATCGCGGCGGCCATCGGGGTGCTGGGCGAGCTGCTGATCACCGCGGGGCTGATCCTGGCCCTCTTCGTGGCCTACTCGCTGTGGTGGACGAACGTCCTCGCCGACCGGGAGGCGAAGAAGCAGGGCAACCAGGTGCGCAAGCACTGGGCCGCCCAGGGGCCGGGCCGGCTCGACACCAAGGACGGCATCGGCTTCCTGCACGTACCGGCCATGGGCGACGGCGAGGTGCTGGTCAAAAAGGGCACCTCGACCGAGATCCTCAACGACGGCGTCGCCGGGTACTACACGGAGCCCGTCAAGGCCGCGATGCCCTGGGCGAAGTCGGGTAACTTCGCGCTGGCCGCCCACCGGGACGGACACGGCGCCAAGTTCCACGACATCGACAAGATCCACGACGGCGATCCCGTGGTCTTCGAGACCCGGGACACCTGGTACGTCTACAAGGTCTACGCGACGCTGCCCGAGACCTCGAAGTTCAACGTGGACGTGCTGAACGCGGTCCCGAAGGAGTCGGGCAAGAAGAAGGCGGGCCGCTACATCACCCTCTCGACCTGCACTCCGGTCTTCACCTCGCGGCACCGCTACATCGTCTGGGGCGAGCTGGAGCGCACCGAGAAGGTCGACGCGGACCGTACGCCCCCCAAGGAGCTGCGCTGAGGCAGCACCTCTTGACGCTTCACGCCAACGGGGGAAGCCCCCGGCGCCCTCTCCCGGGCGCCGGGGGCTTCCCCGTGCGGTGGTGCCGTGTGCGAGGCGGGCTAGCCGCCGAGGCCGCCGAAGAAGCCTCCGCCGTTGTCGCCTCCGCCGTCGTTGCCCTTGACCGTGACGAGGTTCACGGACGTGCCCTTGGGCACCTGGGTGCCGGCGCCGGGGTTGCTGGCGACCACGGTCGCGTTGTCGCCCTGATCGCCCTGGATGTTGCCCACGTTGAGCCCGAGGTCCTGGAGGGCCTTCTTGGCGTCCTTGAGCTTCTGGCCGCCCAGGTTGGGCACCGGGACCTGCTCCTGCTGGGCCGGGGCCTTGGCGATGGTCAGGTTGATGGTGGATCCGGGCGCGGCCGTACCGCCGCCCGCCGGGTCCTGCCTGATGACCGTGCCGGCCTCGGCGTCGCCGCTCTCCTCCTCCGTCGACTGGACCTTGAAGCCCTGCGCCTTGAGGGTGGCCTCGGCGTCCGCCTGCTTCTTGGTGGTCACGTCGGGGACGGGGACCTGCTGCTGCGGCGCCGCGACGGTCAGGGTGATCGTGGTGCCCCGCGCGACCTTCTTGCCCGCGTCCACGCTCTGGCGGATCACCTTGCCCGGGGTCTGGTCGGACTCCTCGGTCGCCCTGTCGACGGTGAAGCCCTTGTCTTCCAGCGACTGCTTCGCCGACGCGAACTGGACGTTGAGGACGTCGGGGACCTCGATCTTCTCCGCCGGCTTCTTGCCCTTCGACATGGTCAGCTCGACCGTGCCGTAGCGCTTGATCTCGCCGCCGCCCTTGGGGTTCTGCTCACAGACCGTGTTCTTGGCCTGGCCACAGAACCTGGAGCCGACCTGCTTCACCTTGAAGTCGCCGTTGTCCCCCTGGGCGCTGGCCTCCTTGAAGGTCTTGCCGGCCAGTGTCGGCACCGGGACCATCTCGTCGTTCTTGCCGCCGCCGGTGAGCGCCTTCCCGATGAAGATCGCGCCGACCAGCACCAGAATGCCGGCCACCACCAGCAGGATCGTCGAGAGGTTGCGCTTCTTCTCCGGGCCGCCCCGCCGCCGCTCCGGCCGCTCGTCGTAGCCGAAGCCGCCGTCGTCATCCCGCATCGGGGGCAGCATCGAGGTCGCCGGACCGGTGTCCTGCGGCCGCAGCATCGTCGTCGGCTGGTCGTTCGAGCCGTAGCCGACCGCGCCCAGCGCGGCGGTCGCGGCGACCGGCTGGCCTTCGAGGGCCGCCTCGATGTCGGCGCGCATCTCGTCGGCCGACTGATAGCGGTAGTCGGGGTCCTTGACCAGGGCCCGCAGGACGATCGCGTCCATCTCCGGGGTGATCTCGGGGTCGTACGTGCTCGGCGGCTGCGGCTCTTCCCGTACGTGCTGGTAGGCCACGGCCACCGGGGAGTCCCCGACGAACGGCGGCCGCACCGTCAGCAGCTCGTAGAGCAGACAGCCGGTGGAGTAGAGGTCGCTGCGCGCGTCGACGGTCTCGCCCTTGGCCTGCTCGGGGGAGAGGTACTGCGCGGTGCCGATGACGGCCGCGGTCTGCGTCATGGTCATACCGGCGTCGCCCATGGCCCGGGCGATGCCGAAGTCCATCACCTTGACCTGGCCGCTGCGCGTGAGCATCACGTTCGCCGGCTTGATGTCCCGGTGGACGATGTTGTTCCGGTGGGAGTACTCCAGGGCCTGGAGGATCCCGACCGTCATCTCCATCGAGCGCTCGGGGAGCAGCTTTCTCCCGGAGTGGAGAAGCTCACGCAGAGTGGAGCCGTCGACGTACTCCATCACGATGTACGGGATCGAGACACCGTCGACGTAGTCCTCGCCGGTGTCGTAGACCGCGACGATCGCGGGATGGTTGAGCGAGGCGGCCGACTGGGCCTCTCGGCGGAACCGGGCCTGGAAGGACGGGTCGCGGGCGAGGTCCACCCGGAGCGTCTTCACGGCGACAGTGCGGCCGAGGCGGGTGTCGTGCGCGAGGTAGACCTCCGCCATGCCACCGCGGCCGAGCACCGAGCCCAGCTCGTACCGGCCGCCGAGGCGACGCGGCTCTTCCATAGCTACTCCAGCCCTCTTCCGTCATTCCCGGCCGCACCCTGTGTGGGGGACCGGCGAAGTGCTGCTCGCGCATACGGTACCCGGCACGTCTTACGGGACCCGGCCTCGGCCGATACTTGATACCGGACCGGTACGACGACGTGCGGGATTGGTATCAGGGCGTGACCGGCGTCACTTGTCGCGCTCGCTGTCAAGTACCGCCTTCATCACATTCTTCGCGATCGGCGCCGCCAGCTTGCCGCCCGCGATGTCACTGCGCAGGGTGTCGGAACCCTCGACCACGACGGCCACCGCGACCGGGGAACCCTCGTCGGTCTTGGCGTACGAGATGAACCAGGCGTACGGGTTCTCGCTGTTCGCGACGCCGTGCTGCGCGGTACCGGTCTTGCCGCCGACCGTGGCGCCCGGGATCTGGGCGTTGGTGCCGGTGCCCTCCTTGACCACGGTCTCCATCATGTCCTGGAGCTTGCCCGCGTTTTCCGAGCTGAGCGGCTGGCTCATCTCCTCCGGGCTGGTCTGGTCGACCGTGTTCAGGTTGGGGGCGCGCAGCGAGTCGATCATGTACGGCTTCATCAGCTTGCCGTCGTTGGCGACCGCGGAGGCGACCATGGCCATCTGCAGCGGGGTGGCGCGGGTGTCGAACTGGCCGATGGAGGACAGGGCGTTGCCCGGCCGGTCCATCTTCTCGGGGTAGATGCTGGCGGCGGAGCGGACGGGCATGAAGACCTCTTCGTTGAACCCGAACTTCTTCGCCTCCTCCAGCATCTTGTCCTTGCCGAGGTCGTCACCGAGCTTGCCGAAGACGGTGTTGCAGGAGTAGCGCAGGGCCTGCCGCAGGGTCGCGTTCTCGCAGGGGATGTTCCCCTCGTTCGGCAGGTCCTGGGTGGACAGCGGCAGCCGCCACGGCACCGGCGAGTTGGTGGCCCCGTCGATGTCGGTGTACTTGCCGTTCTCCAGCGCCGCCGCGGCGGTGACGACCTTGAACGTGGAGCCGGGCGGGTACGTCTGCCGCAGCGCCCGGTTCAGCATCGGGTCGTCCTCGTCGTTCTTCGGCTGCAGCGCATTCCAGGTCTCCTCGTCGCTCTTCCCGCTGCCCGCGAACTTCGACGGGTCGTAGCTCGGGGTGGAGGCGAGGGCGAGGATCTTGCCGGTGCGCGGGTCGAGCGCGGCGACGGCGCCCTTGTTCTTGCCGAGGCCCTTGTACGCGGCCTCCTGGGCCTTGGCGTTCAGGGTGGTGATGACGTCACCGCCCTTCTGGTTCTTGCCGGTGAACATGTCGACGGTCCGGTTGAAGAACAGCCGGTCGTCGTTGCCGGTGAGGATGCCGTCCTCGAGGTTCTCGATCTGGGTGGCGCCGAACGCCTGGGAGGCGTACCCGGTCACCGGCGCCCACATCGGACCGTTCTTGTACGTGCGCTTGTACTTGAAGTCCGTCCCGTCGGTCTCCACCGACCCGGTGATCGGGCGGCCGTCGACGATGATGTTGCCGCGCGGCTGGCTGTAACGGGCGATCAGGACCCGGCGGTTGTTCTTGTTGTTCTTCAGCCCGTCGGCCTGGACGTACTGGATCCAGTTGTCCCGCACCAGCAGGGCGAGGACCAGAAGGCCGCAGAAGATCGCGATTCGGCGCAGGGGCTTGTTCACGGTCGGACCACCTGAGTCATCTCGGCGTCAGTGGTGGGGGCGGGCGCGGGCGCCGGCCGGCGGGCGGTGTCGCTGATCCTGATGAGGATCGCGATCAGCGCCCAGTTGGCGAGCACCGACGAACCGCCGTACGCCACGAACGGCATCGTCATACCGGTCAGCGGGATGAGGCCCATCACGCCGCCCGCGACGACGAAGACCTGGATGCCGAACGCGGCGGACAGGCCGACCGCCAGCAGCTTGCCGAACGGGTCCCGGGCGGCGAGGGCGGTGCGCATGCCGCGCTCCACGATGAGGCCGTACAGCAGGAGGAAGGCCATGGTGCCGGCCAGCCCCAGCTCCTCGCCGACGGTGGCGAGGATGAAGTCGGAGTTGGCCGCGAAGCCGATCAGGTCGGAGGCGCCCTGGCCCCAGCCGGTTCCCGAGACGCCGCCGGAGCCGAAGGACATCAGGGCCAGGGCGATCTGGTCGGTGGTGGCCCAGCTGGGCCGGGGGGTCTCGTAGACCGCGAACGGGTGCAGCCACGCCATCACACGGACCTTGACGTGCGATTCGAACGAGGCGACTCCGACCGCGCCGACCGCGGACATCAGCAGACCGAAGACGATCCAGCTGGTGCGCTCGGTCGCCACGTACAGCATGACCACGAACAGGCCGAAGAACAGCAGCGAGGTGCCGAGGTCGGTCTCGAAGACCAGGATCAGGATGCTCATCGCCCAGACCACGATGATCGGGCCGAGGTCACGGCCGCGCGGCAGGTACAGCCCCATGAAGCGGCGGCTGGCCAGCGCGAGCGCGTCCCTCTTCACCATGAGGTAGCCGGAGAAGAAGACCGCGATGATGATCTTCGCGAACTCACCGGGCTGGATGGAGAAGGAGCCGATGGTGATCCAGATGCGTGCGCCGAACCGGGCCGGGAAGAACATCGGCAGGATCAGCAGGATCAGCGCACCGATCATGGAGATGTAGGTGTACCGCTGCAGGATCCGGTGATCCTTGAGGAAGATCAGGACGGCCACGAACAGGGCCACGCCCATCGCCGAGTACATCAGCTGGTTGGGCGCCGAGGGGGCGAAGGTCTGGCCGATCGCCTCCGCCCGGCCGGCCAGCCGCCTCGACTGGTCCAGCCGCCAGATGATGACGAGGCCGAGGCCGTTGAGGAGCGTGGCGATCGGCAGCAGCAGCGGATCGGCGTACGGCGCGAACTTGCGCACCACCAGATGGCCGACGCCCGCGAGCAGGCCGAGCCCGATGCCGTAGCTGAGCATGCCCGAGGGCAGCTCGTCGCTGAGCGCCAGGCCCGCGTTGGCGTACGCGAAGACCGGAATGATCACCGCGAACACGAGCATGGCGAGCTCGGTGTTGCGGCGGCTCGGCGGACCGGCCGTACTGATCGTGGTCGTGTTGGTCGTACTACTGCTCATGGGTGGGCGGCCCCTAACGGCTTCACTGCTGGGTGCTGCTGCACTGCGGGACCAACTCCTTCTCCTGCTCCGACAGGGTGGGACCCGGCTTCGGAGTGGGAGAGGGCGACGCCGGGTTCTTCGGCGTCGGTGTGGCCTTGGCGGCGCGCAACCCCGTCGTCGCGCTCTGACTCTGCTGCGGCCTGCTGCTGCCGCTACCTGCCTTGCCTCCGGATCCGCCGCCGGCCTGCCCCTTGCCGCCGGTGAGGTCCTTCTGGCTCTCCTCGGCCCTGCGCTGTGCGTCAGCCTTTCTGCAGGCGCTGGCGAGAGTGGCGAGATCCTTCGTCTTGTCCTCGGCCTGGCCGAGCCCGCTGACCGCGATGGTGTCCTCCACGCGGCTGCGCTGGTCGGTCGGGAGGTACTTGAGTTCGATCTCGCGGTGGTCCTCATGGACCTTGTTGAGCTTGATCCACGCAAGGTCCTGGTTGATGCCCTGGTAGATCGCGACATGGTCTCCGTTGGAGCCCACGTAGTACTGCGTCTGCGTCCACTGATAGCCGCTGTAGAGGCCGCCGCCGATCACGGCGAGGCCCAGCGCGATGATCAGCGACCGCTTGACCCAGGTCTTACGGCCGCTCTTCTTGGTGTAGTCGCCGTCCGCGTAGGCCCCGTAACTGCCCTCGGGCGGTCCGCCGAGCCCCGGGTCGCCGCTGCCGGGCGGCCCGAAGCCGCCCTGTGCGTCGCCCTGCTGCGGTACGGGACGGTTCCGGCCCAGCTCGGCGGCGCGGCCCGCCGGGGTGTTCCCGGCACCGCCGTCCCCGAGGGGGACCTGGTTCTCGGCCACCGCGCCCACGATCACGGGGGTGTCGTTGAGCTGGCCGGCCAGGGTGTCGCCGCCGTCCACGTCGAGGACGTCGGCCACGATGCAGGTGATGTTGTCGGGGCCGCCGCCGCGCAGCGCGAGCTGGATCAGCTCCTGCACCGTCTCGTGCGGGCCCTGGTAGCTGGCGAGGGTGTCCTCGAGGGTCTGGTGGCTCACGACGCCGGACAGGCCGTCGGAGCAGATCAGATAGCGGTCGCCGGCCCGGACCTCACGGATGGACAGATCGGGCTCGACGTGGTCGCCGCTGCCCAGCGCGCGCATCAGCAGGGAGCGCTGCGGGTGGGTGCCCGCCTCCTCCTCGGTGATGCGGCCCTCGTCGACGAGCCGCTGCACCCAGGTGTGGTCCTGGGTGATCTGGGTGAGCTCCCCGTCGCGCAGCAGATACGCGCGCGAGTCGCCCACGTGCACCAGGCCGAGCCGCTGGCCGGTCCACAACAGGGCGGTGAGCGTGGTGCCCATGCCCTCCAGCTGGGGGTCCTCCTCGACCATGACCCGCAGCTGGTCGTTGGCCCGCTGCACGGCGGTGCCCAGGGAGGTCAGGATGTCCGAGCCGGGGACGTCGTCGTCGAGCTGGACCAGGGTGGAGATCACCTCGGAGCTGGCGACCTCGCCGGCGGCCTGGCCACCCATGCCGTCGGCGATGGCGAGCAGCCGGGGGCCGGCATAGCCGGAGTCCTCGTTGCCCTCCCGGATCATGCCCTTGTGGGACCCGGCGGCGAAACGCAGTGACAGACTCATGCGCACCTCGCCCGTCGGCTCCGGGTACAGCCCCTTGCCAACCACGCTGCCCACCCTCCGGTCGTCATGGTCCTACTACTTCCGCAGCTCGATGACGGTCTTGCCGATGCGGATCGGTGCACCCAGCGGAATCGGTGTCGGTGTGGTGAGTCGGTTCCGGTCGAGATAGGTGCCGTTGGTGGAGCCGAGGTCCTCGACGATCCACTGGCCGTCACGGTCCGGGTAGATCCTGGCATGCCGGCTGGAGGCGTAGTCGTCGTCCAGCACGATTGTTGAATCGTGCGCACGACCGAGAGTGATGGTCTGCCCCTGGAGGGCGACCGTGGTGCCGGTCAGCGTGCCCTCGGACACCACCAGCTTGGTCGGAGCCCCGCGGCGGCCGCGGCCCGAGGGCTGCTGACGCTGCTGGGGCGGTGCGGCCTGCTGTTGCTGCCGCTGCTGCTGCGGCCGGTCGGGGGCGCCACGGCGCGCCGAACCGCGCTGGGTCACGCGAGTCCCGAACAGGTCGCTACGGATGACCTGAACGGCCACGATGACGAACAGCCACAGTACGGCGAGGAAACCCAACCGCATGACCGTGAGGGTCAGCTCTGACATTGCCCCCGCTTCACCCTTCGGCTTGCCGGTAAACGATGGTGGTGCTGCCCACGACGACGCGGGAGCCGTCGCGGAGCGTAGCGCGGGTGGTGTGCTGTCCGTCCACCACGATGCCGTTCGTCGACCCCAGATCCTGGATGGTCGGCGGTGTTCCGACCCGGATTTCGCAGTGCCTGCGGGAGACACCGGGATCGTCAATGCGCACGTCAGCGTCGGTGCTGCGGCCCAGAACCAGGGTGGGCCGGGAGATCTGGTGGCGAGTGCCATTGATCTCAATCCAGCGCCGGGTCTGCCCCTGCGGCTGCGGGACGGAGCCCGCGCCGCCGCTCCGGGCCCCGGGGCGGGCCCCGGGAGGGGCACTGGGCATGGGCGGCGCGCCCGCGGGCTGGCCGCCGTAACCGCCGGGCCGCTGCTGCGGAGCCCCGCCGCGGGCCGGTGCCTGCTGGGCGGCCGCGCTCTGGGACTCGCTGGAGGCCAGCGTCCGGCTGCGCACCCGGTACAGGCCGGTGTCGAGGTCGTCGGCCTTCTCCAGGTGGACCTTGACGCCCCCCATGAAGGTGTACCGCTGCTGCTTGGCGTAGTCGCGGACCATGCCGGAGAGCTCGTCGCCGAGCTGTCCGGAGTACGGCGCGAGCCGCTCGTAGTCGCCGGTGCTCAGCTCGACGATGAAGTCGTTGGGGACGACGGTCCGGTCCCGGTTCCAGATGGTCGCGTTGTTGTCGCACTCACGCTGGAGCGCGCCCGCGATCTCGACGGGCTGGACCTCCGACTTGAACACCTTGGCGAAGGTGCCGTTCACGAGACCCTCGAGACGCTGCTCGAAGCGCTTCAGTACTCCCACGGGGCACCTCCTTCCTCAGTCGTGCTCAGTGTCGTCCTGGTACTGCTTACTGATCGTATCCACGCGTCGGGAAATCGGGTGGTTCCCCTTCCTGGCCCTGTGGAGCAGTGTCACCTCTCACAGGATCGTAGAGGTGCCCTCTGGACAGTGTCCCGCAACCGCGGCGGAGCCCCTCCGGGCGGGGCTCGACAACGAGTGTGAATCCACCCTGCCCAGCGTGCTAGTGTTCTGGATGTCGGAAGGCGCCGCGGCGAACCGGACCGAAAGGCCCGGGGAACAGGCGGTAGGCCGGAAGACAGCACCCATGCGCGGGTGGCGGAATAGGCAGACGCGCTGGATTCAGGTTCCAGTGCCCGAAAGGGCGTGGGGGTTCAACTCCCCCCTCGCGCACCAGTCGGAGCGGGCCTCTCCGGAGTGACGAAAGTCGCTCAGGAGGGGCCCGCTTCGCTTTATGTGGCGGGCCGGTCGGTCTCGCCTTGAGTCCGGCTCGACATCGGCTTGATCCACTGCCAGTTCGGCTTGATCCACATCAGCCGCCCCCGGAACTCGGTCCGACAAACGGAAGCGGGGCCTCCCCGGAGGGGCGGCCCCGCGGTTCCGCGGCCGA
This sequence comes from Streptomyces sp. NPDC007983, assembly GCF_042958345.1. Lineage (NCBI taxonomy): Bacteria > Bacillati > Actinomycetota > Actinomycetes > Kitasatosporales > Streptomycetaceae > Streptomyces > Streptomyces sp. NPDC007983. The sequence goes on from NZ_JBIBJI010000001.1 coordinate 665,708, forward strand.
CTGAGGCTCGGACAGCTGAGGTGGCTGAGGTGGCTGAGACAGCTCAGGCGGCTCAGGCGGCTCAGGCGGCGAACTGGGAAGCGAGCGCCTTGGCCTTCGAGGCGGCGTCCTCGTGGGCCTTCGCCTTGGAGGCGTCCGAGAGCTCGACCAGGTCGGCCATCGCCGGGTTGCTGCGGGCCAGGGTGAGCTCCGGCACAACGAACTCGACGTCGAGGTTGAGCCCGTCCTTCAGGGCCTTCTCCAGGTAGGTCGTGACGAACTCGAAGCTCTCCCGCGGCGTCCCCGGACCGTAGCCGCCGCCCCGGCTGGCGACGACGATCGTCGGGGTGCCCGAGGTGGTGGTCTGCTCGGCGCCGGAGGTGCGGCCCATGATGATCACGTGGTCCAGCCACGCCTTGAGGGTGGAGGGAATCGTGAAGTTGTACATCGGGGCGCCTATGAGGACCACGTCGGCCTGCTCCAGCTCACCGGCCAGGGTGTCGCGCAGCGCGAAGGCGGCCTGCTGCTCGGGGGTGTGGGTCTCGGTGGGGACGAATCCGGCCTGGGCGGCGAGGCCGTCCAGGTGCGGCAGCGGCTCGGCGGCCAGGTCGCGGTAGATGACCGTGCCATTCGGATGCTGGGCCTCCCACTCCTTGCGGAAGGTGGCGGTCACCGCGCGGGAGGCGGAGGCTTCGCCGGGGAAGACAGAGGTGTCGATGTGAAGAAGCGTGGGCATGGAGGTGCCTCCGTGGACAAGGCGCTCCCGTAAGGAGCGGGTGTTTTCTATGTACCTACGATTGGCACAGTAGCTTACTTTTCTGCAGCACCAAACGAAACGCAGGTATCGTGTATTCCATGGCGGACGGAGGCGGGCCCGAGGTCCACGACGAGCACGTGTGCAAGCAGGTCGACGGCAAGATGACCCGGGTCTTCGAGCTGTTCGGGAAGCGGTGGACCGGGCTGATCGTGGCCGTACTGACCGAGCAGGGGGCGTACTTCGCCGAGTTGCGGCGGGCCATCCCGGGCATCAGCGAACGCATGCTGTCGGACCGCCTCACCGAACTCTCGGCGGCGGGGCTGGTACTCCGCGAAGTGGACCCCGGGCCTCCGCTGCGGGTGGCCTACCGGCTGACGGAGGCGGGGAAGGCGCTGGAGCCCGCGCTGAAGGAACTCGGGCAGTGGGCCGAGGACCATCTGCCCGAAGGCGGCGGCTGCCCGGAGCAGTTCCGGCGCTGAGCAGGACATTCGCCGGGTTCACCGGAGTTTTCCACAGGCCCTGACGGGGCGTGGGCGATCGGGGGTACGGTGCTGGTCGGTCGGGGGCGTGAGCGCCGTCGGCGGGGTCGGTGACGGGCGAGGACGAAACGGGGGGCGTGATGGCTGACGGCACGGGTGGGGGCGGGGCGGCCCGGCGGCTGCCCCAGGTACCGGGGTTCGCGGCCTGGCGCGGGGACGGCCCCTCTCCGCGGCAGGAGGGGAAGGCGCTGCGGAAGCGGGTGCCGCGCTCGGCGCACGCCGCGCTGCCGTCGCCCGCTCCCGGGCGGCCGGACGCGGTGGCGGCGGTCGAGCGGTCGAACGCCGGGCGGCTGCCGGAGCTGACGCCGATACGGGTGGGGCGGATGATCGCGACCCCGTTCTCCTTCCTCCGCGGCTCGGCCGGGCTGATGGCCCACGACCTGGCGGGCACTCCGGTCACCGGCGTCGGCGCCCAGCTCTGCGGTGACGCGCACGCCGCCAACTTCGGGCTCTACGGGGACGCGCGCGGCGGTCTGGTCATCGACCTGAACGACTTCGACGAGACCGTCCACGGTCCGTGGGAGTGGGATGTGAAGCGGCTCGCGGCCTCGCTGGTGCTGGCCGGGCGGGAGGCCGGCGCCGACGAGGACGCCTGCCGGTCGGCGGCCCGTGACGCGGCGGGCGCCTATCGGCGCACGGTCCGGCTGCTGGCCAAGCTGCCGGCCACCGACGCGTGGAACGCGATCGCGGACGAGGAGCTGGTCTCGCACACCGACGCCCGGGACCTGGCCGGCACGCTGGAGCGGGTCGCCGAGAAGGCCCGGCGGAACACGAGCGCGCGCTTCGCCGCCAAGGCCACGGAGGCGGTTCCGGGCGATGGGGGCTCCTCCGGGCGGCCCGTGGCCCGGCGCTTCGTGGACGCGCCGCCGGTGCTGCGGCGGGTGCCGGACGCCGAGGCGGTGGCGGTCGCGGAGGCGCTGGGCGACTATCTGGGGACGCTGCCCGAGGACCGGCTGCCGCTGCTCGCCCGGTACGAGGTGCACGACGTGGCGTTCCGGGTCGTGGGCACGGGCAGCGTGGGGACGCGTTCGTATGTGGTGCTGCTGCTCGACCACCGGGGCGAACCGCTGGTGCTGCAGGTGAAGGAGGCCCGGCCGTCCGCGCTGCTGCCGCATCTGGGGCGGGCCGGTTTCGAGATACCCGAGGTCGTCCACGAGGGGCGGCGGGTGGTGCTCGGCCAGAAGCGGATGCAGGTCGTCAGCGACATCCTGCTGGGCTGGACGACGGTGCTCGGGCGGCCGTACCAGGTACGGCAGTTCCGTAACCGCAAGGGGAGCGTCGACCCGGCCGCGCTGGCCGCCGACCAGATGGACGACTACGGGCGGATGACGGGCGCGCTGCTGGCGCGGGCGCATGCGCACAGCGCGGATCCGCGGGTGCTCGCCGGGTACTGCGGCAAGGGGGAGGAGCTGGACGAGGCGATGGCCGGCTTCGCGGTGGCGTACGCGGACCGCACGGAGGCGGATCACGCGGAACTGCTGGCCGCGGTGCGCGCCGGGCGGATAGCGGCCGAGCCGGGGGTGTGAGGCGCGAGTCCCTGGGCGGACACCCCCTGGGACTGCCCCACGTAGGCTGAGCGGGTGACGAACCGGGAAGCGCAGCAACAGGCACAGCGGGCGGTGTCCGAGGCGGAGCCCCAGGAGGAATCTCAGGCACCGGCCGAGCCCCAGTCCGAGCAGGCCCAGCCGGAGCGGGCCCAGTCCGAGGAGGCGCGATCCGAGGAGGCCCAGTCCGAGGAGGACGCGCAGGCCGCCGAGCGTCTTGAGCGGGCGGTGCGGGCGGCCGAGCAGGCGCTGATCGAGTTCGAGATCGCGGTGGAGACCTTCCGGGTCGAGGTGGAGAACTTCTCCCGGCTGCACCATCAGCGGCTCGGCCCGATGTACTCGCGCCTGGACGAGCTGGACGCGCTGATCGCCGAGGCGGTCGCGGAGCGCACCGGCGATCCGGAGGACCGGCGCAGGGCCCGCGAGGCGCGCGGACTGGTGCAGCCGATGCCTGGCGTGGAGGAGCTGTTCCACGGCTGGATCGACTCCGAGGGCCTGTCGCCGGAGGCGTCCGCGATGCTCACCGAGCAGCCGGTGCAGCCGCCGCCGCGGGTGCGGCCGAGCGAGGAGGCCCGCCGGATCTACCGCGACCTGGCCCGCAAGGCCCATCCGGACCTGGCCGAGGAGGAGGCCGAGCGGGAGCGGCGCGGTGAGTTCATCGTGCGGGTCAACGCGGCGTACGCGGCCGGGGACGAGGTGGCGCTGCGGAAGCTGGCCGAGGAGTGGGAGGCCGGTCCGCCGCCACCCGAGCGGCGGGCGAGCCGCAGCGAGGAGCTGTACGCCCGGCTGGAGTGGCTGGCCGAGCGCAAGGAGATGCTGGCCGAGGTCGCCTCCGAGCTGGAGTCGAGCGCGATCGGCGCGATGATCAAGATGGCGCCGGAGGACCCGGACCGGCTGCTGGACGAGATCGCCGAGCAGCTGCTCGCCCAGGTCTCCGAGAAAGAGGCCCGGCTCGCGGAGCTGTCGCGGTAGTAGGTTTCTCCGAGCTGACGATGTCGTGTGAGAGGTGTGTGTGATGCATTTTGCCCAGCTTCCCCAGGTGGAGGCCGCGGCGGTACCGGCCGATGGCTTTCTGCTGGACGTCCGGGAGGACGACGAGTGGGCGGCCGGGCATGTCGAGGGCGCCCTTCACATTCCGATGGGCCAGGTCGTCGCCCGGTTCGGTGAGCTGACCGAGTCGGTCGGCGAGGAGCGCCGGGTGCATGTGATGTGCCGGGTCGGCGGGCGGTCCGCGCAGGTGACGCAGTATCTGGTCGCCCAGGGCCTGGACGCGGTGAACGTGGACGGCGGGATGCTCGCCTGGGAGGCGGCCGGCCGTCCGATGGTCGGTGGCCAGGACGGCACGGCCGAGGGCGCCTTCGTGCTGTAGTCCGGGCGGGCCCGGGCCTGCGGGTCGTCTCAGGCGAGGGGGTGGGCGGCGAGGAGTTCGCCGAGTGCCTCCTCGTGGGCGGCGGCCGGGCCCAGGGACAGCTCCAGCTGCTTGGCCCAGGCGTGATAGCGGTGCAGCGGATAGTCGGTGACCGCCCCGAAGCCGCCGTGCAGATGCTGTGCGGTCTGGACGACCCGGCGTACGCCCTCGGCGGCCCACATCTTGGCGACCGCCACGTCTCCGGCTACCGGCAGCGCCCCGTTCGCCGTCGCCTCCGGGCCCTTCTCGTCCCGGGAGAGCCGCCAGGCGGCCTGCCAGAGCGTGGCCTCCATGGCCCGCAGATCGATGTACCGGTCGGCGGTCTGGACGGCGACCGCCTGGAACGTGGCGAGCGGATGGCCGAACTGCTCGCGCGTGGACGTGTACGAGCTGGTCAGGTGAAGCACCGCCGTGCCGACGCCCAGCGCCAGCGCACAAGTGCCGGTGGTGAGCAGCGCGCGCAGCCAGTCCCAGGCGCCGTCCGCGTCCAGCACCTCGTGGCCGTCCGCCCGTACGCCGTCCAGCCGGACCTCGGCCAGCCGCTCGCCGCTGGTGGAGACCTGCTCGTCCAGGCCGACCCCCGCACGGTCGCGGGGGAGCAGGGCGAGGAGCGCCCGGCCCGCGCCGGTGTGGGCGGGGATCAGCAGCCGGTCGGCGTCGGCGGCCCAGGGGACGGCGGTCTGCACCCCGTCCAGCGCCCAGCCGCCGCCGTTCCGGCGTGCCTGGACGGCGAGTTCGGCCGGGCCGTGGCCGGTGCGCCCGGCGGAGGCCACGGTGAGCACGAGGTCGCCGTCGGCGGTCCGGGGCAGCACGGCGGCGCACAGCTCGGGGGTGCCGTACCGCTGTACGGCGAGGGCGGCCGCGGCGGTCTCCAGCAGCGGCACCCGGGCCAGCACCTTCGCGGACTCGCGCAGCACCAGGCACAGGGCGAGCGGGTCGAGTCCGGAGCCGCCGTGGCGCGGGTCGAGGGTCAGCCCGAGCAGATCGGCGTCGGCGAGCCTGCGCCACAGCGCGCGGTCGATGTCGTCGGCGACGGCGCCGGGGGTGAGGGCGGGGCTGGGCACTCCGTCCGGGGTGGTGGAGGAGAAGACGGCCTTCGCCGCCTCCACGGCCGCCTGCTGCTCCTCGGTGAAGGTGAAGTCCACTGTCCGTCCTCCCGCGCCGTCGAGCTTCATCTGACGGCCCGTCAAGATAGAACAGGTTCTACAAGAAGGGAACGCCCCGAACGCCCGCGTCGCACCGCCCTGTCGCGCCGCCCCCTCGCATCGCTCCGTCGCATCGCCCGCCGGGGCGGCGGCCGGTCAGCGGTCGAAGTCCAGCTCCACCCGCTCGCCGACCGGATGGGACTGGCAGGACAGCACATAGCCCGCCTCCACCTCGTCCGGCTCCAGCGCGAAGTTCCGGTCCATCCGCACCTCCCCGGAGACCAGGAACGCCCGGCAGGTCCCGCACACCCCGCCCTTGCAGGCGTACGGTGCGTCCGCGCGATTGCGCAGCACGGTCTCCAGCAGCGGCTCACCGTCCCGCACCGGCCAGCTCCCCGACCGGCCGTCCAGGGTCGCCGTCACCGTGCTGTGCGAGGGCGCGGCGGCCGGGCGCGGTGCGGGGGAGACGCCCTCGCCGGGGTCCGCCGCCACATGGAAGATCTCCTGGTGGACCCGGCCGCGCGGCACCCCGAGCCCGCGCAGCGCCCGCTCGGCGGCGCGCACCAGCCCGTACGGACCGCACAGAAACCAGCCGTCCACCGAATCCACCGGCAGCAGCGAGGGCAGCAGACCGGTCAGCCGCTCCTGATCCAGCCGCCCGGATACCAGCCCGGTCTGCTGTTCCTCCCGGGAGAGGGCGCACACCAGCTGGAACCGGTCGGGCCAGCGGTCCTTGAGGTCGGCGACCTCCTCCAGGAACATCGTGGAGGCGGCGGTGCGGTCACTGCGGATCAGGCAGAAGCGGGCCTCGGGCTGCCGCTCCAGCAGGGTGGCGGCGATGGACAGCACGGGCGTGATGCCGCTGCCGCCGACGACCGCGGCGAAGTGGCCGGGCCGGGGGTCGAGCACGAACCGGCCCGCCGGGGCCATCACGTCCACCACCTCCCCGGCCGCCAGCTCCTTGAGGGCGTACGTGGAGAACGCGCCGCCCTCCACCAGCCGCACCCCGACCCGCAGCAGCTCGGGCCCCTCCGGGCCCGGGGCGGGGGCGCAGATCGAGTACGTACGCCGGATCTCCGCGCCGTCCGCGAACCGCCGCACCGCGATGTGCTGCCCGGGGACGAAGCGGAACGTCTCGCGCAGCGCGGGCGGCACCCGGAGGGTGACGGCCACCGCGTCATCGGCGAGCGGATCGACGGCCGCCACCCGCAGCGGATGGAACGCACCGTGGTGGGGCGCGGCGACGGGCACCGCTTCCGCGGCCATCACAACTCCTTGAAGTGGTCGAACGGTTCGCGGCAGGTCTCGCAGCGGCGCAGCGCCTTGCACGCGGTGGAGGAGAAGCGGCTCAGCAGCGTGGTCTCGGTGGAGCCGCAGTGCGGACAGCGCACCGTCAGCTCGACGGGCACCGGCCCGCCCGCCGTGGTGCCCCGTGGCGCGGGCGGCGCTATGCCGGATTCGGCGAGCTTGCGGCGGCCCTCGGCGCTGATCGCGTCCGTGGTCCAGGGCGGGGCGAGCACCGTGCGGACCTCGACCTCGGCCACGCCGTGGTCGTGCAGCACCCGCTCGATGTCGGCGGCCATCGACTCCAGCGCCGGGCAGCCGGTGTAGGTGGGGGTCAGCTCGACCTCGACCCGGCCCGGCGCCAGGACCCGCAGCTCCCGCAGGACGCCCAGCTCGGCCAGGGACACCATCGGCAGCTCCGGATCCGGCACGGATCCGGCCAGCCGCCGCAGCTCCTCTTCGAGCGCGGTGGGGGCGTGGGGCGCGGGCGTCACCATGCCGCCCCCGGGTGGCTGCGGTGCAGATGCTGCATCTGCGCGAGCATCGGGCCGAACGGCTCGGTGTGGATGCCCTGCCGCCCGGCCCCGGCCGCCCAGGCGCCGCGCCGAGGCCCCTCGGGCACACTCAGGGTGGCCCGGGTGAGGACGGCGGTGATGCGGCTCAGCCACGCGTCGTGCAGCGCGGACCAGTCGACCTCGCAGCCCTGGACCGGCTCGAACAGCTCACCGGTGAACCGCCACAGCGCGTCCACCCCGCGGCGCATGCGCTGATGGCTCTCCTCGGTGCCGTCGCCGAGCCGCAGCGTCCAGTGCTCGGCGTGATCGCGGTGGTAGGCGACCTCCTTGACCGCCTTGGCGGCCAGCGGGGCGAAGGGGTTGTCGCCGCGCGCCAGCTCCTCGTACAGCAGCTCCTGGTAGGTGGAGAAGTAGAGCTGGCGGGCGATGGTGTGGGCGAAGTCCCCGTTGGGCTGCTCGACCAGCTGGACGTTGCGGAACGCCCGCTCCTCGCGGAGATAGGCCAGCTCGTCCTCGTCGCCGGAGAGGGAGAGCAGCACCCGGGCCTGGCCGAGCAGGTCCAGGGCGATGTTGGCGAGCGCGACCTCCTCCTCCAGCACGGGTGCGTGGCCCGCCCACTCCCCCAGCCGGTGGGAGAGCACCAGCGCGTCGTCGCCCAGGGCGAGGGCGGCGGTCACAGGTGCCGCACCCCCTCCGGGATCTCGTAGAACGTGGGGTGCCGGTAGGGCTTGTCGGCGGCGGGTTCGAAGAAGGGGTCCTTCTCGTCCGGCGAGGAGGCGGTGATCGAGGCGGAGGGCACCACCCAGATCGAGACGCCCTCCGAGCGGCGGGTGTACAGATCGCGGGCGTTGCGCAACGCCATCTCCGCGTCCGGGGCGTGCAGGGAGCCGGCGTGGGTGTGCGCGAGGCCGCGCCTGCCGCGGACGAACACCTCCCACAGCGGCCATGTGCCGTCTCCGCCACCGCTCATGCCTGTGCCTCCCTGTGCTTGGCCGCGTACGCCGCGGCCGCCTCGCGCACCCAGGCGCCTTCCTCGTGGGCCCGGCGCCGCTGGGACAACCGCTGGGCGTTGCACGGCCCGTTTCCCCGCAGCACCTCGCCGAACTCGTCCCAGTCGATGGGGCCGAAGTCGTGGTGCCCCCGCTCCTCGTTCCACTTCAGGTCGGGGTCGGGGAGGGTGAGGCCGAGGGATTCGGCCTGCGGGACGCAGATGTCGACGAAGCGCTGGCGCAGCTCGTCGTTGGAATGCCGCTTGATCTTCCAGGCCATCGACTGGGCGGAGTGCGCCGACGCGTCGTCGGGCGGGCCGAACATCATCAGCGACGGCCACCACCAGCGGTCCACCGCGTCCTGGGCCATGGCGTGCTGGGCCTCGGTGCCCCGGCTCAGGGCCAGCAGCAGCTCATACCCCTGGCGCTGGTGGAAGGACTCCTCCTTGCAGATCCGGACCATCGCGCGGGCGTACGGCCCGTAGGAGCAGCGGCACAGCGGGACCTGGTTGGTGATCGCCGCGCCGTCCACCAGCCAGCCGATGGCGCCCACGTCGGCCCAGGTCAGCGTCGGGTAGTTGAAGATCGACGAGTATCTCTGGCGGCCCGAGTGGAGCTTGTCCAGCAGCTCGTCCCGGCTGGTGCCCAGGGTCTCCGCCGCGCTGTAGAGGTACAGGCCGTGGCCCGCCTCGTCCTGGACCTTGGCCATCAGGATCGCCTTGCGCCGCAGCGAGGGGGCGCGGCTGATCCAGTTGGCCTCGGGCTGCATGCCGATGATCTCGGAGTGGGCGTGCTGCGCGATCTGCCGGACCAGGGAGGCCCGGTAGTCGTCGGGCATCCAGTCGCGCGGCTCGATGCGCTCGTCCGCCGCCAGCGCGGCGTCGAACACCGCCTCGTACGCCCCCGCCCCGGCATCCGCCGCCGTCGTCGTCATGCGAAGCCCCTTCGCCATCCGTCCCCGCCGTCCGTCCCGTCGACCGCCCGGGAAACCAACCGACCGATCGTTCGGTTCAATGGTGTGCCGAGGGAACGTAGGGTGTCAAGCCTGTGGATAACGCTGAGGATGCTGTGCCGGGCGGGCCGCATCGGTAGCGTGCGGACGGAGAGGACACCCACCGGGGGCCGTGGGCGCGCAGCCGTCCGGGCCGGGTGCGAAGACCTGGACCATCGGGAGCGGGGCGGGGCATGGCGGTAACGGAGCCGGACGACGAGGCGGTGGAACGGCTCGCCGCGCTCTCACTCCCGTCACAGCTGATCGTCGCGGTGGCGGTCGCCGCCGCCGCGGTCGCCGTGGCCCTTCACCTCGGCATGGCGTTCCTGAGCGTCGCGCCGCCCAACACGATCAGCAAGCGGCACGGCGCGGTCATGGACGACTACACCTACCCGGAATTCGAGCGGAACTGGAAGCTCTTCGCGCCCAATCCGCTCCAGCAGGACATCGCCATACAGGCCCGGGCCGAGATCCGCACCCCCGAGGGCGGCCTCGCCACCACCGGCTGGACCAACCTCTCCGCCCAGGACGGCGCCGCCATCCACCACAACCCGCTGCCCAGCCACACCCAGCAGAACGAGCTGCGCCGCGCCTGGGAGTTCTACGCCGGCTCGCACGACGCGCAGGAACGGCCGAACGGCACCCGCGGCCGCCTCTCCGAGCAGTACATACGCCGGATCGTCCTGCTCCGTCTCGGCGCGAAGCCGGACGGCGGTACGGTGCGGCGCGTCCAGGTGCGGTCCGCGACCACACCGCTGGCCGCACCGCCATGGAGCGACGAGAAGGTCGACACCAAGCCGTTCTACCGGACCCTGCCCTGGTGGACGACGACCGCGGCCGACCTTCCCGAGGGGACGCGCCGGTGACGATATCCGCTGCCCAGCCCGCCCTGGCGCGTGTCCGGTCCGCCGTGGCGCGCGGCCACGCCCGCGTCACCGGGTCCGCGCTCGGCCGCTACCAGACGGCCGTGGTGCGCATCGGCTTCTCCTTCACCTGGCTGCTCTTCCTGCTCCGCGAATGGCCCCACCGCCGGGAGCTGTACGGCCCCGACGGCCCCTGGAACTGGGACATGGCCCGGAGGCTGATCGACGGCAACCACGCCTTCACCGCGCTCATGTGGTCCGATAGCGGCCTGTGGTTCGAGGCCGTTTACGCCGTCGCCGTCGTCTCGGCCCTGCTGCTCCTGCTCGGCTGGCGCACCCGCACCATGTCCGTGCTGTTCATGCTCGGCGTGCTGTCGCTGCAGAACCGCTCCATCTTCATCGGCGACGGCGGCGACAACCTCATCCACCTGATGTCGCTCTACCTGGTGCTCACCCGGTGCGGCCAGGTCTGGTCCCTCGACGCCCGCCGCGCCGTCCGGCGGCCGGACGGGCAGGAGCCGCCGCGCGATACGACCGGAATCGTGCTGTGGACCGCTCTGGGGCTCGCCCTGGCCTGCGTCCAGCTGTTCACCGACGCCGACCTGTCGCTGATCGCGGACGGCCCGCTCCCCGGGCTGGGCTGGGCCACGGTCCTGTGGGGGCTGTGGCTCGTCCAGGGCGGCTGGTGGCTCGCGCGCCGGTATGCGCCGGGGGAGCCGCGCACCGTCCTGGACATGCTCGCCAACCTGGCGCACAACGGCGCGCTGGTGGTGATCATGGGCGAGGTGTGTCTGCTCTACGCCTCCGCGGGCTGGTACAAGGTCCAGGGCTCGCGCTGGCAGGACGGCACCGCCCTCTACTACCCGCTGCACCTGGACTACTTCTCGCCCTGGCCGTCCCTGGCCGACGTGCTCGCGAGCAGCGGCACCCTGGTGATGCTGCTGACCTACGGCACGGTCATCGTCCAGGTCGCCTTCCCCTTCACGCTGCTGAACCGCCGGGCCAAGAACGTCATGCTGGTGCTGCTGATGCTGGAGCACATCGGCATAGCCCTCGCGCTCGGCCTGCCCTTCTTCTCGCTCGCCGCCATCGCCGCGGACGCGGTGTTCCTGCCGACCGCCTTTCTGCTCTGGATCGGCCGGAAGGCGACCCGGGCCCGCGACCGGCTGGCCGCGCGAGTCCCCGTCCGCCTGCCGCGACAGCGAGCGGGGGAGGACGACGATGAGCACGCCGCACCCACCCTTACCGGCTGACCGGCCCCGGCCGGCGCCGGTGCGTCATCCCGTCGAGGACGGCCGGCTCCAGTGACGCCTGCGATTGGCGGAAGCGGCCCGGGACGGCGGCCCAGGACGGCGGATCGGGGCCGGAGCCGGGGGCCGTCGATGAAGGGCCTGGTCACGGCCCTGGCCCCCGTACGCTGAGGGGATGACTGAGGACCAGGCCACGCGGGCCGTGCGGCAGTGGCGCGAGACGGCTCCCGAGATCGTCCTGCTCGACGGCTTCCATGCCCTGAAGCATGCGCTCCGCTTCGGCGCCGAGGTGCGGGTCGCGGTCACCAGCGACAAGGCCGCCGCGATGGAGCTGGCGGCGGAGCTGGCCGGTGACCTCACCGAGGTGATCACGGATCTCCTGGTGGAGGTGCCGGACCAGGCCCTGCGCGGTCTCGTCCCCCGGGTGCACCCCACCCGCGTCGCCGCGCTGGCGGTCAGACGCGGGCGGCAGGGGAATCTGGACGCCCTGGCGCGGCTGCCGAGGGCCGCACCGGTCGTCGTCCTGGACAATCCGCGCAACCTCGGGAACGTCGGCGCCGTGGTCCGGCTCGCCGCCGGGTTCGGGGCCACGGGGGTGGTCACCACCGGCGACCTCGACCCCTGGCACCCGAACGCCGTGCGCTCGGGTGCGGGCCTCCACTTCGCCACCGCGGTCGAACGGCTGCCGGACGACGCCCTGCCGCCGGGGCCGCTGTACGCCCTGGACGCGGAGGGGGAGGACATCCGGTCCCTGGCCGTCCCCGACGACGCGCTGCTGGCGTTCGGCTCCGAGCGGCACGGGCTGTCGCCGGAGCTGCGCAAGCGGGCCACCCGGCTGGTGGCCCTCCCCATGCGGCCGCAGGTGTCCAGCTACAACCTGGCCACCAGCGTGGCCATGGCCCTGTTCCACTGGGGAGGACCCGCCGCGCACCCGCAGGACACGGATTAGGCCGGGCGCCGCACCTCCACCATGCGGAAGCGGCTGGCCACGAACGCCGCGTCGCACAGCGCGGCGTTGGCCGACGGGTTGCCGCCCGTGCCGTGGAAGTCCGAGAAGGCCGCGGTCTGGTTCACATACACCCCGCCGGTCAGGTTCAGCGACAGCTGGGCGCACTCCTCCAGACACGCCTCCTCGATCAGCCGCTCCACCTCGGGCGACGTCGTGTACGCACCGACCGTCATCGCGCCCTTGTCCCGGGTGGTGCGGCGCAGCAGGGCGACCGCGTCCGCCGCCGAGTCGACCGCGACGGCGAAGGACACCGGGCCGAAGCATTCGGAGAGATAGGGCGCGTCCGCGTCCGCCCCCTCCCAGAACTTGCGCGCCCCGTCCGCCTTCACCATCAGCGGCGTACGCACCGTGGCGTCGGGGAAGTCGGGGTGGGTCACCGCGCGGGAGGCGAGCGCGACCCCGCCGAGCCCGGGCGCGGCCTCCAGCCGCTCCCGCACCCGCGGGCCCACGATCGCGCCGAGCAGGGCGCTCGCCCGGGCGTCGTCGCCCAGCAGCCCGTCGACCGCCGCCGCCAGGTCGGCCACCACCTCGTCGTACGACTTGGGGCCCGCGTCGGTGGTGATGCCCTCACGGGGGATCAGCAGATTCTGCGGGGTGGTGCACATCTGGCCGCTGTAGAGGGACAGCGAGAACGCCAGATTGGCCAGCATGCCCTTGTAGTCGCCGGTGGAGTGGATGACGACCGTGTTGACCCCGGCCTTCTCCGTGAAGACCTGGGCCTGCCGGGCATGGGTCTCCAGCCAGTCGCCGAAGGCGGTCGAGCCCGTGTAGTCGATGACGCGGATCTCGGGGCGCACGGCGAGGACCTTGGCGATTCCCTCGCCCGGCCGCTCGGCCGCCAGCGCCACCAGATTGGGGTCGAAGCCCGCCTCCCGCAGCACCTCGCGCGCCACCTGCACCGTGAGCGCGAGCGGCAGCACCGCCTGCGGATGCGGCTTGACCAGCACCGGATTGCCGGTGGCCAGCGAGGCGAACAGGCCGGGGTACCCGTTCCACGTGGGGAAGGTGCTGCAGCCGATCAGCAGCGCGATGCCCCGCGGCACCGCGGTGAAGGTCTTGCGCAGCTCCAGCGGATCGCGCTTGCCCTGCGGCTTGGACCAGTCGGCGGCGCTCGGCGTGCGCGTCTGCTCCGCGAACGCGTACGCCACGGCCTCCAGACCGCGGTCCTGGGCGTGCGGGCCGCCCGCCTGGAACGCCATCATGTACGCCTGTCCGCTGGTGTGCATGACCGCGTGCGCGAACTCGTGGGAGCGGGCGCTGATCCGGGCCAGGATCTCCAGGCAGACCATGGCCCGCGCCTCGGGCCCGGCGTCCCGCCAAGCGGGCATCCCCGCCCGCATGGCGGGCAGCAGCACCTCGAGGTCCGGATGCGGATACTCCATGCCCATCTCGGCCCCGTACGGCGAGACCTCGGAGCCCGTCCAGCCGTCGGTGCCCGGCTGGTCCAGCTCCAGGCGCGTGCCGCGCAGCGCCTCGAAGGCGGCCTGGCCCTCGGGGACGCTCAGGCTCGGGCGCCCGCCCTGGCCCTCCCCGCCGTACGCCTTCGGGTGCTCGGGGTGCGGGGACCAATAGGCGCGGGTACGGATCGCCTCCAGGGCCTGGTCGAGGGTGGAGCGGTGCGTCTTCGTCAACTGGTCTGTGGTGCGTGCGGCGGTCACGGCTGACCAACTCCTCGTCGAGCTGGGATTGAGCTGGGCTGGAAGTGGCGACAGAGTTAGATTAACCGAACGATCGGTCGGGACAAGAGGGCCTGGCGGACCTGTGGACAACTTCGTCGAAAAGGATCAGCGGCATGACTGCGAGCGGCATGACTGCGCACGACCGCGGGCTTCCGCGCACCAGCACCGTGGCCGTCGTCGGCACGGGCACGATGGGCCAGGGGATCGCCCAGGTGGCGCTGGCCGCCGGGCATCCGGTGCGGCTCTACGACGCCGCGCCGGGCCGCGCCGCCCAGGCCGCGGACGCGATCGCGGCCCGCCTCGGGCGGCTGGTCGCCAAGGGCGCCCTCGCCGCGGCCGACCGCGATGCCGCCCTCGGCCGGCTCGCCCCAGTCGACCGCCTCGCGGACCTGGCCGACACCGAGCTGGCCGTCGAGGCCATCCTGGAGGAGCTGGGCGCCAAGCAGCAGCTGTTCACCGCCCTGGAATCCGTCGTCTCCGACCGGTGTCTGCTCGCCACCAACACCTCCTCCCTCTCCGTCACGGCCGTCGCCGGCGCCCTGCGCCGCCCCGGCCGCCTCGTCGGCCTCCACTTCTTCAACCCGGCCCCGGTGCTGCCGCTGGTCGAGGTCGTCCGCGGCTCCGCCACCGACCCGGCCGCCGCCGACCGCGCGTACGACACCGTCGCCGCATGGGGCAAGACCCCGGTGCGCTGCGCCGACACCCCCGGGTTCATCGTCAACCGGATCGCCCGTCCCTTCTACGCCGAGGCCTTCCGGGTGTACGAGGAGGGCGGCGCCGACCCCGCCACCATCGACGCCGTCCTGCGCGAGTCCGGCGGCTTCCGGATGGGGCCCTTCGAGCTGACCGACCTCATCGGCCAGGACGTGAACGAGGCCGTCACCCGATCCGTCTGGGAATCGCTGTTCCACGATCCGAAATTCACCCCGTCCCTCGCCCAGCGCCGCCTGGTCGAGGCCGGGCTGTACGGGCGCAAGACGGGCCGCGGCTGGTACGACCACACCGAAGGCGCCCCGCGTCCCCGCCCGCGCACCGCCGAGCCCTGCGACGCCCCCGCGAAGCTCGCCCTCCACGGGGACCCGGGCCCCGCCGCCGGGCTCGTCCCCCTCATCGAGGAGGCGGGCATCACCCTGACCCGCGAGGTCGGGTCCGGCGGTTTCTTCGAGCTGCCCGACGGCACCCGGCTGTCCCTCACCGACGGGTCCGCCGCCACCATGGACCCCTTCGAACCCGGCATCCGGTTCGACCTGGCCCTGGACTACCGCACCGCCACCCGCATCGCCCTCGCCCCCTCCGAGACCGCCGCCCCGGAGGCCGTCGCCGCCGCGACAGGGCTCTTCCAGGCGCTCGGGAAGCAGGTGAGCGTGGTGGGGGACCTCCCCGGCATGATCGTGGGCCGCACCGTCGCGATGCTCGTGGACTTCGCCACCGACGCCGTCGCCCGCGGGGTGGCGAGCGCCGGGGACATCGACACCGCCATGCGCGCCGGCGTCAACTATCCGCGCGGTCCGCTGCACTGGGGGAAGCAGCTCGGCGCCGGCTGGGTGCGCGATGTCCTGGAGAACCTCCACGAGGCCTGCCCCACCGGCCGCTACGCCCCCTCCCAGGCCCTGGTCCGGCGTGCTGCCACCGAAGGAAAGCTGCTCTAATCATGGCCATGGTCAAGCGCGACACCTATACGCCCGAATCGCTGCTCGCGGTCGCCGTGGAGGTGTTCAACGAGCGCGGATACGACGGCACCTCCATGGAGCATCTCTCCCGTGCGGCGGGGATCTCCAAGTCGTCGATCTACCACCACGTCAAGGGCAAGGAGGAGCTGCTCCGGCGGGCCATAAGCCGTGCGCTGGACGGGCTGTTCGGCATCCTCCAGGAGCCGGGCGCGCGCGACGGCCGGGCGGTCGAACGGCTGGAGTACGTGGCCCGGCGCACCGCCGAGGTGCTGATGGAGGAGCTGCCCTACGTCACGCTGCTGCTGCGGGTCCGCGGCAACACGGACACCGAGCGGTGGGCCATGGAGCGGCGGCGGGAGTTCGACCACCAGGTCGCCGATCTGCTCAAGCGGGCCGCCGCCGACGGTGATCTGCGCGCCGACGTGGACGCGCGGCTGGCGACCCGGCTGCTCTTCGGCATGATCAACTCCATCGTGGAGTGGTACCGGCCCGGCCGGGGCGGGGCCGCCGGTGCCGAGGAGGTGGCCGAGGCCGTGGTCCGTACGGCCTTCGCGGGCCTGCGCGTCCCGGGGGCCTCGTAACACCGAAAGACCCTAGACCTCGGGGTCCAGGTCCGTTTCCTCGAAGACCAGCAGGGTGCGGGTGCTCAGCACCTCCGGTATGGCCTGGATCCGGGTCAGGACCAGTTCGCGCAGCGAGCGGTTGTCCTCGGTGTGCACCAGCAGCAGCACATCGAAATCCCCGCCGACCAGGGCGATGTGCGCCGCCCCGGGCAGCAGCCCGAGCTGTTCGCGCACGGTGCGCCAGGAGTTCTGCACGATCTTCAGCGTGATGTACGCGGACGCCCCCTGCCCGGCCCGCTCCTGGTCCACCCGGGCGCTGAAGCCCCGGATCACCCCGTCGTCCAGCAGCCGGTTGATCCGGGCGTAGGCGTTGGCGCGGGAGACGTGCACCTGCTCGGCCACGGAACGTATGGAGGCCCGGCCGTCCGTCCGGAGCAGCCGCAGGATGTCGCGGTCGATGGGGTCCAGAGGACGCGCGGGAGGCTTGCCGTCCGGATTGGCCATCTGTTCGCCCCGCATACCGCCCCGCCTCCCCTTCATGGACGTCCTGTCTTCATCTCACGTGGCGCAGAACCGTTTGTCCACAGGCTCGGGTCGCCTGTAGCCAAAATGCGTCAACGACCGAACAATCGGTAGGTGAGGGCACTGCCGCACGGCACGCCCGCCCTCCAGCAGTCTGCCCGCCCAGGAGGTCGTGTCATGACGGTCCTAGAGCAGCCCGGCGCCTACCGCCCCACTCCCCCGCCCGCTTGGCGGCCCCGCACCGACGCCGCCCCGCTGCTGCCCGACCCCGAGCCGTACCGCCTGCTGGGCACCTCCGCCGCCGACGACCTCGCCCCCGGCCTGCTGACCAGGCTCCACCGGGAGCTGGTGCACGGCCGCCGCTACAACGCGCAGGCCACCGCCCTCACCCGGCAGGGCCGGCTGGCCGTCTACCCCTCCTCGACCGGGCAGGAGGCCTGCCAGGTGGCCGCCGGTCTGGTGCTGGAGGAGCGCGACTGGCTCTTCCCCAGCTACCGGGACACCCTGGCCGCCGTCGTCCGCGGGCTCGACCCCGTCCAGGCCCTCACCCTGCTGCGCGGCGACTGGCACTCGGGTTACGACCCCCGGGAGCACCGGGTCGCCCCGCTGAGCACCCCACTGGCCACCCAGCTGCCGCACGCGGTCGGACTGGCCCACGCCGCGCACCTCAAGGGCGACGACGTCGTGGCGCTCGCCCTGGTCGGCGACGGCGGCACCAGCGAGGGCGACTTCCACGAGGCGCTCAACTTCGCGGCGGTCTGGCAGGCCCCCGTCGTCTTCCTCGTCCAGAACAACGGCTTCGCGATCTCCGTCCCGCTCGCCAAGCAGACCGCCGCCCCCTCCCTGGCCCACAAGGCGGTCGGCTACGGGATGCCCGGCAGGCTCGTCGACGGCAACGACGCGGCCGCTGTCCACCACGTCCTCGGCGAGGCCGTCCGGCGGGCCCGGGGCGGTGGCGGCCCCACCCTGGTCGAGGCCGTCACCTACCGGGTCGACGCCCACACCAACGCCGACGACGCCACCCGCTACCGCTCCGACGCCGAGGTCGAGGCATGGCGCGAACATGACCCGATCGCGCTCCTGGAGGCGACCATGCGGGAACGCGGACTGCTTGACGACGACGCCGTCCAGGCCGTGCGCGACTCCGCCGAGCGGCTGGCCGCCGATCTGCGGACGCAACTGCACCAGGAGCCGGTCCTCGACCCCCTGGAGCTGTTCGAGCACGTCTACGCCGAGAAGACCGGTCAGCTGCGGGAGCAGGCGGCGCAGCTGCGGGCCGAGCTCGACGCCGAGGGGGAGCGATGACCACCGCCACCGAGCGCAAGCCCGCCACCATGGCCCAGGCCCTCGGCCGGGCGCTGCGCGACGCCATGGCCGCCGACCCGGCCGTCCATGTCCTCGGTGAGGACGTCGGCACCCTGGGCGGCGTCTTCCGGATCACCAGCGGGCTCGCCGAGGAGTTCGGCGACGACCGCTGTACGGATACGCCGCTGGCGGAGGCGGGCATCCTGGGCACCGCCGTCGGCATGGCCATGTACGGGCTGCGGCCCGTCGTCGAGATGCAGTTCGACGCCTTCGCCTACCCGTCCTTCGAGCAGCTCGTCAGCCATGTCTCCCGCATGCGCAACCGCACCAGGGGCGCGGTGCCGCTGCCGATCACCGTGCGCGTGCCGTACGGGGGCGGCATCGGCGGCGTCGAGCACCACAGCGACTCCTCCGAGGCGTACTACATGGCCACCCCCGGTCTCCATGTCGTCGCCCCGGCGACCGTCGCCGACGCGTACGGGCTGCTGCGGGCCGCCATCGCCTCCGACGACCCGGTCGTCTTCCTCGAACCCAAGCGGCTGTACTGGTCCAAGGCCGACTGGGACGCCGAGCGCCCGGACGAGGTCCCGCCGATCGGACGGGCGGTGGTCCACGCCGGGACCGGCCCGGGCGGGGGCCGGAGCGCCACGCTGATCTCGTACGGGCCGTCCGTCCCGGTGTGTCTGGAGGCCGCCGAGGCGGCCCGGGCCGAGGGCTGGCGCCTGGAGGTCGTCGACCTGCGCTCGCTCGTCCCCTTCGACGACGACACCGTGTGTGCCTCCGTGCGCCGCACCGGGCGGGCGGTCGTCGTCCATGAGGCCGCCGGTTTCGGCGGCCCCGGCGGCGAGATCGCCGCCCGTGTCACCGAGCGGTGCTTCCACCACCTGGAGGCGCCGGTGCTGCGGGTCGCCGGATTCGACATCCCGTATCCGCCGCCGATGCTCGAACGGCACCATCTGCCCGGCGTGGACCGGGTGCTGGACGCCGTCGCCCGGCTGCAGTGGGAGTCGGAGTGGACCGAGGGGAGCGCGGTCTGATGGCTGTCGTGCGGGAGTTCACGCTGCCCGATCTGGGGGAGGGGCTGACCGGGGCGGAGATCGTGCGCTGGCTGGTCCAGGTCGGCGATGTCGTCGCGGTCGACCAGCCGGTCGTGGAGGTCGAGACCGCGAAGGCCATGGTGGACGTGCCGTGCCCGTATGCCGGGGTGGTGACGGCGCGCTTCGGGGAGGAGGGCAGCGAGCTGCCGGTGGGCGCGCCGCTGCTGACGGTGGCGGATTCCGGTGCGTCCGGTGCGTCCGGTGAGCCGGACGCGGTGGAGGGTTCCGTCGGGGCCGAGGCCGAGGCCGAGGGCTCCGGCAATGTGCTCGTCGGATACGGCACGGCCGCCCCCGCCGAGCGGCGGCGCCGGGTGCGTCCCGCCAACGGGGAGGTGACGGCCAAGACCGCGGAGGGTCCCGTTCCGGTGATCTCTCCCCTGGTCCGGCGGCTTGCCCTGCAGCACGGCATCGACCTGCGGCAGCTGGTCGGCTCCGGCCCCGAGGGCCTGATTCTGCGCGCCGATGTCGAGCGGGCGGCCGTGTCCCACACGGCGGCGGAGCCGCCCGGCGAGAGGGGCGGGGAGCGCGTCCCGCTGCGCGGGGTGCGGGGCGCCGTGGCCGACAAGCTCGCGCGCAGCCGCCGTGAGATCCCCGACGCGACCTGCTGGGTGGACGCCGACGCGACCGCACTGCTCGCCGCCCGCACCGCCATGAACGCCACCGGCGGCCCCAAGATCTCCGTGCTCGCCCTGCTGGCCCGCATCTGCACGGCGGCCCTCGCACGCTTCCCGGACCTGAACGCCACGGTCGACATGGAGCGCCGTGAGGTGGTCCGGCTCGGCGAGGTGCACCTCGGGTTCGCTGCGCAGACGGACCGCGGCCTCGTCGTCCCCGTCGTGCGCGACGCCCACACGCGCAGCGTCGAGGGGCTGGCCGCCGAGATGGCGCGCCTGACCGAGGCCGCGCGTGCGGGCACGCTGTCCCCGTCCGACCTCACCGGCGGCACGTTCACGCTGAACAACTACGGCGTGTTCGGGGTCGACGGCTCCACCCCGATCATCAACCACCCCGAGGCGGCCATGCTCGGCGTCGGCCGGATCGCCGCCAAGCCGTGGGTGCACGACGGCGAGCTGGCGGTCCGCCAGGTCGTGCAGCTGTCGTTCACGTTCGACCACCGGGTGTGCGACGGCGGGACGGCGGGCGGGTTCCTGCGGTACGTGGCGGACTGCGTCGAGCAGCCCTCGGTGCTGTTGCGGGCGCTGTAGGGGGTGCCTTGTCGATCAGGCCGGATCAGCGAGCGGCGTCTGGTGCAGGGGGCACCTCCCAGCGGTAGCTGGGGGAGGCGCTGCGTGCGACGAGCGCGGGGCCGCGAGGTGCCGCCCGCCGCGGCAGCGGCTGATGTCACAGCGGCGTCGGGAACCCGGCGTGGTCGGCAAGGCACCCCCTACCGGCCATACTCGGGGGGTGACGTATGACGCGGTGATCCTGGCCGGGGGTGCCGCCCGGCGGCTCGGCGGCGTGGACAAGCCCGCGCTGCGCGTGGGCGGGCGGGCCCTGCTGGACCGGGTGCTGGGGGCGTGCCGGGGAGCCGGGCGGACCGTGGTCGTCGGGCCGCGCCGGCCCACCGCGCGGCCCGTGCGGTGGGCGCGGGAGGAGCCGCCCGGGGGCGGGCCGGTCGCGGCCGTCGACGCGGGCGTGCGGGGGACCACCGCGCCCGTCGTCCTCCTGCTCTCCGCCGATCTGCCGTTCCTCACCGGGGAGACCGTGCAGGCCCTGCTCACCGGGCTCGGTCAGGCCGACGGTGCCGTGCTCGTCGATCCCGACGGGCGCGAGCAGCCCCTCGTCGCCGCCTACCGCGCCGAACCGCTGCGGCGCGAGATCGCCCTGCTCGCCACCGAGCACGGCGGCCTCGGCGGGCTGCCGCTCCGGCTGCTCACCGGCGAGCTGAGCCTCCACCACATCCCGCACGCCACCGCGTCCTTCGACTGCGACACCTGGGAGGACATCACGACAGCCCGTGCGCGGATCAGGGAGCATGGACGGGTGCTGGAAGAATGGATTGCCGCAGTCAAAGCGGAACTGGGTCTCGACCTCGATGTCGACACCGCCGCCCTCCTCGACCTGGCCCGGGACGCCGCGCACGGTGTCGCCCGGCCCGCCGCCCCGCTGACCACGTTCCTCGTCGGCTATGCCGCCGCGCAGCAGGGCGGCGGCCCCGAGGCCCTGGCCGCCGCCAGCCGCAAGGCGGCGGCCCTGGCGGCGCGTTGGGCTGACGAGGAATGACACGACGGGACCCCCGTCCCGGGGACGCCGACAAGCTCGACCGCCAGGTCGACGAGGCCCTGGCCCTGGCCAACGAGAAGGCCACCGCCGCACGGGCCCCGCGACCGCTGGACGAACCGGACCCCGAGCTGGGCTGGCCCCCGCCGAGCGTGGTGCGCACGATCCGCCATGGCGTCCCCGAGCCCCAGGCGGCGCCGGAGGACGAGCCGGACGAGGCGCTGGGCTGGCCGCCCCCGAGCATCCGGCCGGTGTCACCGGACGGAGGCCCCGCCCCCGCGCCCGAGGCGCACCCGGACGGACCCGAGCCCGGCACCAAAGCCGCGCCAGGGAAGAGCGCCCCCGGGGAGCCCGGCCCAGGGAAGCGCGCCCCCGGGAAGCGCACCGCCGCGAAACCCGCCCCCCGGAAGCCCGCACCCGAGGACACCGCACCCCCCACACCACCCGAGGCTCCCCTGACTTCCTGGCCCGACGCCCGCCGCATCGCCGCCCGCGCCCCCGCCAGGGCCGTCGCCAAGGCGGCGCCGGTCCTGCGGGCGCTGGACGACGCGCTCGGCCACGTCCTCGCCCAACCCCTCACCGCGCTGACCGATCTGCCGCCGTTCGACACGTCCGCCATGGACGGCTGGGCCCTCGCCGGGCCCGGCCCGTGGCAGCTCACGGCGGGCCGTACGGGGCGCGGGATCCTGGCGGGGACCGGTGCGGTGGAGCCGTTGTCCGACGGGCACGCCGTACGGATCGCCACCGGGGCCAGGATCCCGCCCGGCGCCACCGCCGTGCTGCGGACGGAGTACGGCGCGGACACCGGGGACGGCTGGCTGTACGCGGCGAAGGCCCCCCGGCCGGTCGGCTTCGGACAGGACATCCGCCCGCGCGGCCAGGAGTGCCGCAGCGGCGATCAGCTGCTGCCCGCGGGCACCCGGGTCACGCCCGCCGTGCTGGGGCTCGCGGCCGCCGCCGGATACGACGAGGTGGCGACCGTCCGCAGGCCACGGGTGGAGGTGCTGGTCCTCGGGGACGAGCTGCTGCACCGGGGGCTGCCCCGCGAGGGCGGTATCCGGGACGCGCTGGGGCCCATGCTGGGGCCGTGGCTGCGGGCGCTGGGTGCGGAGGTGTCCGGCACCCGCCGGGTGTCCGACGAGGCGGACGCGCTGTACGCGGCGCTCGACGGCTCGTCGGCGGACCTGGTGGTCACGACGGGCGGCACGGCGGCGGGCCCGGTGGACCATGTGCACCCCACGCTGCACCGGCTGGGCGCCGAGCTGCTGGTCGACGGGGTGGAGGTGCGGCCGGGCCATCCGATGCTGCTGGCCCGCCTCGGCCCCGAACGGCACCTGGTCGGCCTGCCGGGCAATCCGCTGGCCGCCGTATCGGGGCTGCTGACGCTCGCGGAGCCGCTGCTGCGGACGCTGACGGGCCGCCCCGCGCCCGAGCGCCACCCGGCCCCGCTGGCCGAGGCGGTGAGCGGGCATCCGCACGACACCCGGCTGGTGCCGGTGGCGTTCCGGTACGACGAGGCGCGGCCGCTGCGCTTCAGCGGCCCGGCGATGCTGCGCGGCGTCGCGGTCGCGGACGGTCTCGCGGTGATCCCGCCGGGCGGGGCCGGGCGCGGCGCGGAGGTCGAGGTGCTGGAACTGCCCTGGTCGAGCAGGACCGGTGAGCACAGCGAGCCCCAGCGGACCGGCGGCGGGAGCCAGGAGGACGACGATGGCATACGCACCCAGGAGGGCCACGCGTGAAGCTGCCCAGTCATGACGCGGCGGCCCGTACGCCACCGGAGGACACCGGCCACCGCGTACAGCTGCCGCGCTACCCGGACGGCCCGCTGCGCCAGGTGGGCCGCCGGCTGCTGCTGGCGCTGCTCGTCCTGGTGCTGACGGTCCTGATCGTCTACCTGGACCGGTCCGGCTACCACGACAACGCCGACGACGACGTCGACTTCCTCGACTCCGTCTACTACTCCACCGTGACGCTGTCGACGACCGGCTACGGCGACATCGTCCCGCACAGCGACAGCGCCCGGCTCACCAACATCCTGCTGGTCACCCCGCTGCGCGTGCTGTTCCTGATCATCCTGGTCGGCACCACGCTCGAAGTCCTCGCCGAGCGCACCCGCGAGCAATACCGCCTGAACCGCTGGAGGTCCGCCTTGCGCGATCACACCATCGTCGTCGGCTTCGGCACCAAGGGCCGGTCCGCCGTCCAGACGCTCTGCGCGGGCGGGCTGCCCAAGGGCCGGGTCGTGGTGGTCGACCCGAACCACAAGGTGATCGAGTCCGCGACCTCGGAGGGGTTCGCGGGCGTGGTGGGGGACGCGACCCGCAGCGATGTGCTGCTGCGGGCGGAGGCGCACCGGGCCCGTCAGTTCGTGATCGCGACCCAGCGGGACGATACGGCGGTGCTGGTCACGCTGACCGCGCGGCAGCTCAACAAGAGCGCCAACATCGTGGCGGCGGTCCGTGAGGAGGAGAACGCGCCGCTGCTGCGCCAGTCGGGTGCGGACGCGGTGATCACGAGCGCGAGCGCGGCGGGGCGGCTGCTGGGGTTGAGCGTGCAGTCGCCGACCGCGGGCGCGGTGATCGAGGACCTGATCCAGCAGGGCAGCGGTCTGGACCTGGTGGAGCGCACGGTGGTGAAGTCCGAGGTGGGCAGGTCGGTGCGGGACACGGACGACCTCGTGGTGTCCGTACGGCGCGGGCATCGCCTGCTGGCGTACGACGACGCCGACGCGAGCCCGCTGCAGGCCGCCGATCGGCTGATCACCATCGTTCGCGCGCCGCTGCCCCAGGAGTAGCCTCGCGGCCATGCATGCGATCACCATTCCTGAACCCGGCGGCCCCGACGCACTGCAGTGGACGGAGGTGCCCGATCCCGTGCCCGGCGAGGGGGAGGTCCTGGTCGAGGTCGTGGCCAGTGGCGTCAACCGCGCCGATCTGATGCAGCGGCAGGGCCACTATCCGCCGCCGCCCGGCGCCCCCGAATACCCCGGCCTGGAGTGCTCGGGCCGGATCGTGGAGCTGGGCCCCGGCGTCAGCGGCTGGACGGTGGGCGACGAGGTGTGCGCGCTGCTGGCGGGCGGCGGGTACGCGGGGAAGGTGGCGGTCCCGGCGGGGCAGCTGCTGCCGGTCCCGGAGGGCGTCGACCTGGTCACCGCCGCCGGACTGCCCGAAGTGACCGCGACCGTATGGTCGAACGTCTTCATGATCGCCCATCTCCGGCCGGGCGAGACGCTGTTGGTGCACGGCGGTTCGAGCGGCATCGGCACCATGGCCATCCAGCTCGCGAAGGCGGCCGGGGCGCGGGTGGCGGTCACGGCCGGGTCGGCGGAGAAGCTGGCGGCCTGCCAGGAGCTGGGCGCCGATGTGCTGATCAACTACCGCGAGCAGGACTTCGTCGAGGAGGTCCGCGCGGCCACCGACGGCGCCGGGGCGGACGTCATCCTGGACATCGTCGGGGCGAAGTACCTGGACCGGAACGTGGACGCGCTGGCCGTCAACGGACGGCTGGCGATCATCGGTCTGCAGGGCGGGGCGAAGGCCGAGCTGAACCTGGTCAAGCTGCTGGGCAAGAGCGGCGCGGTGACGGCCACCGGGCTGCGGGGGCGTTCGCTCGCCCAGAAGGCGGCGATCGTCGCGGCGGTACGGGAGCATGTCTGGCCGCTGATCGGCAGCGGCCGGGTCCGCGCGATCGTGGACCGTACGCTCCCGATGCGGGAGGCCGCGGAGGCCCACCGGTGGATCGAGTCCAGCGGGCATGTCGGCAAGGTGCTGCTGACGGTCTGAGCGCGGGCGGTTCCCGGGTGCGGCCTGTGGCGACGGCCGACGTGGCCTGTTCGGCCGCGCCCGGAATGCCCGTACCATCCCGCTGTGTGACCCTCGTCCCGTAAGGTCCGCAAGGCCCGCAAGGCGACGGCCCGGCACGGGAGGGTGACGACCGTGAACCCCGCACTCCGTACCCTGCCCGCGACGGCCCTGCTGGCGGGCGCCTCCCTGCTCGCCGCCCCGCAGCCGGTGGCGCGCGCCGACGACGGCGATCTGGCGGGGACCCACGCCGGGGAGGGCCGGGCCCACCCCGGCCGGAGCGCGGCGCCCACCCCCTCCCCCGACCCCTCGCCCACGCCGACGGGCCCGCGCGGACGGGACCAGGCGGACCCGGGCTTGTCGCTGGTCCCGGACTGGACGCCCACCTCGCTTCGTCTCCCGCACGAGCGGGAGCGGCGCGGGGCGCGGGAGGTCCCCCAGGATGATCGTCCGTACGCCACCGAACGGGCCGCTGCCGAGCCCGGGGACCGGATCATGCGGGTGCTGCCGCTGGGCACCGGGCTGGCGCTGGCCGGGCTGGGGCTCGGGCTGGCCTTCCTCGGCCTGCGGCTACGGCGTCGCTGAGGACGCGGACGGCCCGGTTCCCGGGGCCCGGGGCGACCCGCGGCCTCCCCCGGAGGTGCCGGTGCGGAACAATGGGGGTATGAACCAGCCGATGAACGAACGATCGCAGGAGAGCCCGCACGTCCTGGTCGTCGGTCCGGACGGCATGGCGCTCGGCGGTGTCGCTCCTGGCGATGGCAGTGGTGACGACGAGTCGCGCGAGGTTCCCGTGACGGACATGGTCGAACAGCCCGCGAAGGTCATGCGGATCGGAAGCATGATCAAGCAGCTGCTGGAGGAGGTCCGCGCGGCACCTCTCGACGAGGCGAGCCGCGCGCGTCTGAAGGAGATCCACGCCAGTTCGGTCAAGGAGCTGGAGGACGGTCTCGCCCCCGAGCTGATCGGGGAGCTGGAGCGGCTGTCGCTGCCCTTCACGGAGGAGACGATTCCGACCGAGGCGGAACTGCGCATCGCCCAGGCGCAGTTGGTCGGCTGGCTGGAGGGGCTGTTCCACGGCATCCAGACGACGCTGTTCGCCCAGCAGATGGCCGCCCGGGCGCAGCTGGAGCAGATGCGCAGGGCGCTGCCCCCGGGCGTCGGTGGCGAGGAGGCCCCGGGGATGGGGCCGGAGCACGGCGGTGCCCGCTCGGGCCCGTACCTGTAGCGCAGGCGCACACACCCCAGGCGGGCCGCCCCGGGACCGGAAGGTCCGGGGCGGCCCGCCGTTCGCGCGGGCAGGCTCGGCGAAGTGGCCCACGCTCCCGCCCCCGCATTGGCCCCTGACAGTGGTCCGGCGGCTCCTTAAGGTCGACCGCATGCGCATCTTCCTCGCCGGGGCCACCGGCGCCGTCGGCCGTCTCCTGGTCCCCCTGCTCGTCGCGGACGGGCATCAGGTCACCGGAACCGCCCGCACCGCCGGGGGCGCCGAGCGGCTGCGCGCCCAGGGCGCGCACGCCGTACCGCTGGACGTCTTCGACGCCGCGAGCGTGGAGCGGACGGTCGCGGACGCCGCCCCGGACGCGGTGATCCACCAGCTGACCGCCCTCGCGGGCGGCAGCCGCGCCGAGAACGGGCGGATCCGCCGGGAGGGCACCCGGCACCTGGTGGACGCGGCCCGGCGCGCCGGGGTGCGGCGCATCGTCGCCCAGTCCATCTCGTGGGCGTACGAACCGGGCACGACCCCGGCCGTCGAATCCACCCCGCTCGACCTGGCCGCCCCGCCGCCGCGCGCCGCCATGGTGGGCAGCCTGCGGGCGCTGGAGGAGACGGTGGCCGAGATCGAGACACATGTGGTGCTGCGCTACGGGACCTTCTACGGCCCGGGCACCTGGTACGCGCCCGGCGGGGCGCTGGACGCCGTACTGCGTGGCGCGCCCCTGGAGGGGCCCGGTGCGCGGCCGGGGGCGGCGATGGTGGGGCAGGTGGTGCCGGACGACGCGATCAGCTCGTTCGTGCATGTGGCGGACGCCGCCCGGGCCGCGGTCGCGGCGCTGGGCTGGCCGAGCGGCGCGGTGAACGTGGTGGATGACGAACCGGCGCCCGCCCGCGAGTGGCTGCCCGCGCTCGCCGCCGCTCTCGGCGCCCCGGCCCCGCCGCCCGCCGGGCCCGGCCGGGAGGGCTGGGCGCGCGGTGCCGACAACGCCCTGGCCCACCGCCTGGGCTGGCGCCCCCTCCACCCGACCTGGCGCACCGGATTCCATCACCAGGAACAGCAGGAACAGCAGTAAGAAGGGAGTGCTGCCTCAGCCCGGATTCCCGGTGGAGACCGTCAGCTCGATGGTGTCGGTGTCCGGGTTGTACGGCTCGTAGTTGCGGTACGTGTAGTTGAGGACCGTGCCCTTGCCCCACAGGTTCTCGTCCTGGGTCGTGACGCGGTACTTCCACCCCGCGGACCGGATGCACTTCTTCACCGAGTCGACGTAGAGGTTCTGGAAGTCGGGCACGCTGTAGGTGCCCTTCTCGTCGCTGTTCTCGTACGCGTCCTTGCACTTGGCCGGGTCGATCGTCTTCGTCTTGTCGCCCATGCGGAAGCCCGCGGCGGCCGTCGACGGGGGCGCGGAGGTCTTCTTGTCGCCGCCGCCCTTGCTCTCGTCCTTCTTGTCGCCGTCGTTGGGGCCGTTGAGGGCGACGACCACGATGACGCCGAGGACCGCGATCGCGGCCACCACGGCGGAGCCTATGATCACGCGCTTGTTGCTGTTGCCACCGCCCGCGGAACCCGGCGACCCCGGAGACCCCGGCGAGTGGGCCGGGCCGGGCGCGATGTTGTACGGCGGCGGGGTGTGCGGGCCGTGGCCGCCCTGGTACGGGGACGCGGGGGTGCCGTAGGGCTGCTGTCCCACCGGCTGGCCCACCGGCTGGCTCGGCGGCGGCGGAGTGGACGGGCCGAAGGCGCCGTACTGCCCCGCCGCGGGCTGCGGCTGGTACGGCGTCTGGACGCTGCCGGGGCCGGGGGCGGGGGTCTGCTGGTCGACGGGCGGGAAGACCGCCGCGCCGACGCCGGAGCCGCTGGTCGCGGGCGGGCCGCCGGTGATGATGATCGGGGCGGCGCCGGTCTGGCCGGTGCGGGAGACGCGGGCGCACTCGTCGCGCATGGCCTCGGCGGTCGGGAAGCGCTCGTTCGGGTTCTTCTTCAGGGCGCGGGCGACCAGCGCGTCCACCGCGGGCGGTATGGACTGGTTGATCGAGGAGGGCGCGACCGGCTCCTCCTGGACGTGCGCGTACGCGATGGCGAGCGGCGAGTCGGCGTCGAAGGGCAGCCGGCCGGTCAGCAGCTCGAAGAGCATGATGCCGACCGAGTAGAGGTCGCTGCGGGCGTCCACGCCACGGCCCAGCGCCTGCTCGGGCGAGAGGTACTGCGGGGTGCCGACGACCATGCCGGTCTGGGTCATGGAGGTGACCCCGGACTGCATGGCGCGGGCGATGCCGAAGTCCATGACTTTGACCACATTACGCTTGGTCATCATCACGTTACCGGGCTTGATGTCGCGGTGAACCAGCCCCATTTCGTGGCTGATCTCCAGCGCCGCCAGGACATCACCGGTGATTTTCAGCGCCTTTTCGGTCGGCATCGCGCCGTGTTGCCGGACATCGGCGTCGAGAACGGAACGCAGCGGATGTCCCTCGACGTACTCCATGACGATGTACGGCATGAGCGTGCCGTCGACCGAATCCTCGCCGGTGTCGTAGACCGAGACGATATTGGTGTGCGTGAGCTTCGCCACGGCCTGGGCCTCGCGGCGGAAGCGCTCGCGGAAGGACTGTTCGCGGCCCAGCTCCGTGTGCAGCGTCTTGATCGCGACCTGGCGGTCCAGCACGGAGTCGTACGCGAGGTGCACCGACGCCATGCCGCCTTCGCCGAGCAGGTCCCGCAATTGGTAACGGCCGCCGGCCAGGGAACCGCCCTGGTAACGACCAGGTGCGCCGTGCTGGCTCATGTTGTACTTCCCCCTCGGCGCACTCACCGTTCAGACCCGCACGTTTCGACGCCATGATCTTCGTGTTCCGGATATCGTGGCCAAGTCTGCCCCAGGCCACGGACACGTCAAGCCACGTGCCCGTTCCGTGACCGGATGCTCAAGAACCCGTCACGCGATTTGCAACACTTCACCGTCAACAGGTTTGATGGCCGGTCCATCACGAACCGATGCGCGGCGCGAAGGCTGTAGCGTGCCTAGCAGGAACCGTACCGCCCGCGGGCGGGGCGATCTCGACCAGACCCCCCACCTAGACCGAGACGGCGAGGACCGATGGCACAGACCCAGAGCGCTCAGGGGCCTTCCGAACCTGAGGCCACCGGGTCCGGAATGTCTGATGTGCCCGAGGCGTGGGGAAACGGTGGGCTGGTCGGCGATGGCCGCTACCGCCTCACCGGTCGCCTGGGCCGAGGCGGCATGGCGGAGGTTTTCGCCGCCGAGGACATCCGGCTCGGCCGAACGGTCGCGGTGAAGCTGCTCCGTGCCGACCTGGCCGAGGACCCGGTGTCCAAGGCCCGCTTCACTCGCGAGGCACAGTCCGTCGCGGGGCTGAACCATCACGCGGTCGTCGCGGTGTACGACTCCGGCGAGGACGTCGTCGGCCAGAGCACCGTGCCCTACATCGTGATGGAGCTGGTCGAGGGGCACACCATCCGCGACCTGCTGCTGAACGCCGAGGCGCCGCCGCCGGACCAGGCGCTGATCATCGTCTCGGGGGTGCTGGAGGCGCTCGCCTACAGCCATCAGCACGGCATCGTGCACCGTGACATCAAGCCCGCGAACGTGATCATCACCAACAGCGGCGCGGTCAAGGTGATGGACTTCGGCATCGCCCGCGCCCTGCACGGCGCGCAGTCCACCATGACCCAGACCGGCATGGTCATGGGCACCCCGCAGTACCTCTCGCCCGAGCAGGCGCTCGGCAAGGCCGTGGACCACCGCTCCGACCTGTACGCGACCGGGTGTCTGCTCTACGAACTCCTCGCGCTGCGCCCGCCGTTCACCGGTGAGACTCCTCTTTCGGTCGTTTATCAGCACGTTCAGGACAATCCGGTGCCACCGTCCGAAATTTCGGGCGGCACGGTTCCGCCGGAGCTGGACGGCCTGGTGATGCGCTCGCTCGCGAAGGACCCGGACGACCGGTTCCAGAGCGCCGAGGAGATGCGCGGACTGGTCCAGTACGCGCTGCAGATGCTCCAGGAGGCGGGTGGCCACACCGGCGTCTGGAACACCGGCCCGGTCACCCAGCACCTCGGCGGCTCCACGGGCGCGATGGGCATGGCGGGCACGACCGCGATGCCGCACCCCGGGCACGGCGACACCTCCCAGCAGCCGATGGCCGCGCCCGGCCTGGGCGACGGCGGCGGCTACGACGGCGGTTACGACGGGGGCTCCGGCCGGGGCCGCCGGGGTGGCCGCGGCAAGCTGTGGCTGATCGCGGCGCTCGCCGTGATCGCCGTGGCGGTCGGGGTCGCGTTCGCGCTCAACTACGGCGGCAACGACGACAAGGGCAAGCAGCCGAGCAAGAACCCGTCGTCGACCGCGCAGAAGGAGACCAAGGAGCCGAGCAAGGAGCCCACGGAGGAGACGACGGCGCCGCCGACGAGCGACGACTCCACCGGCGGTACGGGCGACTACACCCCCTCCCAGGACCCGACCGGCCCCTCGTACACCGGGCAGCCCAGCAATCCCGGGGTGCCGAACGAGCCGACCAGCGGCCCGACCGGCCTCCCGACGGACACCGAGACCACGCCGGACGACGGCAACAGCCCGACCACGCCGCCCGACGACGGCGAGACGACGCCGCCCGACGAAGGTGGCAGCGGCGAGCCGACCGGCGGCGGGCTCCCGAGCGGCGAGGGCCTCGGCTGACCTCGTCCTCCCATGACCATGACTGCCCCGGCACCGCGCGAGTGGTGCCGGGGCAGTCGCATGAGCACGGGAAGCGCGCGTGTCAGCCGCAGAAGGCGTCGCGGACCGCCTCGTACTCCCGCGTCCACCACACCACCAGCGCGGCCGCGGCGGGGAACTGCGGATCGGCGCGGTGGTCGCCGCGCTGGTAGTGCCAGCGCAGCATCCAGAAGTCGTTGAGCCGCTCCCACCACACCCGGTGCACGGCCGCGGCCATCTCGGCGGCCCCGGCGCCCGCCATGCGGCGGTAGGCCCGCGCGTAGGACCGGACCTTGGTCAGCTCCAGGGTGCCGCCGGGGCGTACGAAGAAGATCGCGGCGGCGCGTACGGCCTCCTCGGCGCGCGGCTGGACGCCCAGCCGGTCCCAGTCGACGATCGCGGCCGGTTCGGTGTCCCGGTAGAGCAGGTTCAGCGGGTGGAAGTCGCCGTGCACCCATCCCGTGGCCGGGATCGCGTCCGCCTCCGGGCGGCGGTGGGCGTGCCGCTCCAGCAGCGCGCGGCGCTCGGTCAGCCGGTGCTCGGCCAGTTCGTCGAAGGTGTCGCGCGGCCGGTGGCCGCGGACCAGGGCCAGCAGCTCGTCTATGACGGCGAAGGTGTCCTCGGGGTCGGCCGCGGGCTCCGGTGGCTCGCGGTCGCAGGCCCGGGCCCGCATGACCTGCTCCAGACAGGTGTGGGCGAACCCCAGCAGCCCGCCAAGACCCCAGCACTGGGGCGTGGTCAGCGCGGCGCCGTCGCGGTGCCGCCCGTCGATCCAGGGGTGGAGGGCGTAGCAGCGGCCGCCGATGACGGCGACGGTGCGGCCGTGGGCGTCCGGGACCGGCGGGGCGACCGGCAGGCCGAGCGCGCCCAGCCGCTGGGTGGCCCGGTGCTGGCGGGCGATGGCGGTGCGGTCGCCGTCGAGGTGGTGCTTGAGGAAGAACCGGCCGCGGGTGGTGGCGAGCCGGTAGCCGCGGTTGAGCAGGCCCTCGGTGAGGGGGTCGCAGGACACCGGCTCACCGGCCCGGTCGTAGCGGCGGAGCAGGGCGCTCAGGGTTTCCCCGTCGGGAGCGGCCTCGGCGAGGTGTACATGTGAGCGCGGCACTTGCCAGATGTTAGATCACCTGGCGTCACGGACCGTGCGTGAGTTGACGCGGCAGGCCGAATGGTGCTTGGGGGCGATCAGCCCGGGACTAGTTCTTCCGGGCCTGCATCCGGGCCACGAAGGCGGCGGCCTGCGAGCGGCGCTCCATGCCGAGCTTGGACAGCAGGCTGGAGACATAGTTCTTGATCGTCTTCTCGGCGAGGTGCAGCCGCTCGCCGATCACCCGGTTGGTCAGCCCCTCCCCGATCAGGATCAGGATCCGGCGCTCCTGCTCGGTGAGGGCGGCGAGCCGGTCGTCGGGCTTGGTGCCGCCGCGCAGCCGCTCCAGCACCCGGGCGGTGGCCACCGGGTCGAGCAGCGAGCGGCCCGCGGCCACGTCCCGGACGGCGGCGAGCAGTTCGCTGCCGCGGATGTCCTTGAGCACGTAACCGGACGCGCCCGCCATGATCGCGTCGAACAGGGCCTCGTCGTCGGCGAAGGAGGTGAGCATCATGCAGCGGATGGCCTCGTCGCGCGAGCGGATCTCCCGGCAGACCTCGACGCCGCTGCGGTCGGGCAGCCGGATGTCGAGCACGGCGACGTCGGGGCGGGTCGCGAGGATCCGGGCGAGGGCGTCGGCCGCGGTGCCCGCCTCACCGACCACCTCCATGTCCGGCTCGGCGGCCAGCAGCTCGCGCACGCCACGTCGTACGACTTCATGGTCGTCGAGTAGGAAAATCCTGATTTTTCCTTCTTCGCGCACGGCTCCAGTCTCACATACGAAGTCTTCCCGTGCCTTTGTCCAGCGGGATAACGTGCGGTGGGCCGACGGTCGGCGAGGCTGTGACCAGTGGATGTTCACCCGAGTGCGCGATTTACTTGGAAATCCAAGCAAAATTGCAGGTCAGGTGGGGTTTCGCAGAGATGCGGAGCACTGGGTAACGTGCCTTGTGCGGGGCCGACCGCCGGGAACCTGTCACGCCCGGACGGACGTTTCGTCGCACCCACCCCGTGCGTCGTCGTCGGACGGGCGAGCCGCAACTGGCCGCCGGCGGATCCCGGAGGCCGGACAGACGGAGGAGCACACGTGACCGTGGAGAGCACTGCCGCGCGCAAGCCGCGCCGCAGCGGAGCCAAGCGCAGCACCAGCGCGCGGAGCACGAAGAAGCAGTCGGCGGAGCCGGAACTCGTACAGCTGCTGACCCCGGAGGGCGAGCGCGTCGAGCACCCCGAGTACGCGATCGACCTCACCCCCGACGAGCTGCGCGGCCTGTACCGGGACATGGTGCTGACGCGGCGCTTCGACGCCGAGGCCACCACCCTCCAGCGCCAGGGCGAACTGGGCCTGTGGGCCTCGCTGCTCGGCCAGGAGGCCGCACAGATCGGCTCCGGCCGGGCGCTGCGCGACGACGACTACGTCTTTCCGACCTACCGTGAGCACGGCGTCGCCTGGTGCCGTGGGGTCGACCCGACCAATCTGCTGGGCATGTTCCGTGGGGTGAACCACGGCGGCTGGGATCCCAACAGCAACAACTTCCACCTGTACACCATCGTCATCGGTGCGCAGACGCTGCACGCCACCGGCTACGCGATGGGCGTGGCCAAGGACGGCGCGGACTCCGCCGTGCTGGCCTACTTCGGCGACGGCGCCTCCAGCCAGGGCGACGTGGCCGAGTCGTTCACCTACTCCGCGGTCTACAACGCCCCGGTCGTCTTCTTCTGCCAGAACAACCAGTGGGCCATCTCCGAGCCCACCGAGAAGCAGACCCGGGTGCCGCTCTACCAGCGCGCCCAGGGCTACGGCTTCCCGGGCGTCCGGGTGGACGGCAACGACGTGCTGGCCTGTCTCGCCGTCACCAAGGCGGCGCTGGAGCGGGCCCGCACCGGCCAGGGGCCGACGCTGGTCGAGGCGTTCACCTACCGCATGGGCGCCCACACCACCTCCGACGACCCGACGCGCTACCGCTCGTCGGAGGAGCGTGAGCTGTGGGAGACCAAGGACCCGATCCTGCGGCTGCGCACCTTCCTCACCAACGAGAACCTCGCGGACGACGCGTTCTTCGCCGGTCTGGAGGAGGAGGCCGACGCGCTCGCCAAGCGGGTGCGGGAGGCGGTCCGGGCCATGCCCGACCCCGGCCACATGGCGCTGTTCGAGCACACCTACGCCGACGGCCACGCCCTCGTGGACGAGGAGCGGGCCCAGTTCGCGGCGTACCAGGCTTCGTTCGTCACCGCCGAGGAAGGCATCTGACATGGCCGCTGAGAAGATGTCGCTCTCCAAGGCGATCAACGCGTCGCTGCGCACGGCGCTCGACAGCGACCCCAAGGTCCTGATCATGGGGGAGGACGTCGGCAAGCTCGGCGGCGTCTTCCGCGTCACCGACGGGCTGCAGAAGGACTTCGGCGAGGACCGGGTCATCGACACCCCGCTGGCCGAGTCCGGCATCGTCGGCACCGCGATCGGGCTGGCGCTGCGCGGCTACCGGCCGGTGGTGGAGATCCAGTTCGACGGTTTCGTCTTCCCCGCGTACGACCAGATCGTCACGCAGCTCGCCAAGATGCACGCGCGGTCGCTCGGCAAGGTCAAGATGCCGGTCGTCATCCGCATCCCGTACGGCGGCGGCATCGGCGCGGTCGAGCACCACAGCGAGTCCCCCGAGGCGCTGTTCGCGCACGTCGCCGGGTTGAAGGTGATCTCGCCCTCCAACGCCTCCGACGCCTACTGGATGCTCCAGCAGGCCATCGGCAGCGACGACCCGGTGATCTACTTCGAGCCCAAGCGCCGCTACCACGACAAGGGCGAGGTCGACACCTCGGCGATCCCCGGCCCCCTGCACGCCGCGCGGGTGGCGCGGCCCGGCACCGACCTCACCCTCGCGGCCTACGGCCCGATGGTGAAGGTCGCGCTGGACGCCGCCGCGGCCGCCGCCGAGGAGGGCAAGTCGCTGGAGGTCGTGGATCTGCGGTCGATGTCGCCGATCGATTTCGACACGGTCCAGCGGTCCGTCGAGCGGACCGGCAGGCTGGTCGTGGTGCATGAGGCACCGGTTTTCCTGGGGACCGGTGCGGAGATCGCCGCGCGCATCACCGAGCGGTGTTTCTACCACCTCCAGGCCCCGGTGCTGCGGGTCGGCGGCTATCACGCGCCGTACCCGCCCTCGCGGCTGGAGGACGAGTACCTGCCCGACCTGGACCGGGTGCTCGACGCCGTAGACCGTGCGTTGGCGTACTGAAGGGCTTGAGGAGATCGTGACGATGACCGCAGTCGAGCAGCGCTTCCGTGAGTTCAAGATGCCCGACGTGGGCGAGGGACTGACCGAGGCGGAGATCCTCAAGTGGCTGGTGGCGCCGGGCGACACCGTGACCGACGGTCAGGTGGTCTGCGAGGTCGAGACCGCCAAGGCCGCGGTGGAACTGCCCATCCCGTTCGACGGGGTGGTGCACGAGCTGCGCTTCGGCGAGGGCACCACCGTGGACGTGGGCACGGCGATCATCTCGGTGGACACCGACCCGGGCGCCGGAGCCGTGCCCGAGGTCGCCGCCGCGCCGGAACCCGCCGCCGAGGCCCCGGCCGAGGCCGCCGAGCCGGAGGGGCGCCAGGCCAACCTGGTCGGCTACGGGGCCGCGCCCTCCTCCACCAAGCGCCGCCCGCGCAAGGCCCAGCCGGGCGGGCAGCGCCCGGCGGCCGAGGCCGCCCCGGCCCCGGCGCCCGCGCCCGCGGCGCCCGCCGCTCCGGTGCGCCCGGAGCCCGCGCCCGAGCTGAACGGCCACACCGGCACCGCCCGCCCGCTGGCCAAGCCCCCGGTCCGCAAGCTCGCCAAGGACCTCGGGATCGACCTGGCGACGATCACCCCGACCGGCCCCGGCGGGATCATCACCCGCGAGGACGTCCACGCGGCCGCGGAAGCCCCCGCGGCGGCCCCGGAGCCCGTGGCCCCCGCCGCGGGCGCGCGGGAGCGCCGGGTGCCCGTCAAGGGCGTACGGAAGGCCACCGCGCAGGCGATGGTGGACAGCGCCTTCACCGCCCCGCACGTCACGGAGTTCGTCACCGTCGACGTCACCCGCACCATGAAGCTGGTCGCCGACCTCAAGCAGGACCCGGAGCTGGCCGGGCTGCGGGTGAACCCGCTGCTCCTGGTCGCCAAGGCGCTGCTGGTGGCCATCAAGCGCAACCCGGACGTCAACGCCTCCTGGGACCAGGAGAACCAGGAGATCGTCCACAAGGACTACGTCAACCTGGGCATCGCCGCCGCCACCCCGCGCGGTCTGATCGTCCCGAACATCAAGGACGCCCACGCCAAGACGCTGCCCGAGCTGGCCGCCGCCCTCGGTGACCTGGTGTCCACCGCCCGCGAGGGCAGGACCAGCCCGGCGGCGATGTCCGGCGGCACGGTGACCATCACCAACGTCGGCGTCTTCGGCATCGACACCGGCACCCCGATCCTCAACCCCGGGGAGTCGGCGATCCTCGCCTTCGGCGCGGTCAAGCTCCAGCCGTGGGTCCACAAGGGCGAGGTCAAGCCGCGCCAGGTGACGACCCTCGCGCTCTCCTTCGACCACCGGCTGGTCGACGGCGAGCTGGGCTCCAAGGTGCTCGCGGACGTCGCGGCCATCCTGGAGCGCCCCAAGCGCCTGATCACCTGGGGTTAGCGGCACGATCCCCCGTCCGCATCGCGGACGGGGGATGGGCGCGCATACGTCTTGTATCTATGCTGTGCGCATCATGAGTACCGCCGATACGGCCACCAAGCCGCCGCCCGCCGCCGAACGCGTCTACACCCATGTCAAACAAGCCGTTCTCCAGCGCCGCTACGAGGGCGGCACGCTGCTGAGCGAGGGCGAGCTGGCCGAGGCCGTGGGGGTCTCCCGTACGCCGGTCCGCGAGGCCCTGCTGCGCCTGGAGGCCGAGGGGCTGCTGAAGCTCTACCCCAAGAAGGGCGCGCTGGTGCTGCCCGTCTCCGCCCAGGAGATCGCGGACGTGGTGGAGACCCGGCTGCTGGTCGAGCAGCACGCGGTCGCCAAGGTGGTGCCCGCCGGGGAGCGGCTGCTGCGGCGGCTGGAGGAGCTGCTGGAGGAGCAGAAGGGGCACGCGGCGACCGGCGACCTGGCCGCGTTCGCGGCCGCGGACCGCTGCTTCCACGCGGAGATCGTCCGGGCGGCGGGGAACACGATCCTGGCCCAGCTGTACGACCAGCTGCGCGACCGGCAGCTGCGGATGGGCGTGGCCACCATGCACGCCGAGCCGGACCGGATCGCCAAGAACATCACCGAGCACACCGAGATCCTGGACGCCCTGCGCGCCGGGGACGCGGGCTCGGCGGCCGGGTTCGTCCAGCGCCACATCAGCTGGGTGAACACCCTCGCCCGGGGAGATGTGCGATGACCACGGCCCGATTGCCCGGGGACCCGCCCGGGGGACGGCGTGCCGTCGCCATCTGGGGCCTGGGCGTCGCCGTCTACTTCGTCGCCATCGTCTACCGCACCAGCCTGGGCGTGGCCGGGATCGACGCCGCCGAGCGCTTCCACATCAACGCCTCGGCGCTGTCGACCTTCTCCATGCTCCAGGTGCTCGTCTACGCGGGGATGCAGATACCGGTCGGGCTGATGGTCGACCGGCTCGGCACCCGCAAGGTGCTGGCGCTGGGGATCGTACTGTTCACCGTCGGCCAGTTCGGCTTCGCGCTGTCCCACACGTACCCCATGGCGCTGGGCTCCCGGGCGCTGCTCGGCTGCGGTGACGCGATGACGTTCATCAGCGTGCTGCGGCTCGGCTCACGCTGGTTCCCGGCCCGCCGGGGGCCGCTGGTCGGGCAGATAGCCGGGCTGATCGGGATGGCGGGCAACCTGGTCTCCACGCTGGTGATCGCCCAGACCCTGCACAGCGTCGGCTGGACCCCGACCTTCGCGGGCAGCGCGGTCGGCGGGGTGGTCATCCTCGTCCTGGTGCTGCTCTTCCTCAAGGACCACCCGGAGGGGCACGAACCGCCGCCCGCGTCCCGGACGGACAAGAGCTTCGTGCGCCGGCAGATCGTGGACGCCTGGCGTGAGCCCGGCACCCGGCTGGGCATGTGGACGCACTTCACCACCCAGTTCCCCGCCATGGTCTTCCTGCTGCTGTGGGGGATGCCGTTCCTGGTGGAGGCACAGGGGCTGTCCCGCGGGGTCGCCGGTGAGCTGCTGACGGTGGTGGTGCTGTCCAACATCGTGATCGGCCTGGTCTACGGGCAGGTCATCGCCCGCCACCACGCCGCCCGCACCCCGCTGGCCCTCGGCACGGTCGGCGCCACCGCGCTGGT
Source organism: Streptomyces sp. NPDC007983 (assembly GCF_042958345.1). Taxonomy (NCBI): domain Bacteria; kingdom Bacillati; phylum Actinomycetota; class Actinomycetes; order Kitasatosporales; family Streptomycetaceae; genus Streptomyces; species Streptomyces sp. NPDC007983. Next base: position 704,144 of record NZ_JBIBJI010000001.1, read on the forward strand.
GTGGGGCACCGTGCTGTGCTGGCCGGGCGACCACGCGCCGCTGTGGATGCTGGCCGTCATGTGCGCGGTGCTCGGCGCGTGCGGGCCCGCGTCGATGATCGGCTTCGACTTCGCCCGCCCCGCCAACCCGCCCGAGCGGACCGGAACCGCCTCCGGGATCGTCAACATGGGCGGATTCACGGCCTCGATGAGTACTTTGCTCGCCATCGGCGTACTCCTGGACATGACCGGTGACGACTTCCGCATCGCCTTCGCGGTGGTGTTCGTGCTCCAGGCGCTCGGCGTCTCCCAGATCCTGCGGCTGCGCGGCCGCGCGCACCGCCGGGAGCGCGAGCGCGTGGTCGCGAGCCGCGTCGAGGCGGTGCACGTACCGGCGTGAGCCCCTTACCCGGTCACGGGGTGATCGCGAAGTGCGCCAGGATGGCGTCGGCCAGCTGCTGGTCCCCCTCGACCTTCACCTGTTCGGCGACGGCCTCGGCGCGCACCCGGCCGCAGGCGAGCCGCACGTACGTCTCCCAGTCCAGGGAGAGCGTGACGGTCGGGCCCAGGGACACACTGCCGTCGATCGTGGCCCGGCCGTCCGCGTCCACCCGCACGGTGCGCATGAACTCGATCGGTCCGTTCACGTCGAAGACCACCGCCGACTGCGGCGCCGCGCCCGCGTCCTTGGCGACCACCTTCGGCAGCGCGGCCAGCAGCACGTCCCGGGTGAGGTACCCGCCCGGCGAGTCCAGGTTGCCGGGCTGGTTCAGGGCCCGCCGCAGATCCTGCTCGTGCACCCACACATCGAGGGCCCGGCGGGTCAGGGCCTCTTCGAGGGACACCTCGCCACCGCCGGGCCAGCGCACCATCGTCTCCGGCTGCCGCTTCTCGTTGCGCAGCTGACGGGACCGCCGGATGACGGTGTACTCCAGCTCGGAGGTCATCTCGGGGGCCGTGTGGCAGCGCCGCACGTCGACCTGGACCTCGTGGTAACGCCCCAGCTCGCCGGTCATGTGGAACAGGTCGCGCGGCAGGGAGTGGATGGGGCGCGGATCACCGAGCATCTCGCACTCGAGGCCGATCACGTGCGAGACGACGTCCCGCACCGACCAGCCCGGGCATTCGGTGGCGCGGTTCCATTCGCTCTCCGCGAGCGGGTTCACCAACTCCGATATGGCGTCGATGGAATGCGTCCAGGCGTCGATGGAGGTCTGAAGGCTGGGATGGACGGTCACGGGACCCCTCGGGCGGTTGGTACGCGGGCTGGGTGCAGGTGTGTGGCTTCAAGTTACGCTGCCCACGCGCGCGAGGGCAGTGCTTCGAGTCCGATCGTAGGCCCGGAACGGCGGCTTGCCGCGTGTCGGCGGCGGCCGTGCGCGGCGCCCCGCACGGCGGACCGGGACGGACCGGGGCGAGCCGGTCGAACCGGCCCGCGGGAATGCGTTTCCCCCACCTGATGTTGGATGGGGACATGGCTCCACGTGCACGCGTCCGCGCCCCCGAGCTGACCGGGCGAGGCGGCTGGCTCAACACCGGCGGCAAAGACCTCGGTCTCGCGGATCTGCGAGGCCGCATCGTCATCCTCGACTTCTGGACGTTCTGCTGTGTGAACTGTCTGCACGTCCTGGACGAGCTGCGCGAGCTGGAGGAGAAGCACCGCGACACCGTCGTGATCGTCGGAGTGCACTCGCCGAAGTTCGTCCACGAGGCCGACCACCGGGCCGTCGTGGACGCCGTCGAGCGCTACGAGGTGCACCACCCGGTCCTCGACGACCCGGAGCTGGCCACCTGGAAGAGTTACGCGGTGCGGGCCTGGCCCACCCTCGTCGTGATCGACCCCGAGGGGTACGTGGTCGCCCAGCACGCGGGCGAGGGCCACGCCCACGCCATCGAGACCCTGGTGGGGCAGCTGGAGGCCGAGCACGCGGCCAAGGGCACCCTGCGCCGCGGCGACGGCCCGTACGTGCCGCCGGAGCCGGTCCCCACCGAGCTGCGCTTCCCCGGCAAGGCGCTGCTGCTGCCCGGCGGCACCTTCCTGGTCTCCGACACCACCCGCCACCAGCTGGTGGAGCTGGCGGCGGACGGTGAGCGGGTGCTGCGGCGGATCGGCGCCGGCGAGCGCGGCTTCACCGACGGCCCGGCGGACCGGGCCCGGTTCAGCGAGCCGCAGGGCCTCGCCGCGCTGCCCGACGGCACGGTGGCGGTCGCCGACACCGTGAACCACGCGCTGCGCCGCTTCGACCCCGCGACCGGTGAGGTCACCACGCTCGCCGGGACCGGCCGCCAGTGGTGGCAGGGCTCGCCCGCCGAGGGACCCGCCCGCGACATCGACCTGTCCTCCCCCTGGGACCTCGCCTGGTTCGCCGGCCGGCTGTGGATCGCCATGGCGGGCGTGCACCAGCTGTGGACGTACGAGCCGGAGACCCAGGTCGTCGCGGCCGCCGCCGGGACCACCAACGAGGGCCTGGTGGACGGGCCCGCGGACCAGGCGTGGTTCTCCCAGCCCTCCGGGCTCGCCGCGAGCGGCGACCGGCTGTGGGTCGCCGACTCCGAGAGCTCCGCGGTGCGCTGGGTCGAGCGGGACGGCGACGGCTTCGCCGTCCGTACCGCCGTCGGCACCGGGCTCTTCGACTTCGGCCACCGGGACGGCGCCGCCGGCCAGGCCCTGCTGCAGCATCCGCTGGGCGTCACCGCGCTGCCCGACGGCTCGGTCGCCGTCGCGGACACCTACAACCACGCGCTGCGCCGCTACGACCCGGCCACCGGCGAGGTCTCCACGCTCGCCACGGATCTGCGCGAGCCGTCCGGCGCGGTGCTGGTCGACCAGGACATCGTGGTCGTGGAGTCCGCCCGGCACCGGCTGACCCGGCTGCGGCTGCCCGAGGAGGCCGTACGGGTCGAGGCGGTGGCCCACCGCACCCAGCGCGCCGCCACCGACATCGCCCCGGGCACGCTCCGGCTGGACGTGGTCTTCCAGGCGCCCGCGGGCCAGAAGCTGGACACCCGCTACGGCCCCTCCACCCGGCTGCTGGTCAGCTCCACCCCGCCCCGGCTGCTGGCGGGCGGTGAGGGCGCGGGCACGGATCTGCGCCGCGAACTGGTCCTGGCCGAGGGGGTCACCGAGGGCGTGCTGCACGTCTCGGCGATGGCCGCGTCCTGCGACGACGACCCTGAGAACGAGTACCCGGCCTGCCATGTGCACCAGCAGGACTGGGGCGTTCCGGTCCGGGTCACCGAGGGCGGCGCGGCCCGGCTGCCGCTGGTGCTGGCCGGGCTGGACGAGGAGGAGTCCGGCTAGTCGGGGCAGTTGCGGAGCGTCGTGTACTGCACCTGGTCATGATCGATCCGGATGGCCGGGATCCACATCCGCTTGCCGTCCTTCACGACGCGGAACCACATGCTGCTGTGGCCGCCCGCCTCGTCGGTGACGGTGACGCCGTTGGCGATGCGGCAGTCGGCGCGCAGGACGTCGCCGTGCCACGCCCGCCCGGCGATGTTCGCGGGCCGGTAGGCCATGTACGGATCCTCGGCCAGCCCCAGCGAGCAGGTGCGGACGCGCTTGTCCCGGCAGTCCTTCTCGGTGTTGTAGACGGTGATCCGCGCCGCGGCGCCCGGGGAGGGCTTGTCGTCGTCGGACGACCTGGCGGCGATGACCGTGGCCGTCGCCCCGGCCGCCACGGCGACCGTGCCCACCGCCGCGAGGATGAGCCGCAGCCGCCGCCGGGGCGTCCGGTCCTCCGGGGACGGCGCCGGGACGCCGTCGGCCGCGACGGCCGCCCCGGGCTCCTCGGCGGGGGCCGCCTCGTTGGCCCGGTGGAGCAGCCTCACCAGCTCGGGCAGCCGGTCCTCGGCGGTGAAGGAGAGCTTGCCCCACTGGACCAGGAGCCGTTCGTCGGGGAGGCTCTGGCCGCGCAGATAGCGGGAGAGCGAGGAGCGGCTGGCGGGCAGCCGCCCCTCCAGCTCCTTGAGGCTCAGGCCCAGTTCGCCGTGCATGTGGCGCAGAGCGGTCACGAATTCCCGTACCGGGCCGGAAAGTTCCTCGGGAAGCGGGGCGAGCGGCTTTCGTCGTGGATTCTCGGACTGATTCGGATGCGCTGGCACGCTTCCCATTGGAGCATGTGGATCATGAACATGGCGAGCGGCACGTCCACACCCCCGAGGTGGACGTGCCGCTCGTTACCGGAACCGGATCGCTTACGGACCAGGCCGTGAACTTTCCGCTCAGTCCGTGAACTTCAGCGGTCGGTAGGGCTTGTACTCGCTGCCCGGCTCCAGGCCGTAGGTACGGGTCGTGTGGTCCGTACCGAAGTCACCGCGCTGCTCGTAGGAGGTGTACGAGGTGTGGGCGTCGTTGTTCCACTTCTCGAACATCACCACGTGGCGGGTGTTGTTGTCGCCGGAGGCGTCGATCAGCAGATCGCCCGGCTTGAGGTCGCCCACGGCGATGGGCTTGGTGATGCCGGAGCCGGTGAGGCCCACGGTGTTGGTGCCGGGCGCCTTCAGGCCCAGCGCCATGGAGACATAGCCCGAGCAGTCCTGACGGAAGCCGTCCTTCCAGATCTTGGCCTGGCTGTACGGGACCCGGCCGCCGCCGTTGGCCGTGAGCCAGGTGGCGGCGCGCTGCAGCGCCTCGGCGCGGGTGCCGCCGGGCTGGGGCGGCTTCGGCGGCTGCTGACCGCCGTTCTGCACGGGGACGCCGGGCAGCGAGTCCTCGGGGATGTCCACCGCGAGGACGGTCAGGAAGCCGTTGACCGGCCCGGTGATGTGCGCCATGTACGTCGAGCAGGCGCCGCCCTCGCACGCCTTCTTGCCGGTGTCGACCTGGTAGTCGGCGGTGATGCGGTCCTGCCCCGCGGCGCTCTTGTTGATCATGCCGACGGAACGGGAGCCGGGGTCGGCCGTCTCGTGGACGATCCAGCGCGTGCCCCAGGTGGGGAAGTCGGCCGCGGCCGCCGCCTTGGTGCCGAACTCCCCGCTGGTCGTCTTCAGCTCGAGGGCGGCGCCCTTGCCCTTCGCGGCCTTCGTGTCACGGCTCATGGCGTTCTTGCCGGCCGCCTGGGCCTTGCCCGCCTTTTCCGCCTTCGCGTCATGGCCGCCGGTGTCCCCGCCGCCCGAGCAGCCCACGAGTCCGGCGGCGCCGATGGACGCCGCGGCGATCGTGGGGAGCACCGTGCGCAGGACGGTCCGGCGCCGGGCGGGTGTGGTGGAGTGCGTCATGTGTGGAATCCCCCTGTGACGAAAGAGCGGGCCGACTGGCCGTCGGAGCCGCTCGGCCGAGGCCGCCGGGCCGGTCCGCCGCGGCGACGGGAACCACTCTCGGCCGGAGGGCGGGGGTTTTCGGGGGAGCGTGTGTCCCATGGGACGTCCCGTCCCGTCGCACTCCTCTGACCTGCCGGAACCATCACGGGGACGGCCGGGCGCGGGACATCGGCGGTGGCGCGGTGGGACACGACGGGACAACGGACGGCCCCCGCCGGAGGCGGGGGCCGTCGGGGACACGTAGCCGGGGGGAGACGGCTACGTGTCCGTCTGGGAAACCCTTGGCGCGCCGGGCGCGCCGATTACCAGGTGAGCGCGTCGGAGGCGGTGCTCTGCCAGTAGGTCACCTGCGCGGAGCTGTCGACGTACACCCCGCCGCCCGGCAGACTCACGGTGGTCGAGTTGTCGAGACCCTTGAGGAACACCTCGAGCTGGGACTCCTTGGCGCCGCCCGAGCCCGAGCCGTCGCCGCTGGAGGTGGTGATGCCCGCGTAGGCGGACTCGCCGGGGGCCAGTGTGACGACGGCCTGCGGCTTGGTGTCCTCGGCGGCCGGGGTGGCGGCCTGCGCGTTGCCGAAGCGGAGGATGGGGTAGTAGGGGACGTTGCAGTCCACCCCGGCCCGGTTGGTGAACTTCAGCAGCAGGTGGTTGACGGGCCGCCTGACGGCCTGGACCTCCACCGCGGCCTTGTCGACGTCGCAGCTGCCGATCTCCTGGGTGTCGTCCGACCCGGAGCCGCCGCCGTTCTGCGAGGCCGCGCCCCCGCTCTTCCCGGCCTTCTCCTCGGTGTCCTGCGTACCGCCGGTGCCGCTGCCCTGCGCACCGCCCTTGGCGCCGCCGGTGCCGTTCCCGCCGGTTCCGTTCCCGCCGCCGGTGCCGCTCTCGCCGCTGCCCTGGGCCCCGGCGTCGGCGCCGCCCTGCTCGGCCTGGGCCGTGGCCGAGGACTCGGCCTTGCCCGAGCTCTTGGCACCCGTACCGTCGTTGTCGCCGCAGGCCGTGAGGGTCAGGCCCGCGGCGACGACCGTCAGGCCCGCGGCGACCGAGCGGAGGGCGCGGGAGTGGCGGGCGAGGAAGGCGGTGGCGTGCGACATGGTGGGTTCCCCCGGTGAGGTTCGGCTGCTGTCCGGTACGACAACAACTCTGTCCGGGGCCGCTGGCGTATCGCTGCCGTCCGGCTGCCGAGCGCTAACGCCTCACTAACGCCCCACCGCACGCCCCCTTTTCACGGCGGACCGGCCCCCTCCTGCGGCCCGCCCGAGCCCTCGCCGGACGGCCCCGCGCCCCGGCCGCCGTCGCCCTGGGCGAAGAGTTTCACCAGGTCACTCATGACGTAGCGGTTGGTGGCCTCCTCGTCCAGCAGATGCATCTCGGCAAGCCGCTCCAGGGAGTCCTGGATCAGGTCGGGGTCCGCCCCGGACAGCGCGGCCGCCTCAGCGGTGTTGACCTCCCGGGCGAAACCGGCGCCCAGCGCCCGCAGCAGCTGCGCGTCGTCCGCGGAGAGCCGGGCCACCGAGTTGCGCAGCGCGGCCGCCACCCCGGCGTCCTCCGCCGACAGCAGGGCCAGCCGCCGCCGCTCGTCGCGGAGCGCGGTGGCCAGCCGGGCCAGCCGCCACCGCGGCCGGGCCACCAGCTGGGCGGAGGCGGCGCGCAGCGCGAGCGGCAGCCCGTCGCACAGCGTCACCAGCTCCTCGGCGGCGGCCGGGTCCTCGGCGACCCGGTCGGGGCCGAGCAGCGCGCCGATCAGGGCCGCCCCGTCCTCGGGGCCGAGCGCGTGCAGCCGCACCGGGCGGGCCGCGTCGGTGGCGATCAGCCCGTCCAGCCGGGACCGGCTGGTGACCAGCGTGGCGCAGTGCGGGCCGCCGGGCAGCAGCGGGCGCACCTGGGCCGAACTGCTCGCGTTGTCCAGCACCACCAGCAGCCGCCGCTGGGCCACCAGCGAGCGGTAGAGCGCCCCCGCGGCCTGCTCCGAGGGCGGTATCTGGTCGGCGGGGGTGCCCATGGCGAGCAGGAACTCGCGCAGCACGGCGGCGGGTTCCACCTCCTCGCCACCGCTGAACCCGCGCAGATCGGCGAAGAGCCGCCCGTCGGGGAAGGCGGCGGCGTAGGCGTGGCCCCAGTGCACGGCCAGGCCCGTCTTGCCGACCCCGGCGGGCCCGGTGACGAGGGTGATGCCGCCCTCGGCGGGGAGCCCGGCGGGGGCGCCGCCGTACGGGTGGTCCTGCCCGGCGGCGGGCAGCGCCAGCCGGGTCAGCTCGGCCAACTCCCCGTCCCGGCCCAGGAATCCGGCGGGCGGCCGGGGCAGCAGCTCCGGCGCGGGGCCGGAGGCCGCCGCTGACGCGGCAGGGGCGGCCGGTGACGCCGTCTCACCGCCGACGCGGGGGTCGCGCGGCTCACGCGGGTCGCGGGGGACACGCGGGTCGGGCGGCGGTTCCGCCGCGGGCACCGCCCGCAGGATCTCCTGGTACGCGGCGCTCAGCCGCTCCCCCGGGTCGACGCCCAGGTCGTCGGCCAGCATCTCGCGGGTGCGGTGGAACCAGGCGATCGCGTCGGACTGCCGCCCGGTGCGGTACAGCACCAGCATCAGATCCGCGATCAGCCCCTCGCGCAGCGGATTGCCGAGGGCCGCCGGATGCAGCACCCCCGCCGCCTTCTCGTACTCGCCGAGCGCCCCGTGCGCCCGGGCCAGGGCCTCCACGGCGGTCAGCCGCCGCTCCTCCAGGGCGTGCGCGGCCGCCGCGAACGGCGGGCTGGCCACCGTCCCGGTGAGCGCCGGGCCGCGCCACAGCCCGAGCGCCTGCCGCAGCATCGGCACGGCGTCGGCCGGGGCGGACTCGGGGTCGGCCCGGGCCACCAGGTCGTCGAAGCGCACGGTGTCCACGAGCGAGGCGGGCAGCCGGAGCAGATAGGCGGAGCTGTGGGTGGTCAGCTCGACGCCGTGTTCGTCGGCGCCGCCCTCGGCGAGGGCCGCGCGCAGCCGGGAGACATGGCCCTGGATGACGGTACGGGCGTGGGCGGGCGGCTCGTCCTCCCACAGTCCGGAGACCAACTGGTCGACCGAGACGGTCGAGTTGGGACGCAGGAGCAGCATCGCGAGCACGCTGCGGCGCTTGGCCGGTCCCAGCGGAAGCTCGACGGGGGCCGCCGCGGGGCCTGTGGTCACGGTCACCGGGCCCAGCAGGGAGAAGTCCAACTCAGCCCTCCAGAAAGGCGGTGAGTGCCTTGGCGAGCAGCCGCGGGTCCTGCGCGCCGCACAGTTCGCGCGCGGAGTGCATGGACAGGATGGCGACGCCGATGTCGACGGTGGCGATGCCGTGCCGGGCGGCGGTGATCGGTCCGATCGTGGTGCCGCACGGCATGGCGTTGTGGGATACGAAGCTCTGCCAGGGCACGCCCGCGCGCTCGCACGCGGCGACGAAGACGGCCCGCCCGGAGCCGTCGGTGGCGTACCGCTGGTTGACGTTGACCTTGAGGATGGGTCCTCCGTTGGGCCGCGGGTGGTGGCCCGGTTCGTGGCGTTCGGCGTAGTTGGGGTGGACCGCGTGGCCGGTGTCGGAGGACAGGCAGACGGTGCCCGCGAAGGCCCGCGCCCGGTCCTCGTAGCCGCCGCCGCGCGCGTAGACGGAACGTTCGAGCACGTTCCCGAGCAGCGGGCCGTCGGCCCCGGTGTCGGACTGGCTGCCGTTCTCCTCGTGGTCGAAGGCGGCGAGCACCGGGATGTACGGCAGCTCCGGGCGGGCCGCGGCGGCGGTGAGCGCGGCCGTCCCGGCGTGCACGGACAGCAGGTTGTCCATCCGTGGCCCGGCGACCAGCTCGTGGTCCCGGCCGAGATAGGCGGGCGGCTCGACGCTGTGCACCATCAGGTCCCAGCCCGTCACGTCCTCGGCCGCCACCCCGGTCTCCTCGGCGACGAACCGGATGAGGTCGCCCTCCTCGGCGCTGCCCAGCCCCCAGATCGGCGTCATATGGCGCTGCTTGTCGAGCTTCAGCCCGTCGGTGTTGACGGACCGGTCGAGGTGGACGGCGAGCTGGGGCACGCGCAGCAGGGGTCTGTCGACGGTGACGAGGCGGCTGGAGCCATCCCGCAGGGTGATCCGGCCGGAGAGCCCGAGGTCGCGGTCGAGCCAGGTGTTGAGGAGCGCGCCGCCGTAGATCTCGACGGCGATCTGCCGCCAGCCGTGGGCGCCGGTGTCGGGGATCGGCTTGACGCGCAGATTGGGAGAGTCGGTGTGAGCGCCGACAATCCGGTACGGAGTGGACGGGCTCGCGTCCTCCGGCACGTACCAGGCGACGATCGCGCCGCCCCGCAGCACATACCGCCCGCCCGCCGCGCCGTCCCAGGCCGCCGTCTCCTCGACCTGCCGGAAACCCGCCTTCTCCAGGCGCTCCGCCGTGTTCGCCACCGCGTGGTACGGCGAGGGGCTGGCGCGGAGGAAGGACATCAGGTCATCGGTATGGCCGCGGTCGATGCCGGGGTGTGCGCTCATGACATCAGCATAGATTCGGGACCGCCTTGCCTGCCGGGGTGAGGTGCCCAGGTACGGGTCGTGAGGAGGACCCATCCGTGGGGTCGCGTTGATCCAATCTGATGAAAGCACGTCAGACCGGCGGTATAAAAGTCGCGTATCGGCCAATAGTCCCCTTAACCGCTCACCATCGCACTCAAGGGGACAGCGGATGCGCGTTCTTCGACACCTCCTCCTCATCCTGGGGTCGCTGCTGCTGCTGTGCGGCGGAGGACAGGCCTTGGCACAACCCGCCGGACCGCTCCCCGCCGGACGGCTGCCCGCCCCGGCTCCGGCGCCCAAGCCCTCACCCGATGCAGCGGCGGAGAAGGACGGAGCCGAAGGCGGCGCCAAGGGCCACCCACCCTGTCCCACCACACACCGCACCGGGGGAACCAACTCCGCACCCACACAGCCCTTCCAGCGGTACTACAAGGGCGACTGGCGGCTCGGCCCCGCCGAACTGCCCCGCACGGGCGCGATCGGAAAGATGCTGAAGGGCTACGAGCGGCTGGACGGCCTGTCCGCCTCCGCGTTCTTGACGTGCTACTGGAACGAGCGGACCGGCGGCTGGTGGTACCCGTACCCGGACGGCTGGGTCCTGCTGAACGGCGTACCGCTCAAGACCACCATCACGCTGAAGGCGGGTCAGAAGGTCGACCTCTTCGGCAGCGGTTTCGGCCACTTCCTCGCCCCGGCGGGCACCCCGTACGCGGAGCGTGCGCTGCCGCCGAGCAACCTGGACACCTACGATCCGGCCTACCCCTACGGCTACCACCTCTACGAGGTCACCAAGCCGTTCCTGGTGGACGCCGGGCCCATCCGGCCCTGGTTCGGTCAGCCGGGTGACGGGCTGCAGTATCTGACGGGTCCTTCGATTCCCCAGCTCGTTGCCGCGGGTAACCTGCGGCCGCTGAACTGACCGCGCATCCTGGTCCCGTGGACAGAACGGAACTCGTCCGGGTGCTGCGCGCCGAGCAGGTCCCGGACGCTTTGTACGACATTCCCGGCGTGCGGGACATCGAAGTCCAGCCGGACGCCTACTACTTCCTGCGGCCCGCGCCGGACGGCGGCTGGGTGACGGGGCTGTGGGAGCGCTCGGTGGACAGGGACGTCAGCCGCTTCGCCTCCGAGGACGAGGCGTGCCAGGACCTGCTCACCAAGCTGCGGGCCCGGCCGCGCCCGCCCGGGGCCGGGCAGGAGACGGTGGAGGAGCTGCTGGCGCAGGGCGAGGAGCTGCGGCGCCGGGCGCGTGAGGAGGTGGAGCGGGCCCTGCGGGAGCATCCGCCCGATCAGGAGAGCTGACAAGGCGGGAGCCGGTCGCCCCCCGGTGAAGGAGAGGGGCGGCCGGCTCCCGGGTCTGTCGGACCGAGGGCCGCACGGCTCAGAAAGCGGCCTCGTCCAGGTCCATCAGCTCCTTGGTGACGGACTCGGCCAGCGCGCGCTGCACCGAGACGCCCGGCAGGATCTCGTTGGCGAAGAACTTCGCGGCCGCGATCTTGCCCTCGTAGAACGGCACGTCCTTGGTGGCGGCGCCGCCCAGCTTCTCCGTGGCGACGGCCGCGCCCCGCAGGAGGAGGTAGCCGATCACCACGTCGCCGGAGGCGAGCAGCAGCCGGGTGGCGTTGAGGCCGACCTTGTAGATCGAGCTGACGTCCTGCTCGGTGGCCGAGAGGTCGGTGAGCATGGCGCCCACGATGCCCTCCAGGTCGACCGCGGCCTGGGCGAGCCGGTCGCGGGCCGGGGCCAGCTCCTCGCCGCCCGCGGCCTCCGCCAGGAACTTCTTGATCTCCTCGGAGAGGACGGTCAGCGCCTGGCCCTGGTCCCGGACGATCTTGCGGAAGAAGAAGTCCTGGCCCTGGATGGCGGTGGTGCCCTCGTAGAGGGTGTCGATCTTGGCGTCCCGGATGTACTGCTCCAGCGGGTACTCCTGGAGGTAGCCGGAGCCGCCGATGGTCTGCAGGGACTGCGCCAGCTGCTCGTACGCCTTCTCCGAGCCGTAGCCCTTGACGATCGGCAGCAGCAGGTCGTTGAGGCGGGAGTCGGCCGAGGCGTCCTCGCCCGCGGCCTCCTTGACCATGATCTCGTCCTGGACGGAGGCGGTGTAGAGGACGAGCGCGCGCAGGCCCTCCGCGTACGCCTTCTGCGTCATGAGCGAGCGGCGCACGTCCGGGTGGTGGGTGATGGTGACGCGCGGGGCGGTCTTGTCGGTGAAGGCCGCCAGGTCCGGGCCCTGGACGCGCTCCTTGGCGTACTCCAGCGCGTTGAGGTAGCCGGTGGACAGGGTGGCCATGGCCTTCGTGCCGACCATCATCCGCGCGAACTCGATGATCTTGAACATCTGGCGGATGCCGTCGTGCTTCTCGCCCAGCAGCCAGCCCTTGGCCGGGGCGTCGGCGCCGAAGGTCAGCTCGCAGGTGTTGGAGACGCGCAGACCCATCTTGTGCTCGACGTTGGTCGCGTAGACGCCGTTGCGCTCGCCCAGCTCGCCGCTGTCCCAGTCGAAGTCGTACTTGGGGACGATGAACAGCGACAGCCCCTTGGTGCCCGGTCCCGCGCCCTCGGGGCGGGCCAGCACGAAGTGGATGATGTTGTCGGAGACGTCGTGCTCACCGGAGGTGATGAACCGCTTCACGCCCTCGATGTGCCAGGTGCCGTCCTCCTGTTGGACCGCCTTGGCGCGGCCGGCGCCCACGTCCGAGCCCGCGTCGGGCTCGGTCAGCACCATGGTGGAGCCCCACTGCTTGTCCACCATCAGCTGCGCGATCTTCAGCTGCTCCTCGGTGCCCTCGTCGTGCAGGACGCCCGCGAAGGACGGACCGGAGGCGTACATCCAGATCGGGGTGTTGGCGCCGAGGATCGTCTCGGCCGAGGCCCACAGCAGCGAGCGCGGGCAGGAGGTGCCGCCGAGGCTCTCCGGGACCCCGAGCCGCCACCACTCGGCGTCCATGTACGCCTGGTAGCTCTTCTTGAACGACTCGGGCAGCGGCGCCGTGTGCGTCTTCGGGTCGAAGACCGGCGGGTTGCGGTCCGCGTCGGCGTAGGAGGCGGCCAGCTCGTTCTCCGAGAGCCGGGATATCTCGGCGAGCACGCTCTTGGCGGTCTCGACGTCCATCTCCGCGAACGGTCCGGTGCCGTACAGCGTGTCGCGGCCGAGCACCTCGAAGAGGTTGAACTCGATGTCGCGGAGATTCGACTTGTAGTGCCCCATGGCGACGGCTCCGTAAGGCTCGGGAGAGGCGGGACCTCTTCTTGGCGCGGTATCGATCAGCAGTCCGGCGCAGTCAATCCGGTTCCGCCATGATGCTACCCGTGGGTAATAAAGGGCAACCCTCAACCGGGTAACTGTGACTCAGTACGCTTCGGGGCATGTACGGCTACGACCAGAACGCGAGCGCAGGGCAGGGCTACGCCGCTCCGCCACCTCCGCCGCAACAGCAGCCGCATTCGTCACACCACTCACAGCCGGGTCCCGGCTACGGTGGGCAGCCGCTGTACCCCGAGCCCTCGCCGCCGTCCCTCGCGGACGCGGTGCGCGCCTTCACCACGGGCTCGATGGCGGCGGAGGACTTCCAGCAGATCTTCGCGACCTCCAAGGTCTACTGTCCGCGCGGTGACAACCCGGGTTTCCTCGCGCTGCACAACACCCAGCAGCCGGTGATCCCGATGTTCACCTCGCTCAAGGAGCTGCGGCGGTACGCGGGCAAGGAGTCCAAGTACTTCGTGATCACCGGTGCCGAGGTGATCGACCTGCTGCCGACCGGCTACGGCTTCGTCCTCGACATGGAGGGTGAGCACCGCATGGTCTTCGACGCGAAGGCGGTGGAGCAGATGGTCGACTTCGCCATGCGGCGCATGTATGGCTAGACGCCATCGCTTCGCGGACGGGTGACCCGCACCTCATGCCCCTCGTGTCCCACTAGAGCGGGAATAGGGTCCCTCTTGCGGGTCGTTCAGCCTTCAATTAAGTTGAATGGTGAACGACCGAGGAGGCCGTCATGCCCGCAGTGACCGTAGACAACCCCCTGACCCTGCCCCGGGTCGCTGCGCCCGCCGAGGCGCGTCCCCGCCCGGTGCTCGGCGTCACCACCGCGCCCGGTGGCTTCGAGGGCGAGGGATTCCCGGTGCGGCGCGCCTTCGCCGGGATCGACTACCAGCACCTCGACCCGTTCATCATGATGGACCAGATGGGCGAGGTGGAGTACGCGCCGGGCGAGCCCAAGGGCACCCCCTGGCACCCCCACCGCGGCTTCGAGACCGTCACGTACATCATCGACGGGATCTTCGACCACCAGGACTCCAACGGCGGTGGCGGCACCATCACCGACGGCGACACCCAGTGGATGACGGCCGGCTCGGGCCTGCTGCACATCGAGGCGCCGCCGGAGCACCTCGTCGTGTCCGGCGGCCTCTTCCACGGCCTCCAGCTGTGGGTGAACCTCCCGGCCGAGGACAAGATGATGCCGCCGCGCTACCAGGACATCCGCGGTGGCCAGGTCCAGCTGCTGACCTCCCCGGACGGCGGCGCGCTGCTGCGCGTCATCGCCGGTGAGCTGGACGGTCACGAGGGACCCGGCATCACGCACACCCCGATCACGATGGTGCACGCCACGCTGGCGCCGGGCGCCGGGATAACCCTGCCCTGGCGTGAGGACTTCAACGGCCTCGCGTACGTGCTCGCGGGCCGCGGCACGGTCGGTGCCGAGCGCCGCCCGATACACCTCGGCCAGACCGCGGTGTTCGGCGCCGGCTCCTCGCTGACCGTGCGCGCGGACGAGAAGCAGGACTCCCACACGCCGGACCTGGAGGTCGTCCTCCTCGGCGGCCGGCCGATCCGTGAGCCCATGGCGCACTACGGCCCCTTCGTGATGAACACCCGCGCGGAGCTGCAGCAGGCGTTCGAGGACTTCCAGAAGGGCCGGCTCGGCACGATCCCGGCGGTGCACGGGATGTCCGAGGGCGGGATATAAGGCTCGTCGGGACCAGCCGCGAACGAGCCCCGTCCGGGTACGGACGGGGCTCGTCGGCGCTTACGGGCGGATCACCCGTCTTTCCGTGGTGTCTCAGTGCTGCCCGGCGCGACGCTTCCGGGTCACGAATGCGGCTGCCGCGCCCGCACCGGCCAGCAGGGCACTGAGGGAGATGATCTTCAGCAGGCCGGACGTGCCTGTGTTGGCCAGCGACCCACCGCCTCCACCACTGCCCGATCCTCCACCGGTCCCCGATTCGCCGCCGGTCCCCGAGCCTCCACCGGTCCCCGATCCTCCGCCGGACTGGGGGCCCGGATGGTTGGGCGGCTCGGACGCGGGCGGCTCATGGGACGGCGGCTCGGACGACGACGGGGTGGGCGTCGGCGTCGGAGTCGGCGGTTTCGCCTTGTGGATGTATACACCGGCGTCGATGGTGTGATCGACCTCTCCCGGCTTGTCCGGCGCCGTGACAGGTGCCTGTCCGTCGCACAGCCGCCCGGTCTTCGGCGGGGTCACATTCGAGTCATGAGCCCGGTTGTCACCGGCCCGCGGGAGCGTGAACCGCAGCTTGGTGGCCGCCGGCTGAGTCGGCACCTCGCTGGTGTCCGCGGTACACACATCGAACTGCACCGTGTACTTCGCACCCGGCTTGAGCTCGTAGGCGGCGCCGACGCCACCGAAGTAGTACTCGCCGGCGGCATCGGTCGTGGTCGTGGCGACCTGCTTGCCGTCGGCGTCGAGCAGGTTGATCGTCGCGTCCGGCAGCGGCACCTCGTTGCGCCCCTCGGGGTCCTGGATCCCATTGTGGTCGCCGTCGAACCAGACCCGGTTGCCGATCTGGATCGGCGCGTTCGCCGCCTCATAGGCGATATCGCCGAGCCCACCGGCCTTGCCGAACCCGCTCTGTTCCCGACTGACGAACTGGTACGCGTTGGCGGCCGGAGCGTTGCCCGGGCCCTGACCGGTCGTGACGTTGTGGTAACCGGTCCCGGAGGTCGCGACGTTGACGGTCGGGTCGAACTCCGTGCTGACGACCCACTGCTGCTGCGGAATGTAGGCCACGGACCCCAGCGCGGTCTCTGCGTGAACTCCGTTGCCGAAGAAGTCGCCCGGGAAGTACTCGGCGACACTTGCGTCCTGGCCGCCACCGGTGGCGGGGGTGGCGTGGTTCGGGCAGTTCCCGGTGCCTTCCCACTCGTATTCACCGGTGGGAGTGGCACAGGCCATGTTGATGTCACCGCCGGCCATGCCGTTTTCCGGGGCGTCGTTGTCCGGCCTCGGGTCCAGTCCACCCCAGCTCACGACGTCCATGAACCGGTCGCGGAAACCGAGGACCATCGAACCGTCGCGGGTGAAGGCGAGGGAGGCGAGCTCCGGCTGCGGATCGATGAAGACGTTGCCCACCTTCCGCTCGTCCCAGGTGGCCAGGGAGGTGTTCCACGGGTTCCAGTGGGTGGCCTGCTCGACGTCGTTGGAACCGAAGACGGAGCCGCGCTTGGCGGTGAGCGGCTGGGTCAGCACGGTGTCGAACCGCTCGCCGTCGTAGGCGTAGACGACGGCTTTCAGGTCTTCGCGCTGCTGTGTGCTCTCTGCGCTGCACACGCCACCGACGTAGAGCTTGTTGTCGTGGACCTGAAGACCGAACGGCCGCCAGTCGCCGGGGTTCGCGCAGCCCGGGTCCGGGATGCGCACCGTCGCTTTCGGCGCGGACGCGGTGGCCCCGGTCGCGTCGAAGCTGACCAGGCGCCGGGTCAGCAGGTTCACCGCGTACAGCGTCGAGCCGTCCTCGGAGAGGGCCATGCCGCCGATGCTCTCCTTGCCCGGTGCGTTGGTGAACCCGGCGTCCTTGATCATGTTGGTGGCGTCGTGCGGCGTCACCGTGGCGCCCGGCACCTTCGCGAAGAGGGTCGGCGCGCTCCCGCCGTCGGTCGGCGTGGTGTAGATCGCGTCACCGCCCTCCGGCCCGTACGGGGTGTACCGCCGGGCGAACGCGCCCTGGAACACCCGCTTCTGGTACTTGTCGTAGGCCAGCGCGAACGTCGTGCCCACCTGGTCCTGGGTGTTGAGCGCGGTCGGGCACGCCGCGTCGCCAGGACACGTACCGCGTTTGTCCGTCCCGAACGCCACCAGTGCCCGGGTGTCCTTCCCGTCGGCAGTGTTCTGGATCGGTACGAAATACCGCGAGTCCGGCAGCGCGTAATCGGCCGGATTCCAGACCCCGGTGATGACCGAGTCGTCCTTGCCATCCGACACGTCCACGAATGTCGTGAAGCTGTCGAAGTGGTTTTTTCCCGTCGCCGCCGGTGCCGCCCGCAGATGCTTGTTGTACGGCGCCGGGATGGTGACGTCGACGCGGTACTGGCCGCCGGTCAGTTCGGTCGACGGCGGCACCAGCACCTTTCCGGTGGCGTCCGTGGTGCCGGTGACCTTGTGTCCGGCCGGGTCGGTCACCTGGACCTTCATGCCCCGCTGCGGCACATCCATGGTCGTGTTGATCAGGCCGGTGCCGAAGAAGTCCCGCAGCACCTCGACGGTCAGTGTGCCGTCGCCGGTCGAAGCGGCGGCCGTCCCGACCGTCGCGGCCGTCGCGCCCATGGCGCTGCCCAGCAGCGCGAGAACGCATAAGCCCGCTCGCGCCGGGATTAGTCTCGTACGCACTCTTCTCGCATCCATCTCGCTCCCCTCATGTGAATCGAACACTCGTTTCCAGCCGCGCATCCGCTTTCCGGTCCCGGGGGCGCGCGGCCATGAAAAAGCGCCCACCGCTGTTTCAGTGGGCTCGGCCGCTCTCGGCCGTCTTGGCGAATGTGGAGAATTCGGGGAGGTGATATGCCCCCCGAAACGATTACGGTCAACGTTTCATGAAAATAGCGCAAGAGTCCGAATAGTCATCCCGAAATACCCCACCAGGCACGATACTGTAGCGGGTGGGCATCAAGATCGGGGGGAATCAGGGGATGAATAGGCGGAACGGGTTAGCGCTGCGCCGCGTGGGGAGCGTGGGACTCAAGGGAATTCTCTCGCGGCGCGCGGGCGGCCGTCGCCGGTGGCCGCGGCCGCTCTGGGTGGCGGTCGTCCTCGGCGGTGCGGCTGTCGCGGTGGCCGCGTTCCTGGTCGCCGACAGGGACTCCGCCCCCACCGGCCCCCGGGCATTGACCTCGGATCAGGCGAACCTTCTGGCGGTCACGCGGTTCCGCAACTACCAGGAGGGCGGGCGTGCCGTGACGATCGATGTCCCGGGCACCGCTGGTGGGCTCGTCGTCACCGGATCCATCGACTTCCGTGGCAAGACCGGTTACGGCGTGGTGCGCGGCACGGGGCGCGACGCGTCCAGCGATGGGCTGATCCAGTGGACGGCCACCAGCGTGCTCGTCCACCCGATGGCGAACGCCCCGGCGAAGGCACCGGCACGGCCGCCGGGGTCGGGCTGGTACAGCCGCCCGCTGCGAACGTCCGGCAGTTCGCTGGACAGTTCGCTGGCCATCGCGCTGAAGCTCGGCAGCGACCGGCCGGACAATGCCGAACTACTGCCCCAGAACGGTGCCGCCTGGGTGGGACGGGAGCGGCTGGACGGCCATCAGGTGGACATCATGACCGGGCCGGGCACCCGTGCCAGGTCCGGTACGGCGGGCACCGTGCGCTACTGGATCGGCTCGGACGGCACCATGTACCGGGTGCGCGTCGGCGTGGCTTCCGCGTCGCGGCCGGTGGTCATCGATTTCGACACCCACAAGTACGTTCCTGTCCGGCCGGTGCCCGGAGTCACCCCGACGCGGTAGCCGCCGCAGCGACGCGCCTCAGGGCGTCTTCACCCGCGCGTGCGCGGCGAGCAGCGACGCCGACGGCAGCCGGATGCCCGCCGTGTCCGGGAGCGCCGGAACGGCCGGAACAGCGGTGGCGCCCGTGGTGGTTGCCTTCGGGAACCGCGGCTGTGGTGCGGGCGCCGCCACCTCGGTGAACGGGATACCGCCGGGTGCGGCAGGCTTCGTCCAGGTGCCGGACGGTGAGGGCGACCGGGCGGGACGCGGGCAGGACGCGGTGGTCGCGAGCCGGGCGGGCACCGTCGTTCGCAGATCGTTGCCGCGCAGGCAGTTGCCCCGTCCCTTGGTGGCGGTGGGGAACGTCCAGCCGACGTCAAGGCTGTTGGCGACGAAGGTGTTGTCCAGGATCCGGTTGCCGTCCGGCCGCAGATCAGCGGTCGCGGTGATCACCAGCCCGGCGTTGCTGTTGCCGGTGATGCGGTTGCGGACGAACCGGTTGCCGCTGCCGCCGTCGACGCCGATGCCGATGCCCCACCCGCCGTCGGCCTGTTCGGGGGTCGCCGCCTGCTGGTTGGCCGCGATCAGGTTGCCCGCGATGACGGCGTCCTTCTGCGGGAGCAACTTCTCCTGGTGGTCGGAGTTGGTGGTGAGCCCGACCCGGTTACCGGCGAAGCGGTTGCCGACCACGTACATCTCGCCGCCGGCGTTGGTGCCTTCGTAACCGACCGCGTTGAGTTCGGCGACGTTGTCCCGGACGGCGATGTGACAGGGCCTGCACTGTCCGACGTAGATTCCCGAATCGGCCGAGCCCGACGCGTACGAGTGCTCGATGACACCGTTTTGCGCGGAGAACGCGTAGATGCCGTACAGCCCGTTGCGGGTCGCGGTCACGTGGGAGACCAGGAATGACTTCAGGAAGGTGACGGGTTCGTCGCCGGTGTCGTAGCCGCCGGACTGCCCCGGCGATCCGGCGGCGGCCTTCGCCGAACCGGTGACCAGGACCCCGTTCTGGGTGTTGTTCTTCACGGTCAGGTTCTCCACGGCCACCCCGGGAGCGGTGACGACGACACCGTTCGGCTGCCTCAACCGCCCGTCGATGACGACCTTGTCCCGAAGCGCGCCGCGAAGAGTGATGCGAGCCTTGGAGATCTTCACCGACTCGTGGTAGACGCCCGGCGCGACCAGCACGAGATCGCCGGGCCGGGCCAGGGACACCGCGGCCGAGATCGTCGGGGCGTCGGCCGGCACCTTGATCGTCACATGCTCACCGGGCGGCCGCCGCCCGTCGCTCGATCCACCGTCGTCGGCGTCACAGCCGACCAATAAGGGTGCCAGTGTGCCGAGCACCGCGGCCATCAGGCGAAGCCGGAGACGAGGCATGGCCTCATCCTGGCACGGACACCGTCCCGGCCGGAGGCGCCGGAACGGATATGGCACAGTTCACATTGTGCGCCAAGCCGACTTCAATCCGTCACGTCGCTTATTTCTCGGTGCCACCGGTACGGCGGCGGCCGCCGGCCTCACCGCCGGGTGCCAAGCGCGTCCCGCCCGCCCGGACCGGTCCGACGCCCCCGCGCCGACCCCGCCGGTGTCACCAACGGGCCGGTACCAGGCGGGCATCGCGCGCCCGCAGCCGGCCCAGCCGAACCTGCTGGCCCTGGTCGCCGACCTCGTCGACGCCGCGCCCGTCCGGCCGTTGCTGGCCGAACTCGGCCAGGCCATCCGCACGCTCACCACGGGGTCCGACGCACGGCTGATGGGCCTGCCGCCCGGCGATCTCACCGTGACGATCGGGGTGGGCCCCCGGCTGGTGCGCGCGGTCGATCCCGCCCTCCCCGGCGCGAAGGACCTCCCACGGTTCTCCCGCGAGCGGATCGCCCCCGAGGCACGCGGCGGCGACCTGCTGATACAGATCTGCGCCGGCGACCCCATGGTCGTCACCGTCGTGGCCGCCGCGCTTCTGGAGCAGGCCGGTGACCGGATACGGGAACGCTGGCGGCAGTCCGGGCGCCGCGGTTCGAACGTGCCGGTGCGTCAGGGCCTCGCCGCGCCACGGAACCTGTTCGGTTTCGTCGACGGCATCGTGGGCCCCCACACGAGGGCCGAACAACAACGCCACCTGTGGCTGGCCGGACCGGCTCCGGTCGCCGGCGGCACCCTTGCCGTCCTGCGGCGCATGGAACTCGACCTGCCGCGGTTCGCCAGGCTGCCGGTCGCCGAACAGGAAGCGGTCTTCGGCCGGCACCGGGCCACCGGCGTGCCCCTCTCCGGCGGCACCATCGCCTCGGGCCCGGACCTCGGCGCCAAGACACCGGACGGACGCTATCTCGTCCCGGCGGACGCCCATGCCCGCAGAGCGCACGCCAACGTGGTCGGCGTCGGCCTCATGCTCCGTCGCTCCTACAGCATCGACGGACCCGCCCCCGGCCTGCTCTTCATGAGCTTCCAGAACGACATACGAACGTTCACCAGCACCCTCACCAGCATGGACAACTCCGACGCCCTGCTGGGATTCACGACCACGACGGCCAGCGCGACCTTCCTGATGCTTCCCGGTTTCGACGGACAACGCCCGCTCGGTGACCGGCTCTTCCGCTGAACAGGCCGGCCGCCTCGGCACCGGCCCGGCGGGCTAGCCCGCCGCCTCCCGTGGGCGCTCGTGGAGTTCGTACCAGATGCACTTGCCGTCGCCCCGGGGGTCGACTCCCCAGGCGTCGGCCAGCATTTCCATCAGCAGCAGCCCTCGCCCCGAGGAGGCGAGTTCGCCGGGGCGGCGGCGGTGCGGCAGCTCGTCGCTGCCGTCCGCGACGTCCAGCCGCAGCCGCCTCGACCCGCGCCGCCCGCTGACCTCGGCGACCAGCAGGGCGTCCCCGTCGGTGTGCACCAGGACGTTGGTGACCATCTCGGAGAGCAGCAGCACCGCCGACTCCACCTGGTCCGGGTCCGCCCAGTCGTGCAGCATGTCGCGCAGCTGGTGGCGGGCGCCCGCTATCCGCTCCGGCTCGGCCTGCGCGAGCGTGATCGCGGTACGCCGCACCGGCGCCGAACCGGGTCCGACCAGGCACACCTCCGCGTCCCGGCGGATCAGCAGCAGTGCTATGTCGTCCTCGCGGCGGTCGGCGAGAGGGCCGGTGGTGTGGTGCGAGGGCGGCCCGTGCACGGCCTGCACCAGGGCCTCGGCGAGCGCTTCCAGGTCGTGGGGGCCGTCGGTCGCGGTGGCCGGGTGCTCGAAGACCGACCGGATCCGGTCCCAGCCGGTCTCCAGGTCGTGGCCGCCGGTCTCGATCAGCCCGTCGGTGCACATCAGCAGCGTCTCGCCGGGCTCCAGCACCACCCGGGTGGTGGGGTAGTCGCCCTCCGGGTCGACGCCCAGCGGCAGCCCGCCCGCGGTGGGGCGGATCATCAACGTGCCGTCGGCCAGCCGGACCGCCGGGTCCGGATGGCCCGCGCGGGCGATGTCCAGGGTGCCCGCGACCGGGTCCACCTCCATGTACAGGCAGGTCGCGAACCGCGGATCGTTGGCCCCGTCCCCGCCGGGGTCCGCCAGCCCGCACAGGAAGCGGGAGGCGCGGGCGAGCACCGCGTCCGGGTGGTGGCCCTCCGAGGCGTACGCCCGGACCGCGATCCGCAGCTGCCCCATGATCCCGGCGGCCCGGACGTCATGCCCCTGGACGTCGCCGATCACCAGGGCGGTGCGTCCCGAGGGCAGCGCGATCACGTCGTACCAGTCGCCGCCGACCTGGAGCCCGCCGCCGGTCGGCACATAGCGCGCGGCCACCGTGAGCCCGGGGATGTCGGGTTTGGCGGCGGGCAGCATCGAGCGCTGGAGGCCGTCCGACAGCTCGCGCTCGGTCTCCTGGAGCGCGGCCCGGGACAGCGCCTGGGCCAGCATCCGCGCGATCGTGGTGAGCACCGAGCGCTCGTCGGGCGAGAACGCCACCGGATGCGCGAAACCGGCCATCCACGCGCCGATGGTGCGGCCCGCGACGATCAGCGGCAGAAAGGCCCAGGAGTGGCGCTTGCGGGGCCGTATCCGGTGCCAGGCGGCCGGGAACCGGCCGCGGTACTCGTCCGGCGAGGGCAGATAGACGGCCCGGCCGGTGCGGACCACCTCGGCCGCCGGATAGTCGGTGTCCACCGGCATCTCGGCGAAGGGGTGCTCGGTGTCGGCCCGGGGCCCGTGGTGGCCGATGAGCGAGATCCGGTCACCCTTGACGCCGAAGACCGTGAGCCCGTCCGGCGAGAAGCCGGGCATGGACAGCCCCGCGGCCACCCGCAGCACCTCGGCGGTGGACATCGCCTCGGCCAGCGCCCGCCCCGCGTCCAGCAGGAACGCCTCGCGGTTGCGCCGCCAGTCGCCGGTCACCGGGGTGCCGCCCGCGCTGGTGCCGGGCAGCGGCTCGGCGACCTCCTGGAGCGTGCCGAGCAGATGGAAGCCGTCGCGGCCGTCGGTGTGGGGGACGGGCCGGGACCGGGTGCGCACGGTGCGCAGGACCGTGCCCTTGTCGTCCACGATGCGCAGCCGGGTCTCGGCTAGGGTGCCCTCGGCCACCGCCAGCTCCACGATGGCCTTGACCTCCAGCCAGTCCGCCGGGTGGAAGCAGGCCCGGGCGGCGGCCTCGGGGAGCGTGACCGCCTCGGCGGGCAGGCCCACCAGACGGGCCGCTTCGGCGTCGTAGGAGACGGCGCCCGAGACGCTGTCCCACCGCCACAGGCCGGTCGCTATGGCGGCCAGCAGGTCCTCGGTGCGCATTGCGCTACCTTATGGGCATTTTCCGCGCGCTTACCAGTGAGGGTCACGGCGCCGGTAGGCTTGGCCGGAAGCTTCACGAGGGTACGCAAGCCTCCCGACCAGACGACTTGGATGAATGATGCATCGGTACCGGTCCCACACCTGTGGCGAGCTCCGCGCCGCTGACGTCGACACCGACGTACGGCTCTCCGGCTGGCTGCACAACCGACGGAACCTGGGCGGCATCCTCTTCATCGATCTGCGCGACCACTACGGCCTGGTGCAGCTCGTCGTCCGGCCCGACACCGCCGCCAACGAGAAGCTCAGCTCGATCACCAAGGAGAGCGTCGTCCGCGTCGACGGCCGGGTGATCGCCCGCGGCGCCGACAACGTCAACCCCGAGCTGCCGACCGGCGAGATCGAGGTCGAGGTCGCGGACGTCGAGGTGCTCGGCGCGGCCGACCCGCTGCCCTTCACCGTCTACCCGGAGGACGGGGTCGGCGAGGAGCGGCGTCTTGAGCACCGCTTCCTGGACCTGCGCCGGGAGCGGATGCACCGCAACATCATGCTGCGCTCCGCCGTGATCTCCGCGATCCGGCAGAAGATGACCGCGCAGGGCTTCAACGAGATGGCGACCCCGATCCTGTCCGCCACCTCGCCCGAGGGCGCGCGCGACTTCCTGGTCCCGTCCCGGCTGCACGCGGGCCGCTTCTACGCCCTGCCGCAGGCCCCGCAGCAGTTCAAGCAGCTGCTGATGATCGCGGGCTTCGACCGCTACTTCCAGATCGCGCCCTGCTTCCGCGACGAGGACGCCCGCGCCGACCGCTCGCCGGGCGAGTTCTACCAGCTCGACGTCGAGATGAGCTTCGTCGAGCAGGAGGACGTCTTCGAGGTCATCGAGAAGGTGATGACCGAGCTGTTCGAGGAGTTCGGCGGCGGCCGCCACGTCACCTCGCCGTTCCCGCGGATCCCGTTCCGCGAGGCCATGATGAAGTACGGCTCCGACAAGCCGGACCTGCGGGCCAAGCTCGAACTGGTCGACGTCAGCCACGTCTTCGCGGGCTCCGGCTTCAAGGCGTTCGCCGACAAGCACGTGCGCGCGCTGGCCGTGCCGGACACCGCCGAGCAGCCGCGGAAGTTCTTCGACCAGCTCGGCGAGTTCGCGGTGGAGCAGGGCGCCAAGGGGCTGGCCTGGGTCCGGATCGGCGAGGACTCCAAGCTGACCGGGCCGATCGCCAAGTTCCTCACCGACGAGGACGTCGAGAAGCTGATCGCCGAGGTCGAGGGCAAGCCCGGCACGTCGGTCTTCTTCGGCGCGGGCGACTTCGACGAGGTCTCCAAGATCATGGGCGCGGTGCGGGTCGAGGCCGCCAAGCGGACCGGCCACTTCGAGGAGAACGTCTTCCGCTTCTGCTGGATCGTCGACTTCCCGATGTTCGAGCGGAACGAGGACACCGGCGAGATCGAGTTCTCCCACAACCCGTTCTCCATGCCGCAGGGCGGCCTGGACGCGCTGGAGAACCAGGACCCGCTGGACATCCTGGCGTGGCAGTACGACATCGTCTGCAACGGCACCGAGCTGTCGTCCGGCGCCATCCGGAACCACGAGCCGGACGTGATGTTCAAGGCGTTCGAGATCGCCGGATACTCCCGTGAGGACGTCGAGCGGGAATTCGGCGGCATGCTGCGGGCGTTCCACTTCGGGGCGCCGCCGCACGGCGGTATCGCCCCCGGCGTCGACCGCATCGTCATGCTGCTCGCCGACGAGCCGAACATCCGCGAGACCATCGCGTTCCCGCTCAACGGCAACGCGCAGGACCTGCTGATGGGCGCGCCCAGCGAGGTGGACGAGGCCCGGCTGCGGGAGCTGCACCTGTCGGTGCGCAAGCCGCAGATCAAGCAGGCGGCGGAGAAGGCCGGGAAGGCCGAGACGGCTGAGAAGCCGGTTGAGGGGAAGAACGCCGAGTAGCGGCGCGGAAACGAGAGGAGCCCGTGCCCGGTGCGTTCCCAGGGGCGGAGGACACAGTGAGGGTACGGATTCCGGCCGTGGCCACGGCCTTGGCCATCGCGGTGCTCGCGGGCTGCGCGGGGCCCGGGGACGGGTCCCGTAAGCACGCCACGGACACCAGGGGCACCGCGGACGCCAAGGGCGCCGCGGGCCGGTCCGGCGCGGCGGGCGCGCCCTCGGGCACGCAGAGCCCCGCCGGGCGGCCCGCCCCCGCCGAGCGGGCGGACGACCTGCCCGGGCTCGGGCCGCGCACCCGCGCCGAGGTGCCCCGGGACGCCGAGCAGGTCGTCGTCGTCACCGGCAGCGGCCGGGACGCGTCCCGGTCCACCGTCGTGCTCTACGAGCGTTCCGCGGCGGACGAGAAGGCCGGCGACCGGGAGGGCGACACCGGCGGCGGCACCGCCTGGCGGGCGGGGCCCTCGTGGACGGCGCACAACGCCGCCCGCGGCTGGACCGAGCACCACGAGCAGGGCGACCTCCGCTCCCCGATCGGCGTCTTCGGCCTGACCGACGCGGGCGGCAAGCTGCCCGATCCGGGCACCCGGCTCACCTACGACCACGCCGTCCAGGGCTTCACCATCAGCGGCACCGGCGCCGAGGGCGAGCCGCTGGCCGGGGCCTTCGACTACGTCGTGGCGATCAACTACAACCGGAAGGCCGGGACCTCCCCGCGCGACTGGACCCGGCCGCTGGGCGCGGACCGGGGCGGCGGCATCTGGTTCCACGTCGACCACGACGGGCCCACCCAGGGCTGCGTCAGCCTCTCCAAGGCGCATATGCGGACGCTGCTGCGCACCCTCGACCCCGAGCGCCACCCGGTCGTGGTGATGGGCGACGCGGGCTCCCTGGCCCGTTGAGATTGGCGCATTGACGCCGTTCGCACAGGCATTCACAGCAAGCACCCAGGCGCTTGCCAGGTTGCGGTCCTAGCGTCCCCTGCCATGACCGAACCCCAGAAGAACACCCCCGTCACAGGGCGGGACATGACGAGGCGCCGGGTCGTCGTGGCGGGCGGCGCCGCGGTCGCGGCAGCCGGTTTGGGCACCGTCGCCGCCACCGCCGCCTCCGCCGACGGCTCGTCCTCCGCCGCGTCCCCCGCGGCGTCGGCCTCCTCCCCGTCCCAGGAGGTCTGCTACCGGCTCACCTCGGAGACCACCGAGGGCCCGTACTACATCGACGCCGACAAGATCAGAAAGAACATCACGGAGGGCAAGGAGGGCATCCCGATGACCCTCCGGCTCAAGCTCATCGACTCCGAGACCTGTAAACCGCTGGCGAAGGCGGCCGTCGACATCTGGCACTGCGACGCGCTCGGGCTGTACTCCGGCTACGAGGACTCCAGCACCGGCGGCGGCACCCCGCCCACCGGCACCCCGCCCACCGGCACCCCGCCCACGGGCACGCCCACCGGAAGGCCGCCCGGTGGCGGAGGCGGCCACCAGGACCCGACCGACGACAAGCGCTACCTGCGCGGCACCCAGCTCACCGACCGGCACGGGTTCGTCGAGTTCACCACCATCTTCCCCGGCTGGTACCGGGGCCGGTGCGTGCACATCCACACCAAGGTGCACGTGGGCGGCAAGATGACCGACTCCGGTTACGAGGGCGGCCACGCCTGCCACACCGGACAGCTCTTCTTCGCCGAGGAGGCCGTGCTCGCCTCCGCCGAGGTGGCGCCGTACAGCACCAGCACCACCCCGCGCACC
Source organism: Streptomyces sp. NPDC007983 (assembly GCF_042958345.1). Classification (NCBI taxonomy): domain Bacteria; kingdom Bacillati; phylum Actinomycetota; class Actinomycetes; order Kitasatosporales; family Streptomycetaceae; genus Streptomyces; species Streptomyces sp. NPDC007983. The sequence goes on from NZ_JBIBJI010000001.1 coordinate 731,064, forward strand.
ACCCTCGACGAGGACGGCATCTACCCGGGCAACGGGGCCGAGGGCGGTCTGCTGCGGCTCCAGTACCGCAAGGGGAAGATCGCCAAGGGGGTCGTCGGCTCGCTGACCCTCGGGGTCGACCCCGACGCGACGAACGACGGCACCGGCAGGTGACGGCGGCCTCCGGGGAGCTCGTGGGGGGCTCTCCGGGGGCTTCCGCTTTTCCGCCGGGGCCGCTCAGCCTCCGGTGGGCCGCTCAGCGCGGGAACAGGTCGGTCAGCCGCCGGTCCACGCCGCACGGCTCGCCCCGCTGGGCGCGGGCGGCCCGGTGCACCGCGCGCAGCAGCCGCCGGGGCGTGGTGCGGTGCTGCCACAGCACCGCCCGCACCCCGTACTCCATCACCGTCAGCAGCTCCGTTTCGCGCAGCTCGCCCGCGACCAGCACCACCCGCTGCCGCCCGCCCCGCACCAGGCGGCGCAGCTCGGCCCCGGCGCGGGCGTCGAGGCGTTCGGCGAGCATGACGGCCACCGTGCCGGTCGGGCGCGTCAGCTCGACGCTGGGCTGCTGATCCAGATGCCGGACGACCCCGGCCCGCGCGAGCGGATCGGGGCCGTGGACCGACACCGTGACACATGGGTCCGGCACTGGGCTTTCCTCGACTTCCCGGTGGATGGTGCTCCACAGGGTCATCGAGCGGGCTAAACATACGGTTGCCGAACGATCGACGCGATCGCCCGGCCCGTTTCCCCTACTTCGCCTTGGGCTCCGTGGGCTCCTGGGCCGCCACCGGCTCCTCCGTGCCGCCGAAGCGCTCCCGGTAGGACTCCAGGTCCTCCTCGGTGATCTTCGCGAAGAGCACCGGCGGCACCGTGAAGCCTGTGCCCGCCGGGACCGAGGCCAGCGTCCTGGCCTCCTCCTGGCCGACCCACCGCGCGGTGTCCCCCTCCAGCGCGAACGCCGACCGCATGGCCGCCGCCGACGCCGGGATGAACGGCTCCGAGACGATCGCGTACAGGTGGATCAGGTTCATCGCCGTACGGAGCGTGAGCGCCGCCGCCTCCGGGTCGGCCTTGATCTCCAGCCAGGGGGCCTTCTCCTCCAGGTAGGAGTTGCCCGCGCTCCACAGCGCGCGCAGCGCCGCCGCCGCCTTGCGGAACTGGAGCGTGTCCATGTGCTCCTCGTACTCCGCCAGCAGCCGCGCGATCTCCTCGCCGAGGCGCTCCTCCGCCTCCCCCGCGGCCTTACCCGCGGGGACCTCGTCGCCGAACCGCTTGCGGGAGAACGACAGCACCCGGTTGACGAAGTTGCCGAGGGTGTCCGCCAGGTCCTTGTTGACCGTGGCGGTGAAGTGCTCCCAGGTGAACGACGTGTCGTCGGACTCGGGCGCGTTCGCCATCAGGAAGTAGCGCCAGTAGTCGGCGGGCAGCACCTCCAACGCGGCGTCCGTGAACACCCCGCGCTTCTGCGACGTGGAGAACTTCCCGCCGTAGTACGTCAGCCAGTTGAACGCCTTGACGAAGTCGACCTTCTTCCAGACGTCCCGGGTGCCGAGCAGCGTGGCCGGGAACATCACCGTGTGGAACGGGACGTTGTCCTTCGCCATGAACTCGGTGTAGCGGACGCTCGTGTCCACGTCGTACCACCACGACTTCCAGTCGCGGTTCTCCGGGTCCTGGTCCGCCCATTCCTTCGTCGCGCCGATGTACTCGATGGGGGCGTCGAACCACACGTAGAAGACCTTGCCCTCGGCCGCCAGCTCCGGCCAGGTGTCCGCCGGGACCGGAACGCCCCAGTCCAGGTCGCGGGTGATCGCGCGGTCCTGGAGCCCCTCCGTCAGCCACTTGCGGGCGATCGACGAGGCGAGCGTCGGCCAGTGCTTCCCGTGCTCCTCGACCCAGGCCCCGACCTCCTCGGCCAGCTTCGACTGCAGCAGGAACAGGTGCTTGGTCTCCCGGATCTCCAGATCGCTGCTGCCGCTGATCGCGGAGCGGGCGTCGATCAGATCGGTCGGGTCCAGCACCCGGGTGCAGTTCTCGCACTGGTCGCCGCGGGCCTTGTCGTAACCGCAGTGCGGGCAGGTGCCCTCGATGTAGCGGTCGGGGAGGAACCGGCCGTCGGCGTTGGAGTACACCTGCCGGATCGACCGCTCCTCGATGAAGCCGTGTCCCTTCAGCTCGCGCGCGATCCGCTGGGTGATCTCGACGTTCTGCGCGGAGGAGCTGCGGCCGAAGTAGTCGAAGGCCAGGCCGAAGCCGTCGTAGATCGCCTTCTGCGCGTCGTGCTGCTGCGCGCAGAACACGTCCACCGGCAGCCCCGCCTCCTTGGCGGCCAGCTCGGCCGGGGTGCCGTGCTCGTCCGTGGCGCAGATGTACAGCACGTCGTGGCCGCGCTGCCGCATATAGCGGGAATAGACGTCGGCCGGGAGCATGGACCCCACCATGTTGCCCAGGTGCTTGATCCCGTTGATGTAGGGAAGGGCGCTGGTGATGAGGTGTCGAGCCATTGCAGGCTGCTCCCAAGTCGGTACGGTGGGTGACTTTTCGCCCGCTGGGCGGGTGGCAGCCGCCGTACGAGCCGCCCATATCGTATCCGAGCGGCGAGGGCCACCCGCCCGGCGTTTCGCCGTACGGATGGCCCTCCCTGGTTACTGGTGCCCTACGCGAGGACGCCCGCGGCCCGAGCCTGCTCCAGCCACCCCGGGAACGCCTTCAGCAGCTCCTCGTACACCTCCGCGTCGGAGAGCGACCGGGGGTCGAGACCGGCGTGGAAGAACGCCGCGTTGTCCAGCGCCCGCTTCTCCGGCACGGCGAGGGCCGGGGAGGTGCCGAGCTTACGGAGGAAGTCGAACCCCTTCGCCTCCGGATCGCCGAACCCGACGAACTGCCAGAACAACGGCAGCCCCGCCGCCTCGCACAGCGCCTTCTCCGCCGCCGCCTTGCCCGTCGGCGCGCCGTCCGTCTGGAACAGCACGAGTGCCGGGGCGGTCGCGCCGGACGCCTTGTAGTGCTCGATCACCGCTTCGATCGCCCGGTGGTAGTTCGTCCGCCCCATGTGCCCGAGCGAGGCGTGCAGCTCCTCGACCCGGCCCTGGTAGTCGCCCAGGCCGATCTCGGCGGTGCCGTCGATGTCCGTCGAGAAGAACACGATGGGCAGGGTGCCGCTGTCGTCAACGCTCGCGGAGAGGGCGAGCGCCTGCTCGGCGAAGTGCTGGACGGTGCCGTCCTTGTAGTAGTTCCGCATCGAGCCGGAGCGGTCGAGCACGAGGTAGACGACGGCGCGGGTGCCGGTGAGCTTGTGCCCCGCGAGCACGTCGCCCGCGGCCGCCCCCATCCCGGCCAGCTCGCCGAGCCCCGCGCTCGCCGCCACGGGCTCGTCACCGGCCTCGGCCTTCGCGGCCACGGCCGCCTCCGGCGCGGGCTTCGAGGCGTCGGCCTCGGCCTCGGTCATGGTGACGGCCACCGGGGCCTCGGCGGTGTCCGCGCTCGCGGTGGCGGGGGCCGTGGGCTCGGGCTCGGGCTCGGGCTCGGCGGTGGTCTCGTCCGCGGCGGCGGGCGTCTCGCCCTGCTCGGGCTGGGCGTCTTCTGCCGCGGGCTTGTCGTCGGCCTCGGCCTTCGCCGCCGGGGCGGGCTTGTCGTCGGCGGCCGCGGCCGCCTCCGGCGCGGGCTTCGAGGCGTCGGCCTCGGCCTCGGTCATGGTGACGGCCACCGGGGCCTCGGCGGCCGTCGGCTCCGGAGCGGTGTCGGTCGCGGTGTCGGTCGTGACGTCGGTCGTGACGTCGGCCGGGGTGGCGGATTCGGCCTCGGCGGCCACGGCCGCCTCCGGCTCGGGCGCGGCTTCCAGGGCGGCGCCGGTCGGCTCCGGCTTCGCCTCCGCCGCGGCGGTCTCGGCCGTCGGCTCGGCCTGCGCGGGCTCGTCTTCGGCCTTCGCCGCAGGGGTCTCGGCCGTCGGCTCGGCCGTCGCGGGCTCCTCTTCGGCCTTCGCCACCGGCTCGCTCTCGGCTACCGCCTCGGCCGTGGCGTCGTCCGCCGGGACGTCCTCGGCGGACGGCTCCGGCGCGGCCTCCGCCGCATGGGCGGGCTCGGCCTCGGCGGCCGAGGCCGCCTCCGGCTCCGGCGCGGCCTCTGCGGCGGCTTCCGCTGCCGGGGTGGCCGTGTCCGCGTCCGTCGGTGCGGCGGCCTCGGCGGTGGGTTCCGGCGTGGTGTCGGTCGTGACGTCGGCCGGGGTGGCGGTCTGGTCGCCGACGGGCGTGACCACCTCCGGCTCGGGCGCGGCTTCGTCCTTCGCCGCCGCCCCGGCCCGAGCGTCGTCCTCGGCGGCGGACGTCTCCGCCCGATCCGCGTGCTCCGGCTCGGCGTCCGCCGCCCGGGCGGGCTTGTCCTTCGTGGTGGCGGTCGGTTCGGCGGGGGTGCCCAGGATCTCGTCCAGGGTCTTCAGGGGCTCGCCCAGCGCCGGGTCGTGCCGGGGTTCTCCGGGTGCCGGGGCCGGGGCCGGGGCGGGGTCGGGCTTCGGGTCGGGAGCCGACTCAGCCGGGTCGGGGGCCGACTCGGGCTGGGGGGTCGGGACAACTGCCGCCTCCGGCGCAGCGGAATCGTCCACCCGGGTTGTTCGGGAGCGTCCGAATACTTTGCGCAGTAGGTCCCGTATGCCCATGGGAGATACCTCTCACGTGTTCGAGTGCGGTGCATGTCGTCGCATGACCGTGGTGCCGAAAGGCTAGCGGGCCGACCGGCTGGTTCCGGCCGTCGATTCCGGTCGCCGGTCGTTCACCCCCGGTTCACGACGTGGTCGTCGCCATGCGGTTCTACACGCCTAGCTTCGCGGCCAATGGATTCCGACGTCATGTCGGCGGGGGCTGCCCGGATGTGACGTCCTACGGAGGGGAAGTCGTGCCCAAGCTCCTGCCGCTCATCAGCTCGCATCCGGGCGGTCGTTCCGCGCTGACCTGCCGGTACCGCTGTGGCGACGCGTGTCTCCATGAGACTCCGAACACGAGTGGAAACGCCTACGTGGGGGACGTGATCGCGGGCGCCGTGTCGCGCCGTTCCCTGCTGCGGGCGAGCGCCGTGGTGACCGTGGCGGCCGCCACCGGGACGGCGGCCGCGGTGGGCCAGGCGCCTCCGGCCGCCGCTGCCGCGTCGGGTGACGCGGCCAAGGCGGGCAAGCCCGCCCGTGGGCTGCGGTTTTCGCCGGTCGCGCCGAACACGAAGGACGCGGTGGTCGTCCCCGAGGGGCATGACCAGAACCTTGTCATCCGCTGGGGCGACCCGATCCTGCGCGGCGCGCCCGCCTTCGACCCGGACAACCAGTCGGCGAAGGCGCAGGCGGGCCAGTTCGGTTACAACAACGACTACATGGCCGTGCTGGACGTACCGCACGAGCGCGACCGGCAGCTGCTGGTGGTCAACCACGAGTACACCGACGAGGTGCTGATGTTCGCGGGTTACGACGCGGACAACCCCACCCGCGAGCAGGCCGAGATCGGCTGGGCGGCGCACGGGCTGTCGGTGGTCGTGGCGGAGGAGCACCGGGGGCTCGGCAAGCTGACGGCCGTATCCAGGCACCGCCTCAACCGGCGGATCACGGGCACGACGCCGTTCGAGGTGACGGGCCCGGCGGCGGGCAGCAAGCTGCTGCGGACGTCGGCGGACCCGTCCGGCAAGCGCATCCTGGGCACGCTGAACAACTGCGGCGGCGGCATCACCCCGTGGGGCACGGTGCTGTCGGGCGAGGAGAACGTCAACCAGTACTTCGCCAACGGCGGCTCGGTGACCGACCCGACGGCCGCCGCCCGCCTCAAGCGGTACGGGATCACCGGTGCGGCGTCCGAGCGCAAGTGGGAGCGTTTCGACGACCGTTTCGACGTGGCGAAGGAGCCCAACGAGCCCAACCGGTTCGGCTGGGTGATCGAGGTGGACCCGTTCGACCCGGAGTCCACCCCGCGCAAGCTGACCGCGCTGGGCCGCTTCAAGCACGAGGCCGCCGAGCCGCGGCTGACGACCGACGGCCGCCCGGTCCTGTACATGGGCGACGACGAGAAGTTCGACTACTTCTACAAGTTCGTGTCGTCCAAGCGCATGATGAAGGGCGGCAGCCGCACCGCCCGCGAGCACAACCGCACGCTGCTGGACGAGGGCACGCTGTACGTCGCCAAGTTCACCGGCGACAGCCCGGCCTCGCAGATCGACGGCTCCGGGAAGCTGCCGGACGACGGTGAGTTCGACGGCTCCGGCGAGTGGATCCCGCTGGCGACCGGCGACACCTCGCATGTGGAGGGGATGACGGCCGAGGAGGTGTACGTCTTCACGCGGCTCGCCGCCGACAAGGTCGGCGCGACGAAGATGGACCGCCCCGAGGACGTCGAGCCGAGCCCGCGCACCGGCCGGGTCTACATCGCGCTGACCAACAACACCGACCGCGGCAAGGACGGCAAGGCCCCGGTCGACGAGGCCAATCCCCGCAACGGCAACAAGCACGGCCAGATCCTGGAGCTGACCGAGCGCCGGAACAACCCGGGCTCCACCCGCTTCAACTGGCGGCTGTTCCTGGTGTGCGGCGACCCGGAGGACCCGAGCACCTACTTCGGCGGCTTCCCGAAGGAGCAGGTCAGCCCGATCTCCTGCCCGGACAACCTCACCTTCGACGCGTTCGGCAACCTGTGGATCTCCACCGACGGCAACGCCCTGGGCAACCACGACGGGCTGTTCGGGGTGGCGACGGCGGGTGGCCGGCGCGGTGAGGTGCGGCAGTTCCTGACCGTCCCGAACGGCGCCGAGACCTGCGGGCCGATCGTGCAGGACCGGCGGGTGCTGGTGGCGGTGCAGCATCCGGGCGAGCTGGACGGGGCGAGCGTGGAGAAGCCCGCGTCGACGTGGCCGGAGGGCCCGGGCACGCTGGTCCGCCCGGCGGTGGTCAGCGTCTGGCGGCGCGACGGCGGCGACATCGGCGCGTAACGGCCCACCACACGTTCAGAGCCGCGTCAGCCGCCGCCGCGCGGTGCGCAGCGAACGACCCCTGGTGTCCGCGTGGGCCCAGGGGTCGTCCCGTAGCCGCTCCTCGAAGGTGCGCAGCGTCCAGCGGTCCGGGGCCAGCGCGGGGTCGTCCAGTTCCGTGGCGTCGATCGGCGCGGCGACGGGGGCGCCGGGGCGGGCGCGCACGGCGTACGGGGCGACCGCGGTCTGCGCGTAGGCGTTGCGCTGGATGTCGAGGTAGAGCCGGCCGCCGCGCTGGTCCTTGCGCATCTCGGTGGTGAGCCGGTCGGGATGGCGGGCGGCGAGCGTGTCGGCGGCGTCGCGGGCGAAGGCCCGTACGGTGTCGAAGTCGGCGCGCCGGTCCAGCGGGACGACGACGTGCAGCCCGCGCGAACCGGTGGTCATCAGCAGCCCGGGCAGCCCCAGCTCACCGAGCAGCCCGCACATCTGCCGGGCCGCCCACCGCACTTCCTCGAAGCCGGAGCCGTTCCCGTCAGGCGGGTCGAGGTCGAAGACGAGCCGGTCGGGGTGGTCGGGCCGGTCGGCGCGGGACAGCCAGCGGTGCGGGGTGACGCAGGCCTGCCCGGCGAGGTAGACGAGGGTGGCGGTGTCGTCGCACACCGGGTGGGTGACCTTGCCGCCCTCCTTGGGGAGAACGGCCCGGCGCACCCATTCCGGAAAGTAGTCGGGGGCATTCTTCTGCATGAGCGGCTTGCCGCCGATTCCGTCCGGGTGGCGTTCCATCATCAGCGGGCGGTCGCGCAACTGCGGGACCATGAGCCGGGAGACCGCACGATAGTGATCGACGAGATCCGATTTGGTGATTCCGTCGTCGGGGAAGAGCATCTTTTCCGGGCGGCTGATCTCGACGGTGTGCCGTCCGGCCCTGACCTTCCGTGCATCGGTGCGTATCTCGCTCATATCCGCCCGGGTTACCAGGGGGTGGCTGCGTAAACTCGGGACCCCTTGGCGGGAAGCGAGGGAAACGGGGAAACGGGGAGGAAAAGAATCATGACGAGGTCCGGACTGCTGGACAGTCCGCTCGCGCTCATGGACACCACCATGGACCAGCTCCGCACGCTGGTCGTGGTCCATGAGACGGGTACGGCGCTGGGCGCCGCCCGTGCGCTCGGGCGGGAACAGGCCAGTGTGCAAAAGCAGCTCGACACCATGAACCGCAACTTCTCCGAGCTGTGCGGCGAGCCGCTGGTGCTCAAGCAGGGGCGCGGCAAGGATGTGCTGTTCACCGGCACCGGGTCGACCCTTGTCGAATTGGCCCGGGGAACGCTCGGCGACTGGCTGGACGGCATCCACAGCTCCCGCCGGCGCCTCGGCCGAAGCCTGTTGGTCGGCACCACGCGCTTTACGCTCGGTTATCTCGCGAGCGCCCGGGAGCGGGTCGCCGAGGAATTCCGGGAACGCGGGATCGACCTCAAGGTCGGCCATGTGCGGACCCGGGACGTGCTGGCCAAACTCCGCGCCAAGGAAATCGATCTGGTGTGCGGAAGTGTGGTGACGGAATCCGGCGGGGATACCTCCCGCGAACTCGACGCCTTCGACGTGATGGAGTGGCGGCGCAGCGCGGTGTCGCTGGTGACCAATCTGCCCGTGGACGAACTGCCCGGCCCGGCCGTCGAGCGCGGCGAACTGGCCTCGCTTCCGCTGGTGGTCTCGGCCAGCGGGGTGATGGCCGGGGTGCTGCACACCTGGTTCGGCCCCGGTTACCGCGACAGCCTGCGCATCGCCGCCGAGATCGACAACGTCAACTACGGCCTGGAGCTGCTGCGTTCCGGGGTGGTGCGCGGCTGCATGCTGGTCACCGAGGGCGTCGCGGACGCGGCGGGCGACCCGCAGGCGGCGTACGCGCGCGGGCTGCGCGCCGTCGGACTGGTCCATGACACCGGGCCGAAGCTGGAAGTGCTGCTGGGCGCCTTCACCCGCCGGGGCGAGCGCGCGGGGTACGCCGCCGACCATCCGCTCAACCTGCTGTGGAACGCGCTGGAGCGGGAGAAGGAGCGGTGGCGGCGCGAGCGGCACGGCCCCGGCGAGGGCCCGGCCCAGGACCCGTTCGAGCTGGCCACCGCGCAGGACCCGGACGAGGGTCTGCGTTAGCCCGCGTGCAGGTCGAGGTCGACCAGCAGCGCCCGGTGGTCGGTGTCGCCCAGGTCCAGGAAACGGGCGGTGCGCGGCCGCAGCGCGTCGCTGACCAGCACGTGGTCGATCTGCGCGCCCAGCACCGGGGCCGTCGTGCTCGGCCAGCTCGGCGTCCGGGGCACCCCGGCGGCCCGTGCGCTGTCCCGCATGCCGGTGTCCAGCAGGGCGCGGAACGCGGCGTGGTCCTGGGTCGCGTTGAAGTCGCCCGCGATCAGCGTGGGCTGGCCGCCGCGCCCGGCCGCGTACGCACGCAGCCGCCCCAGTTCGGTGCGCCAGACGCCCAGCTGCCCCGGCATCGGCGGCATCGGGTGCGCGACCTGGAGCCGTAGCGTCGCGCCCCCGATCCGCGCGACCGCGCCCGGCATCGACAGCTCGCCGTCCACGCCCCGCTCCTCCGTCAGCGGATGGGTGCTGAGGATCGCGGAGCCCTCGGCAGGGCTGCCGGTGACGATGTCCCGGTACGGGTACGCCCTGCGGACGGCCGGCGAGCGAAGCGCGTCCGCGCAGTGGACGTCGCACTCCTGGACGGACACCACGTCCGGCCGCTCCCGGCGCAGCGCTGCCAGCAGCCCGTCCGTGGCCCGGCCGAACTCCAGGTTCGCGGTCAGCACCCGCAGCCGGGCCACCACCGGGCCGTGCGGCGCGGGCGCCGGGCCGGGGTCGTACGGCTGGATGAACCAGCCGGTCACCGCGGCGGCCAGCAGCGCCCAGCCGCAGCCCAGCGGCCAGCGCGCGGCCACGCTGAGCAGCAGCCCCAGCAGGGCGGGGACCAGCAGCCAGGGCAGGAAGGCCAGCAGCTGCGGTACGGGCGTGATGCCGTCGGTGTCCACGGCCCGGCAGCCCAGGACGACGCTCACCACGGCCAGCGTCACCAGCGCGCACCACGCCGCCCCCCGGCGAGCCCGGCCCCCGCCGGGCAGCCGCACGAGGCGGCGGGCGGCCGCGGGGACGGCGCGGTCCGTCGCGACTGTGGTCTCCACGCGGGGCCTCTCGGTCGGGGCGGGCCGCTCATTGTCCCTCGCCGCGCCGCCCCCGGCACCTGGGATCACGCGGTTGCTTTGCCGAGCGCGACCATCCAAGGCCGGGCCTCGTGACGCCGAACCACGGCGATCTCAGCAGGCTGGCCCCGAGCTGACCGATGCCGATGATCGCGGTGCCCGAGCTGGCCGCGTACCGCCAAGCCGAACGGGCCCTCGCCGCGGAGCGCGCCGCCCTCTACCCGCCCGCCGCGGACACGCGTCCGGACGTGGCCGGCGGACGCGGCGGACACTGTCCGGCCCGCCCCGCGGCCCACCAACCCTTCCATAGCGCCGATCCGACGCACACGGCCATCGGCCGACGGCTGCCGGGGGCCGCGTGCATGCCCGCACGGTCCCGCGCTCGCTAAGCGGAACCGGAGCGTCGGCCGCACGAGCCTGCGGCACGTCAAACGGGAAGTGCTCCGGTGCGAGCGGCGAACTCGCGCAGCCCTGGCACATGGGCAGGTCCGAACAGCAAACCTGCGGTCAACGCGCGCGTACCCGGCCGTCGCACCTCCTGCGGCACCGCACGCTCTACCGAGAGCAACGCCCGCAAGCACTCCTCCGGGCGCCCCCAGTCGTTGTAGGCCCGGGCTACATCAAGGCCCAGCCGGGCCACACGTTCCAGTGGCAGCCCCCGCGGGTCGACCCGCCGCGCAGCCGCCACGGCTTTGTCAGGAGCGCTGAGCACCTGATGCACGGATACCTCGTGCAAGATCACCTGTCGGGGGTCGAACCACCCGCCAACCGTATGCTCATCAGCACTCCGGCCAGCTACGGCACCCGCCCGCGCCAGCAGTTCCATGGCGCCGCTTCGGTCCGCACCCTTTGCTACGGTATACGCTGCCGTGGCCAGCAATTGGCCGTGAGCTGATGCCCGCGCTTTGTCAGGAACGTTCCGCGCACTCGCGAGTTCCTCAGCAGCCCGGACGGCGACCTGAGCCGCCTGGTCATAACGGCCTGCGCGCCGATACCCGCTTGAAACCATCCGGTGCGCCTCCGCGAGCGCCAGGGCATGGCCGCCGTCGCGCGCAGCCTGAACCGCCCGGTCGGCCGCCACGATCAACAGGTGGTCGTCACCCGCTTTGATCGCCACTCGCGCGGCGATGGCGTACAAGGCGGACAACCCTTCCGTACCGTGCCCTTCGCGGAGTGCGGCGGTTGCGAGCGCAAGCTGCTGAGGGAGGGCCGCATCCAACTCCTGGTAAGCACCGGCCTCCAGAGCTGCGCGTGCGCGCGTGACCGCACCCTGCACGGCAACCGCGGTTGGCGCGGAGTCGCACTGCGGCAACCCCGAAAGCAGCGCGTCCTCCAGCCCGGCCGGGGAGGCGACCAGGCCAGCGGCGACACTGGTTTGCTGGCTGCCAAGAACTGCCGTGGCCCCGATCGCCAGTGCTCCAGTGAACAGGTTCCTACGACGCACCGCATCCTCCTCGTCCGCTGGATGCCCCACCGTATCGACCGGGCCGCAGCCGGGAACAGGAGTCCCCGTCAGCCTGTCGGGTGGGATACCGAGGAACGCCGCGAAGGCTAAGAGTCGGTCATACTCCAGCCGCATACGGCCAGCCTCAATCCGAGAGACGGCCGATGCCGAGTAGCCGACCGCCTTCCCGACCTGAGTCTGTGTGAGCCGCGCACGGCACCGCGCTCCTCGGAGCTCGGCCCCGATGTCGCGCGCGGATCGGATGACGTCCATAGGCGCCTCCTACGGAACGACGGGAGGGAACGACGGTAGCCGCAACTCCGCGGCGTCGGGAGGGCGCACGGAGCACATCGTGTGCGAGCTCCGCACACGATGTGCCGTTCAGCACCGTGAGCCCCCCGGCCGACGTGCCCGGGCGACATGGTGAGTTCACGTCCCGCCGATCGGCCGGGCAGCTCCGGCGGCGCAGGTCAAGACCGGCGCCGTCCTCCTTCCCTCAGGGAGACATCCATGGAACGCGTACTCGTTACCGGCGGAGCCGGCTTCATCGGCTCACACTTCGTGAAGCGAATCATCCGCACGGAGGACGTCGCCACGGTCACCGTCCTTGACGCTCTCACCTACGCCGGCCACATCGAGAACCTGGGGACGGCGTTCCTCAGCCCGAAGTTGACCTTCATCCACGGCAACGTCCTCGATGCCGAGCTCGTGGACGACCTCGTGGCCGAGCACAGCGCTGTTGTGCATTTCGCCGCGGAGTCCCACGTCGACCGTTCTTTCTTCGCCACCGCCGCGTTCCTCGCCACGAACGTGCACGGCACGCACACCCTCCTCGACGCCGCGATGCGGCACGGTGTGCAGAAATTCGTGCACGTCTCGACGGATGAGGTCTACGGGCCACTGCCGGAAGGCACAGCCACCGAGGAGACCCCGCTCCGCCCCTCCGTCCCCTACGCCGCGTCGAAGGCCGCGAGCGACCTCGTCGCCCTGTCGTACTGGCAGACCTTCGACGTGCCGGTGTGCGTGACCCGCTCCTCGAACAACTACGGTCCATACCAACACCCCGAGAAGGTCATCCCCCTGTTCCTCACCCGCCTCCAACGCGGAGAGCCGGTCACCCTCCACGGCCGGGGCGAGCACGTCCGCAACTGGCTCCACGTCGAAGACAACTGCGCCGGCATCGACGCCGTCCTCCGTGGCGGCACTCCCGGCGAGATCTACAACCTCGGCGGCGGCACCGACCCCACCAGCCGGGAGCTGACCGACTACCTCCTCCGCCTCTGCGGCGCGACCGAGGACGCGATCACCTACATCTCCGACCGGGCGGCGAATGACATCCGGTACTCGATCGACTGGACGAAGGCAACCACTCAGCTTGGATACCGGCCCGAGCGGGACCTGGAGGACGGCCTCGCAGAGACTGCCGAGTGGTACCGCCGCAACCCTGACCGGTGGGCGCCGCTGATGCGGAACCCGCAGGCGGCGCGCCCTCCGCGTGCCGTCCCCGCCGCGCCGCATGCCCTTCCGATCGTCCCGGCAGGGTGGTGACCGCCGTGCCGAAGCGCATCCTCGTCACTGGGGTCGGCAGCGCCCCCGGCTTCGACCTCGCCCGGTCCCTCCAGCAGCTCGGTTGCAAGGTCCTCGGCGCTGACGCGGACCCGCACGCGGCCGGGCTCCTCCTCCCGGAGGTCACCGCGCACATCCTCCCCTCGGCGGTGGACGCCGCGTACCGCGCGGCCCTGCTCCGGCCGTGCGCGAAGGCACGCCCGGACGCTGTCCTCTCGACCGTCGAGCGGGAGCTGCCGCGCATGGTCGCGCTCCGCCGACCGCTGGCGGACCTCGGCGTCACCACCTGGCTCCCCGACCGGGACGCGGTCGCGGCGTGCGGCGACAAGGCCCGGTTCGCCGTCGTGCTCGCCGAGCACGGCGTGCCGACGCCGCGCACCGTCCTCCCGGACGAGCTCGACCGCGCGCCGGATGGCCCCCTCGTCGTCAAGCCCAGGCACGGGCAGGGCGCGAAGGGCGTGCATGTGTGCCAGACGCGGAAGCAGGCCCGGGTGTTGTGCGAGCTCATCCCGGCGCCGATCGTGCAGGAGCATGTCCGCGGGCAGGAATTCACCGCGGACTGCCTCGTCGACCGCGCCGGGCGGGCCTCCGTGGTCCTCCGGTACCGACTCCTGGTCAAGGGCGGGCTCGCCGTCGTCTCCCGCACGTTCACCGACCCCGACGCGGAGGAGCACGTCCGCGCCGCCCTCGCCGCGACCGGTGTCACTGGAGCGTGCTGCGTACAGGGCTTCATCCGCGATGACGTCGAGGGCCCCGGCAGGGTCGTCATCACAGAGGCCAACGCCCGGGTGGCTGGCGGATTCCCCGCCTCGGTCGCGGCCGGCGCGGACTACGTCGGACAGTACCTTCGCGGCCTCTTCCGCCAGGACATCGACCACAGCCGGCTCACCTACAAGCCGGACATCACTCTCACGCGATACGTCGAGACGCTGACCAGCAGCGAAGGGACGACCCGATGACCCACACAGCATCCCCGGACATCGCCCGGAACGCGCGCCCGTACCTCTACGGGGGCGAGGAAGCTGCCATCACCAGCGCGCTGAGCGCCGGCCAGTACAACCACGGCGCGGTCACGGACAAGTTCGAGCAGCGCGTCGCCGCTTTCCTCGGCGTGCCGGATGTCGTCGCGGTCTCCTCCGGCGCGGCCGCCCTCCATGTCGGGCTTCTTGCCGCCGGCGTCGGCCCCGGACATGAAGTCCTCGTCCCGTCGTTCACGTTCTGCGCGAGCGTGCAAGCGATCGTCGCAACGGGGGCCCGGCCGCGGTTCATCGAAGTCAACCCCGGCACCGGGTGCGTCGAGCCTGCCGAGGTCTTGGCCGCCCTCACGCCGGACACCCGTGTCGTCATGCCGGTCCTCTACGGGGGCCGGGCCGTCGACCTCGCCCCAGCCCGGCTTTCACTGGACGAGCAGGGCGTGACCGTGGTCGAGGACGCGGCGCAGGCCTTCGGCTCCTGGCAGGGAGAGCGCCGAGTTGGCACCACCGGCGTGGTGACGTGCTTCTCCTTCGGCCCGATCAAGAACCTCACGTGCGGGCTCGGCGGCGCAATCGTGCCCCGCACTCCGCAGGAGGCCGACACCTGTCGGCGCTTGCGCGGCCTCGGCATCGTGGAGTCCTCGGCCCGGCGCGCGGAGATGACGACGTATATGGTCGACGGGTTCGGCATGCGTGTGCAGATGTCGCCGCTCAACGCCGCGGTGGGCCTCGTGCAGCTCGACCACTTCGCGGAGGCGGAGAGCCGGCGCCGTTCTCTCTGGCGCGCCTACGCCACCGCCCTCGACGGAATCGACGGCGTCGCCCTGGTCGACGCCGACGTAGACCGCACGGTTCCGCCAATGTGCGCCGTCCGCGTCCTCGACGGCTGCCGCGACCGGGTGTTCCGAGAGCTCCGGAACCGCGGCATCGGGGTCGGCGTGCACTATCCGCCGAACCACACGCAGCCGGCCTTCTCCACGTGGCACCGGCCGCTGCCGGCCACCGAGCGTTTGGGCCGGGAGATCATGACCCTCCCGTTCCACCAGCACCTCACGCCGACGGACGCCCAGCACGCCGCAGCAGAACTCCGCCGCGCCCTCCTCAGGGCCAGCCGGTGAGCGCCACCGCCCGGCCGCGGCGCCTCCTCGCCGTGTGCCTGGGGAACCACTGCCGCTCACCGCTCGCAGCGCTCATCCTCGCGGGTCTCGGCGGCCCAGCCGTCGAGGTCCGGTCGGCCGGCACCCGGGACAAGTGGGTTGGGCACCGGGACGTCCCCGACCCCTGGGGCAAGGAACCGGAGGCCTTCGCCGACGTCGTCCGCCTCATCGAGGACGGCGCCCCGCAGCACCTCCCGTAGACCCGTCCCCGGCCGGTCAGCCGCCGGACGCGGCGGACAGGAGAACGTCCACGAGCCTGTCCGCCGCGTCCGGCCGTCCGTGTGCCCGAGCCGCGTCCGCCATCTCCGCACGCCGCGCCGGATCGGTGAGGAGCGGCCCGACCGCGTCCTGCAATCGCGCCGTGGTGACTTCCCCGGTGAGCGCGACGGCGGCACCGGCGTCCTCGAGGTGCTTCGCGTTGTGCGCCTGCTCATTTCCCGCTGAGGAGGCGAGCGGCACGAACACGGCCGGTTTGCCGAGGGCGGTGAGCTCCGCGAGGGTGCCGGCCCCACTGCGGGAGACCACGACGTCAGCGAGCGTCAGGACATCGGGCAGCTCCGGGCCGACGAATCCGGTGAGGTAGTACCGCCCCGTGAGGTGCGGAGGGAGCGCCGACGCGCTCGCGCGCAGGGCCTCAACGTTCGCGGGCCCGCACTGGTGCACTACGTTTGCGCGCTCCAGAAGCCACGGGAGCGCGTCCCGGATCGCGTTGTTGATCTGCTGGGCGCCTTGCGCGCCGCCGGTCACGTACAGCGTCGGGAGCCGCCGGTCGAAGCCAACCAGCTCGAGGGCGGCGACCGCCTTCTCAGCGTGCCCGGTCAGGATCTCCGGCCGGACCGGGTTGCCTGTGACGACCGCGGCGGACCGCACAGCCTCCGGGAGGAGCGGGAGCGTCGAGCCCGACGACACAGCGATACGCGCCGCCGACCCGGCCAGCTTCCGGTTCGCCAGCCCGAGCCGCACGGTCTGTTCATGCAGTACCAGCGGGCGCTTGCACATGCGGGCGGCGAGTCCGGCCGGGACGGCGACGTACCCGCCTGTCGCGAGGACGACGTTCGGCCGGAAGTCCGACACGATCTTGCGGGCCTGGGCGACACCGAGCGGCACCCGCACCATGTCCTTGACGTTCGCCGGGGACACCATTTCGAGCGGGTTCGCAGACCTGCGGATCTTGCCCGTCGCGACTGTCTTGAAGGTGATGCCCTCGGCCGGGGCGACGCGGGCCTCCAGCCCGTCGGGCGTGCCGATCCAGAGGACGTCGAGCGTGCGGCGGTCGGCCGCCAGCCGGGCCTGCAACGCCTCATCCGGGCCGGTCACCAGGGCGGCGCCGAGTACCACGCCGTCTCTCGCATGCTGCTACCTCCTCGCCACCCGTGCCAGCTTCGCGGTCGGTGGCCGGGCCGCTCGAAGTCGCCGAGGCCGCTCGCCAACAGGCCCGCGCCGGCCCGCCAAGCCGGATGGCACGACACCGTCGGCCAACCGGACCAAACCGCCTTCGACCGTCAGCGCCTCAATGGGCCGCCCCTAGGCCCGTCGCAGCGCCAGCACCGTTTCGACCGTGTCCGCCTGGTCCGCCGGTTTGTCCTCCCGGTAGCGCAGCACGCGCGCGAAGCGCAGGGTGACCCCGGCCGGGTAGCGGGAGGAGCGCTGCAGGCCGTCGAAGGCCACCTCCACCACCAGCTCGGGCCGTACCCGCACCACCCAGCCGTCGTCGCTGACCGCGATCCCCAGCAGGGCTTCCGTCTGCCACTCCAGCAGCGCGTCGGTCAGCCCCTTGAAGGTCTTGCCGAGCATCAGGAACGTGCCGTCCGGCCGCCGGGCGCCCAGGTGGAGGTTGGACAGCTTGCCCGTGCGGCGGCCGTGTCCCCACTCCGCGGCCAGCACCACCAGGTCGAGCGTGTGCACCGGCTTGACCTTCAGCCAGGACGCCCCGCGCCGCCCCGCGCCGTACGCGGCCTCGAGGCCCTTGACCAGCACGCCCTCGTGACCCCTGGCCAGCACGTCGGCGGCGAAGTCGCGGGCCTCCCGCCGCCGCTCCGGGTCCGCCGGGTCCTCGGCGACCAGCCGCCGCACCCGGCGGGGCACGGGGGCCACCCGGGCCAGCTCGGTGTGGCGCTGACGGGTCGGCAGCGCGAGCAGATCGCGGTCGTCCACGGCGAGCAGGTCGAAGAAGACGGGGGACAGCGGCAGCGCGGCGGACGCCCCGGCGATGTCGAGCCGGGAGCCGACCCGGGCGGAGACCTCCTGGAACGGCCGGGGCCGCCCCGCCTCGTCCAGGGCGATCACCTCGCCGTCGAGGATGGCCCGCTCCACCGCGAGTTCGCGTGCGGCCGTCACGACCTCGGGCAGCCGGTCGGTGATCTCGTCCAGGGTGCGGGTGTAGACGCGTACGTCGTCCCCGTCCCGGTGCACCTGGACCCGGATGCCGTCCAGCTTCTCCTCGATCACGCACGGGCCGAGCCGGTCCATGGCCTCGTCAAGGTCCGCCGCGCTCTGCGCGAGCATCGGCAGCACCGGCCGCCCCACCTCCAGCCGGAAGTCGGCCAGCGCGGCCGGGCCGCGCGCGAGCAGCGCCTCGGCGACCGCGCCCAGCGAACCGCCGAGCATCACCGCCCGGCGCACCTCGGCGGGCGGTGCGCCGACCGCCTGCGCCAGCCCCTCCACGGCCAGCGCCTCCAGCGCGCCCTGGCGCAGCTCGCCGCCGATGAGCCCGAGCAGGAAGCGCTGCTCGTCCTCGGTGGCATCGGCCATCAGCGCGCCCACCAGCCGTTTGCGCTCCGCCCCGGCGCCGGTGCCGGACACGGCGGCGATGCGGCTCAGCGCGCGGTCCACGTCGAGGACGGCGAGCCGCGGCGCGGCGGCGGGCTCGCGCCGCTGCCGCAGGGTGGACCAGCCGACGCCGGTGCGGCGCTGCGGCAGCTTCCCCGCGAGGTAGGTGATCACCACGGGGGCCTCGGCGGGTTCGGTGCGGCGGAACAGCCCGGCCAGGGCGGCGATCTTCTCCGACCGGGCGGAGGTGGCCGCGACCTGCCGGGAGGTGCGTGCGACATCGGCCAGCAGCATGGCTCCAGCCTGCCTCCGCCGCCGCCGTGCCGCACGCGATCCGTGCTAGACCGACGGGTTCATCGATCTCGGTGCCACCGGCGGCCGGGCCGCCGATGACACCACCCTGGTCGTCATCGGTCTTCGGGCCCCGGTCCGCGGCCTTCGGGCCCGGGTCCGCGGCCTTCGTAGCCCGGTCCGCGGCCTTCGTAGCCCGGTCCGCGGCCCTCGTAGCCGGGCCCGCGGCCTTCGGGACCCGGCTCGCGGGCGTCCGGACCGGCTCCGCGGCCTTCGTAGCCCTGTCCGCGGTCTTCGTACCGGGCCTCGCGGCCCGCCCCGCGGCCCATGGAACCCGCGCCGGCCATCCCCGCCTCGTAACCCTGGCCCCCGGTGCACAGGGCCCAGATGATGAACGCGTCGATGAGCAGCAGCGCCACCGCCCACAGCGGGGTGTACGGCAGCCACAGGAAGTTCGCGATCAGGGCGAGCCCCGCGATCACCACGCCCACGGCCCGGGCCCACATCGCGCCGGTGAACGTCGCCAGGCCGGCGATCACCAGGACGATGCCGAGGATCATGTGGATCCAGCCCCACCCGGTGAGGTTGTAACTGAAGATGTAGTTCGGGGTGGACACGAAGACCCTGTCGGTGCGTACGGCCGCGACGCCCTGGGCGAGGGTCATCAGACCGCCGAAAAGCATCATGACGGCCCCGAAGACGAGACGTCCGCTGACTCCGCCGTAGGTGCGGCGAGCCGTTCCCGGGTGGACTCCACCCGCGTGAGTGGCCATGTCGGGCTCCTTCGTCAGGCGCGATCGACGACACGGTGGCCGCCGTTTCGCGGCAATTCGGGTGAATTGCCCTGTTGTCAGGTTTGCACAGTCCGCCGAGCTCGGCACCCCGCGCCCCCGTGGACCCCTCGCCCCGATGTCCCGCACGCAAAGTCACCCCTTCTCTGCGCAAGGTGCTTTTATGGACATGGCGGGCAGAAGGGGCTCGCCTTCCGGGGAATCCCGGTGTAGATGTATCTCTATGGCCCGGTTTATGGGTCGATCGTGGGTTGCCCGCATGTTCCCCGGTCGGCGCCCACGGAGTCGGCGGCGTGAGCGCCCTCAGGAGGCGGGACGGCGCACTCGGCTGTTGCGACACGTCCGCAGCGTCGCCGGCCAGGTCTTCGTCCTCCAGCTGATCATCGTGCTGCTGCTCGGCGCCGCGGCGACCGCCGCCCTGGTGCTCCAGGTGCGGCACGACGTCACCGGCGAGGCCCGGGGCCGGTCGGTCGCCGTCGCCGAGTCCTTCGCCAACGCGCCGGGGATGGTGCGGGCCCTGCACAGCCGCGATCCGACCGCCGTGCTGCAGCCGAAGGCGGAGGCCGTCCGCAAGAAGACCGGGCTCGACTTCGTCGTCGTCATGAAGACCGACGGCATCCGGCTCACCCACCCCAACCCCAAGCGCATCGGACACCACTACATCGGCACCATCGGCCCCGCGCTGCACGGGCACCTCACCACCGGTACCGGCCCGGGCACCATGGGCGAGTCGATGGACGCGGTGGCGCCCATCTTCGACAGCCACCACAAGGTCGTCGGCGCGGTCGGCGCGGGCGTCACGATCCGCACGGTGAGCGGGCTCGCCGACCGCCAGCTGCCGCTGCTCATCGGCGCCGTCACCGTCTCGCTCGCCCTGGCCACCGGCGGCACCGCCCTGGTCACCGGGCGGCTGCGGCGCCAGACCCGGGGCCTGGGCCCGGCCGAGATGACGCGGATGTACGAGCACCACGACGCGGTGCTGCACGCCGTGCGGGAGGGCGTACTGATCGTCGACGGCGACGGGCGCCTGGTGCTCGCCAACGACGAGGCGTCCCGGCTGCTCGGCCTGCCGCCGCGCCCCGAGGGACGCCCGGTCCACCTGCTGGGCCTGGACCCCGGGTTCGCCGGTCTGCTGGTCTCCCGGCGCGTCGTCACCGACGAGGTACTGGTGGCGGGCGACCGGCTGCTGGCGGTGAACAACCGGCCCACCGACCGTGACGGCGGCCCGCCCGGCAGCGTCACCACCCTGCGCGACTCCACCGAGCTGCGCGCCCTCTCGGGCCGCGCCGACGTGGCCCAGAGGCGGCTCAAGCTGCTGTACGACGCCAGCGTGGAGGTCGGGACCACGCTCGACGTGGGGCGCACCGCCGAGGAGCTGGCGCGGGTGGCGGTGCCGCGGTTCGCCGACTTCGTCACGGTCGACCTGGCGGAGCCCGTACCGCGTGGGGAGGAGCCGACCGCGACCGGTGCCGTCCAGATGTGCCGGGCGGCCGTCCACGGCTTCCGGCCCGACCACCCCTTCTACCCCGTCGGCAAGCGGTTCTCGTTCACCGACTCCGCGCCCCAGGCGCGGGGCCTGGGCAGCGGGCGGCCGGTTGTCCAGGACGACCTGACCGGCGCGTCCTGCTGGCACGCCCACGACCCCGGGCAGACGGTCAAGGTCCTCGACTACGGCGTGCGGTCACTGGTCACCGTGCCGCTGCGGGCCCGCGGCGTGCTGCTCGGCCTGGTCAACTTCTGGCGGATGGCGGAGCGCGACACCTTCGAGGAGGAAGAGGTGACGCTCGCCGAGGAGCTGGCCTCCCACGCGGCGGTGTGCATCGACAACGCCCGCCGCTACACCCGCGAGCACACCATGGCGGTGACCCTCCAGCACAGCCTGCTGCCCCGCGCCGTGCCCCCGCAGAGTGCCCTGGACGTGGCCTTCCGCTATCTGCCCGCCGAGTCGGGCGTCGGCGGCGACTGGTTCGACGTCATCCCGCTGCCCGGTGCGCGGGTGGCGCTGGTGGTGGGCGACGTCGTCGGGCACGGGCTGCACGCGGCGGCCACCATGGGGCGGCTGCGGACGGCCGTGCACAACTTCTCCACCCTCGACCTGCCGCCCGACGAGATCCTGACCCATCTGGACGACCTGGTGGCCCGCATCGACCAGGACGAGGTCCCCCTCGGCCAGGACCTCCCCGGCGGCGGGGGCGAGCCGCTCACCGGCGCCACCGGCGCCACCTGCCTGTACGCGATCTACGACCCGGTGACGCGGCGCTGCACCATGGCCCGGGCCGGGCATCCGCCGCCCGCGGTGGTGAGCCCGGACGGCTCGGTGGAGTTCCCGGATCTGCCCGCCGGCCCCCCGCTGGGCCTCGGCGGGCTGCCGTTCGACACGGCCGAGCTGGAGCTGGCCGAGGGCAGCCATCTCGTCCTCTACACCGACGGGCTCATCGAGGACCGCCGCCGGGAGATCGACATCGGGCTGGAGATGCTGCGCGGCGCCCTGTCGCATCCTGGGCGCTCGCCCGACGAGATCTGCACCGAGGTGCTCGACGCGATGCTGCCCACCCAGCCGGCCGACGACATCGCGCTGATCGCCGCCCGGACCCGGGTGCTGGGCCCCGGCCGGGTGGTGTCCTCGGACGTGCCGTCCGACCCCGCCGCGGTGGCCGGTGTGCGCGCAGGGGCGCTGCGGCAGCTGGAGGAGTGGGGCTTGGAGGAGGTGGCGTTCACCGCCGAACTCGTCCTCAGCGAGCTGATCACCAACGCCATCCGGCACGCCACCGGCCCGATCCGGCTGCAGCTGGTCCGCGACCGCGGCCTGATCTGCGAGGTGTCCGACACCAGCAGCACCTCACCGCATCTGCGGTACGCGACGACGACCGACGAGGGCGGCCGCGGGCTGTTCCTGGTCGCCCAGTTCGCCGAGCGCTGGGGGACGCGCTACACGGCGGGCGGCAAGGTCATCTGGGCGGAACTGGCGCTGCCCGAACCGCCGGAGCCGCACGAGGTCCCGCCGGTGGATCGGTCCGCCCGGCCGCCGGTGGTGCCGGAACCGTCCTGACCGGCACCCGCACCATGGGATACGTGACCCCAGATCAGAACCGTTCACCTTTGGCGCGATCGGGCAACATGCCGTCTCCTGCCGTGATACTGACGGTCCGTCATGGTCCATGTGCCGAGCGCGGTCGTTCAAAATTCTCTGAGCAGTACTACCATGTGCCGCCCACGGCTTGATGTCCGCGTGGTCCACCCTCAACCCTCGAACGCGCCCATGAGGACCTGATAGATGTCAGCACATATATCCAGCCATCCCTACAAAGGGCCTGCCGTGACCCGGCAGGCCCTGGCCGTGCCCCTGCTGGCCGCGGTCGTCGCCGGCGGGGCGGGAGCGTGGGTGACGGCAGAGGTGCCCGAATCCCGGCGCGTCCTCGTCGCCGTCTTCTGCGCGCTGGTGGCCGTGGCTCTGGGCGTGGCCCTCGCGGTCGCCGCCCACCGGTCACGGACCATCGGCCGGCTCCAGTCCCGGATCGCGAGTCTGGAGGCCGCGGCCGCGCAGCACGCCGCGGAGGCCGCCCGGCTCGCTGACGAAACGATTCCCGCAGCGGTGAAGGGCCTGCGGGAGGGCGGCTCGGTGGACACCGTGCTGATGCAGGTGACCAAGCCCGGCGACCAGGCGCACGGCCGGGTCCTGCGCAGGGTGGTGCAGGAGATCGGCACCGGTGAGCGCATGCGCGCCTCCGCGATGGCGGCCTGCGCCAACGCCGCGGGCCGGGTCCAGGCCCTGGCCACCAGCATGCTCGCGGACCTGCGCGAGATGGAGAACCGGCACGACGAGTCCGTCCTCGGCGACCTGCTGAAGCTCGACCACACCACCGCCCAGACGGGCCGCATCGCGGACAGCATCGCGGTCCTCACCGGCGCCCGCTCCGGGCGCCGCTGGACCAAGCCCATCGTGATGGAGTCCATCCTGCGCGGCGCGGTCGGCCGGATCAGCGCCTATCAGCGGGTCCGGGTCCACGCGGCCAGCAACGCGGCGGTCGCCGGTTACGCGGCCGAGGGTGTCATGCACGCCCTCGCCGAGCTGATGGACAACGCCACCAGCTTCTCGCCTCCCACCGAGGAGGTGCACGTGTACGTCGAGGAGACGCACACCGGCGTCGTGGTCACCATCGAGGACGGCGGCCTGGTCATGGGCCCCTCCGCGCTGGCCCGCGCCCAGAAGGCGGTCTCCTCGCAGACTCTCGACCTGACGACCCTGTCCGGCACCCGGCTCGGCCTCGCGGTCGTCGGCTGTCTGGCCCGTAAGCACGGGCTGACGGTCTCCTTCCGCCCGTCCGCCCGGGGAGGCACCGGCGTCGTGGTTCTGATCCCACAGCAGCTGATCACGCACATCAACCAGGACGCGGTGCCCGGGGCGCCCGCGCGGAACCGCGCCGAGCCCGCCCGGCCGCGGGCCACCGCCGCTCCGGCGGCGGGGGCTACCGGCTCCCAGGGCTCCCAGGCCGCCGCGAGCGCCGAGCCGGTGGCCGAGGCGTCCGCCCCGGCGGCCCCTCCCGCCCCGGCAGCGGCCGCGCCCGCCGCCCCGGCCCCTTCCACCCCGTCAGCACCCCCCGCCCCGTCGGCCTCTTCCGCCCCGTCGCCCGCGACGGAGCCCTCCGGGCCCTCCGGCACGTCCGGCGGCCCCTCCGCCGACGCCCCCGCGGAGCCGCGCGTCAACGGGCTGCCCCGGCGGCGCCGCGGCGAGACGCTCGCCGCCGCCACGCGGGCCACGCCCCGCCCCGCTCCCGACGCCAAGCCGAAGGCTCCGCGTACCGACGCCGGTGCCCGCTTCGGTGCCTTCCGCGACGCCACGCGCGGCTGCCCCGCCGGTGACACCCCCGGGCGTAACACCACGTCGGAGGCGTCCGCAGAAGCCACCGGGCCCGCGCCGTCCGCAGAGCCCGCAGAGTCCGCTGAGTCCGCAGAGAACGACCAGCCGTGATGATAGGAACGCCGATGAACACCACAGACCGCAGCTTGGACTGGCTGTTGGAGAACCTGCTGGAGAAGACGCCGGGGGCCCGGCACGCGCTGGTGCTGTCGCGGGACGGCCTCAAGCTGTGCCTCACGTCCGGGCTTTCCGTGGACCAGGCCGACCAGCTGGCGGCCATCGCCTCGGGTATCCAGAGCCTCTCCCACGGCGCGTCGATCGAGTTCGGGGACGGCAGCGGCGGCGTCCGGCAGTCCATGACGGAGTTCCACGGGGGAATTCTGTTCATCGTCGAGGCCGGCGAGGGCGCCCATCTGGCGGTCGTGGCGCACGACGAGGCCGACGTCGGCATCATCGGGCACAACATGAACGAGCTGGTCGAGCAGATCGGCGACCATCTGCGGGCGGCGCCCCGTACCTTCGCGAACGGCGGCCATGGCGGCGGGGCGAACGCATGATCCGAGGGCCGCTCGACAGCGAGGACCCTGACCGGCTGTACACCGTCACCGGTGGCCGCAGCCGCGCCGACGAGAGCGTGTTCGACATGGTCACGCTCATCGTCAGCGAATCCGACCCCACCCTCGGCATGCAGTCCGAGCACGTCAAGATCCTGCGGATGTGCCGGCGGCCCATGGCGGTGGTGGAGATCTCCTCGTACCTGGGACTGCCCGTCAGCGTGGTCAAGATCCTGCTCTGCGACCTGCTCGACATGGGCAAGATCACCGCGCGCCATCCGCATGCCGCCCGCCCCGACAACGGAGGGCTGCCGGAGCCCGAAACGCTGAAGAAGGTGCTCGTTGCACTCCAGAACCTCTGACCGTCCCGACGTCCGGGCGCCGCTGCGGGCGAGCGCGAGCGACGGCCTCAAGATCGTGATCGTCGGCGGCTTCGGTGTGGGCAAGACGACGATGGTCCAGTCGGTGAGCGAGATCCGCCCGCTCAGCACCGAGGAGACGATGACCCAGGCGGGCGTCGGGATCGACGACGCCTCGTTCGTCCAGTCGAAGACGACCACCACGGTCGCCTTCGACTTCGGCCGCATCAGCCTGGACGAGCAGATGGTGCTCTATCTGTTCGGCGCGCCCGGGCAGGAACGTTTCTGGTTCCTGTGGGACCGGCTCTTCGCCGGGACCCTGGGCGCGGTCGTCCTGGTGGACACCAACCGGCTCGCCGACTCCTGGTACGCCATCGACCGGCTCGAATACCACGGGACGCCGTTCATCGTGGCCCGCAACAACTTCACCGAACCGCAGCACACCCTGGAGGAGGTCCGGGACGCGCTCGACCTGCCCCCGGACATCCCCGTGATCGACTGCGACGCCCGTGAGCGCGACTCCAGCAAGGCCGTCCTCGTCGCGCTCGCCCGCCACCTCTACTCCCTGTCCACCTCCTCCGCCGCCCGGGAGAGCACCGCGTGACCACCCCGGACCCCATGCTTCCGCCCGAGGACCCCATCGCTCCCGCCGCACCGCTCCAGGGCTGGCCGGAGCAGCCGGGCGCGGTGCGGCTGGACACCCAGCTGCTCCGCGCCGATCCGGACGAGCTGTACCGGAAGCTGCGCCGCGAGCACGGCCCCGTCGTGCCCGTGCTGCTCGAACCGGACATCCCCGTCTGGATGGTGCTCGGCTACCGGGAGCTGCTGCGGGTCACCACGGACCCCAACCTGTTCGCCCGCGACTCCCGCCGCTGGCACTCCTGGGACCGGGTCCCGCCCGACTGGGAGCTGATGACGTTCGTCGCCTACCGGCCGACGATGCTGTTCTCCGAGGGCGCCGACCACGAGCGCCGGTCCGAGGCGATCATCGACAGCATGGAGTCCGTGGAGCCGTTCGAACTGCGGGCGCAGTGCGAGCGGGTCGCGGACCAGCTGATCGACGTCTTCGCGGGCAGCGGCCGCGCCGATCTGATGGCCGAGTACGCCAGCCAGATCCCGCTGCGGGTGCTGAACCGCATGTACGGCCTGGACGACGATCCCGCGCTGACGCAGGAGACGGTCGACCTGGTCAGCGGGAAGGCGGGACCGGCCGCCTTCGACCGGCTGACCAACCGGATGGTGGCGCTGCTGGAGCACGCCCGGTCCAACCCCGCCGCGTCCAACATCGCCTCGGTCCTGGCGTTCCACCCGGCGGGCCTCACCGACGAGGAGATCATCAACGACCTCCTGGGCAACGTCTACGCGGCCCACCAGCCCACCACCGACCTGATCGGCAACGCGCTGCGGCTCATGCTCACCGACGAGCGGTTCGCGGTCACCATGTCCGGCGGACGGCGCAGCGTGGGCCAGGCGCTCAACGAGGTGCTGTGGGAGGCCACCCCGGTCCCCAACTGGGTCGGCCGCTGGGCCTCGGAGGACACCATGTTCGCCGGGCGCCACATCCGGAAGGGCGACTGCCTGATGCTGGGCCTCGCCGCGGCCAACGCCGACCCCGACGTACGCCCGGACTTCCGCGCCGGGGCGTCCGGCAACCAGGCCCACATGGCCTTCAGCCACGGCACCCACGGCTGCCCCCAGGTCGCCCGCGAGCTGGCCGAGAACATCGCCATGGCCGCGATCGAGGTCCTGATCGACCGCCTCCCGGACGTGACCCTCTCGGTCACCCCCGACGAACTGGAGTGGCGCTCGGCGCTGATGATGCGCGGCGTCTCGTCGATCCCGGTCGAATTCACCCCGGCCTTCGCCCGCTGACCGCCCCCGCCCCGGCGGCACACACCGCCGGGGCCGCAAGCGCGCTGGACCTTCCCTCCCCGCGTACGGAAGGTCCAGCACGCCTACTCGATGGCCCGCCCTTAATGCTCATGGGCGCGCGTTAAGCTGGGGGCGTCACCGTATCCGGACGTGGGCACGTCACGCAATGGCGTACCGGCCGGTAGCGGCTTGAAGTAGTGAAGATCTCGTGCGCCCGGGTTTGGGTGGGACATAGGGTCGGCCCGTTACGACCCCCATCCGCGGCACAGGAGACATGGCGGCTCACCTTTTATGAACGCGCGACCACCCCACGGATCGGCGCGCCCCGGCGGGCGTACGGCACGCACCCGTGCCGCCGTGCTGGCCGCCGCCTACGAAGCACTCGACGCCGAGTCGTTCAACGCCCTCACCCTCGACAAGCTCGCCGAGCGCTCCGGGGTGCACGTGTCGACCATCCGGCGGCGCTGGCGGACGGTGGAGGGGGTGGTCCTCGATCTGCTGGCCGAGCGCAGCTCCACGCTGCCCACCCCCGACTCGGGCGACTTCCGGCGGGATCTGCATGAACTCGCCCAGGCCATCGGTGACTTCAACAACGCGCTGCGCAATCGCAACGTCATCCAGGGGCTGCTGGCGGCCGCCGCTCACGATTCGGGGATCGAGGAGATCGTCCGCGGAGCCTTCGTCGGCCGGATCGATGAGGTGACCCGGATCGTGCGGCATGCGATCGACCGGGGCGAACTGCCGGAGGACACCGATGCCATGGACGTCATCGCCGCCCTGGGCGCGCCCTTCTACTACCGGGTGCTCATCCTGCGCAGGCCCATCGACGCCCGGCTGGTGCGTACCAGCGCCGAGGCGGTCTACGAGGCGGCGCGGGCAGGGGTGTTCCGTACCAGGGCGGACGACGAGTGACGCCCCCGGCCCGTCGACCGGGCCGGGGGCGTCAGGTCAGGCGCCGCGCTCCTTCAGCATGTCGGCCATGAGCTGGATCTCCGACTGCTGGGCCCGCACCATCGTCGTGGCCAGCCGCTTCTCGGTCGGGTTGCCGACCAGCTTCTCCGCGCCCTCCGCCATCGCGACACCGCCCTTGTGATGGGCTGTCATCAGCTTCAGGTAGAGCACCTCGGCCGCCTTGCCCTTGGCCTTGCGCAGCTCGTCCAGCTCGGTGTTGGTGGCCATGCCCGGCATGAGCGAGCCGTCGTGCGGCTTGTAGCCGTGGTCCATGCCCTCCATGCCCTCCATGGAGCCGTGCTTCATCCACGTCATCGGCGGGTCCTCGGACGCCCGGTCCAGCCCCCACATGTCCAGCCAGCCCTGCAGGATGCCGCGCTCGGTGGCCTGCGCGGTGAGGATGTCGAACGCCAGCCGCCGCACATCCTCGTTGCCGGTGCGGTCGCGCACGATGAGCGACATCTCCACCGCCTGCTGATGGTGGGTGGACATGTCGCGGGCGAAACCGGCCTCGGCGGAGGTGTCCTTCGGGGTGCCGGTGCCGGTCGTACCCTCCGAGCGGTCGCTCATCAGCCACACCAGCCCGACCGCCACCAGCGTCAGCACCGCGAGGGCGGCGGTGATCCCCGCCACCAGCGGCTGCCGGGTCGCGCGGCCGACGGCGGTGGTCCCGTCGGTCACGAGGACTTCCCGTTGGTGCAGTAGGCGTTCGGCTCGGGGGTCTGCTTGCCCTGGACGAACTTCTTGAAGAACGCGGCCACCCGCGGGTCCGACGCCTTCTGGATGTCCAGCTGGTTGCCCCAGGCGTTGAGGACGATCGGCGCGTCCTGGTCCTGGTAGGGGCTCATCAGCGAGTACTTGGTCTTCTCCACCCGGGCCTTGAGGGCGGCGATGTCCTCCTTCGACGCCTTGTCGCTGTACGTCACCCACACCGCGCCGTGCTCCAGCGAGTGCACCGCGTTTTCCTTGGTCAGCGGCTTGTCGTAGACGTCGCCTTCGCAGTTCTGCCAGACCTGGTTGTGGTTGCCGCCGACCGGCGGCGACATCGCGTACTTCACCGTGCCGCCCACATGGGTGCGGCCCAGGTTCTTCCAGGTCTTCATGCCCTTGAACTCACCGGTCTTCACGACCGAGGAGGAGACCTTCGTGGCCTTCTCCTCCTTCTTGTTGCCCGCGTCGACCAGGAAGAAGCCGCCGACGGCCAGAGCGGCGACGATCACCGTGCAGGAGGTGATGGTGATGATCCGGTACCTGCGCTCGCGTGCCTTCTCCGCGCGGCGCAGCTCTTCTATCTTCGCGCGGCGCTCGGCCGCGCCCTTCGTCTTCGATCCCTTGGAAGCCATGGCTGTCCAGTCCTCGCAGTTCTCGCACTGTCGCACTGAATGAGTGATGTGGTGGCGGAGGCCGGCGATCGGCCTAGGTGCGGAGTACTTGGAGCTGATGGAGGCCGAGGGCGTGGACGATCGTGTCGGGCGGTGCCCGTACGGCGTCCATGCCCCGCGGGGCCTCCGGCGGCCGGAAACCGGCGGGGGCGGGCGGCGGGACGGGGGCGGGAACCAGGGCGGGGTTCCCGCCGCGCGGCCCGGCCACACAGTCGTCGCTGCCGCCGCCCGGGGCTTTCGGGTGGTCCCCGGCGGCCGGGGGCGCGGTGTGGAACTCGGCGATCGGGAGGGCCGGCGCCGGTGGTGGCCATTCGGGCTGCGGCTCGGCCACGAGACGGTGCGGGCAGCCCGCCGACATCGGCGGGTGGTCACCGCCGGAGTGGACGCACAGCGGCGCCACCCAGAGCAGCACGGCGAGGAGGGGGGCGACACGGCGGAGCGCGGAGCGCACGGTGGCTCGCACCGTGCGCTTCCGTATGCCGTCGTCTCCGCCCCGCCCTCTGCCCATCGCGCCAGATCGTAACCAGTGGGCCTGCCGGGGCTGAACGGGTAGCACGGCAATCACGTCAGTCGTGCGGTCGGCGGTGCGGTGAGCGGTGCCGTCAGTCGTGCCGGGGAAGGCCCGACAGCTCGTGGTCGGCGTGGCTCAGCGCCTCGGTGACCAGCCGGGCCAGATGCCCGTCCCGGAGGGCGTAGACGACCCGCCGGCCGTCCTTGCGCGAGGTGACGACCCCGGCCAGCCGCAGCTTGGCCAGGTGCTGGCTGACGGCCGGGCGGGCCGCCCCGCAGACGGCGGTCAGCGCCGTCACATCGGCCTCGCCCGTGGCGAGGGTGTGCAGCAGCGCCAGCCGGGTGCGGTCGGCGAGGAGGCCCAGCACCTCGGCGGCGCGCGCGTACTGCTCGGCGCTCGGGGTGCGCAGATGCGCATCGTGCGCATCTGATAGGTGCATGTGTGCGCTCATACGCACATAATGGGTGGCGGGGACGGACCATGTCCAGTACCGAAGGGAAGGCGGAAGCCATGGACGACCGGCACGGGCATGACCACGGGCACGAGCACGGACACGACCACACCCACGGCCGCGGCGCCCGCCGGCGCCACCGGGCGGGCCATCTGCTGCGCCCCCACTCCCATGACACGGCCGACAAGGTGGACCAGGCCCTGGAGTCCTCCGCACGCGGCCTGCGCGCCCTGTGGACCTCCCTCGCCATCCTCGGCGCGACGGCCGTCGCGCAAGCGGTCGTCGTGGTCGCCTCCGGGTCCGTCGCGCTGCTCGGCGACACCGTCCACAACGCCGCCGACGCCCTGACCGCCCTCCCGCTCGGCCTCGCCTTCCTGCTCGGCCGCCGCGCCGCCACCCGCCGCTTCACCTACGGGTACGGGCGGGCCGAGGACCTGGCCGGGATCGCGATCGTGCTCACCATCGCGGCCTCCGCCGCGTTCGCCGCCTGGACCGCCACGGACCGGCTGCTGCACCCGCGCGACATCGACCAGCTGCCCGCCGTGGCCGCCGCGGCCGTGGTCGGCTTCATCGGCAACGAATGGGTCGCCCGCTACCGCATCCGCGTCGGCCGCGACATCGGCTCGGCCGCCCTCGTGGCCGACGGCCTGCACGCCCGTACCGACGGCTTCACCTCGCTGGCCGTCCTGGTGAGCGCGGCCGGTGCCGCCCTCGGCTGGCGCCTCGCCGACCCCCTCGTCGGCCTCGCCATCACCGCCGCGATCCTGCTGGTGCTGCGTGACGCCGCCCGCGAGGTGTTCCGCCGGGTGATGGACGCCGTCGACCCGGCCCTGACCGACGCCGCCGAGCGGGCCCTGCGCGCCGTACCGGGCGTACGGGACATCGGCGAGCTGCGGCTGCGCTGGATCGGCCACCGGCTGCGCGCGGAGGTCGCGGTCGTGGTCGGCGGCGAGCTGAGCGTACGGGAGGCGCACCGGGTCGCGGTGGACGCCGAACACGCCCTGTTGCACGCGGTCCCCCGGCTGACCGCCGCCCTGATCCACGCCGACCCGGCCCCCACCGACCGGACCCCCGACCCGCACGCCCCGTTGGCCCACCACGCGGCGTGAGCGGGGCGCCGTACCGGCTCAGACCGCGCTGACCGGGGCGATCAGCCCGGCGGTGGAGGCCGGGGGCACGGGGCCGACACGGGCGCTGACCAGGTCGCCGCGCTCCAGGAAGCCCGTACCGCTCAGGTCGACATGGACGCGCAGCCCGTACGTGTCGTCGGGGTCCAGCTCGCCGGGGACCGTGACGCTGAACGGGATGTGGCCCGCCGGGCTCAGCGGCACATCGGTCTGCACCTGCGCCCCCACGACGGAGGCGGCCACATCGGCGCGGGTCACGTTGCGCACCTCCACCACCACCCGCGCCGCCCGGACCGTGGGGGTGTCCGGGGGCAGGGACACGATGCCGCTCAGGACACTGCTCATGCGCGCCATTACATGTCACCCGCGCCCCACGTGTAACGCGGTCCGGGGTCCCGTACGGCCATCCGGGTGGGGATACGGCGGGGGCGCCGCTGGTCCCGATCCGGTCATGATCCGGTCATGATTGCGCTCCCCGGGGTGGCCCGTTCCGCCCGCGCCCGCAGAATCGGGGGCGGAAGCTCACGGACCGCCGGCCGGGCGGAGAGTCGTCATGTCGGGACGACCGCGGCCGTGCGGACGGGGAGCGACCGCCAACGGGAGAACACAGATGAAGAGAATCGGCATCGTCGCCGTGGCCTCGGCCACGGCGCTGCTGGCCACGGGCGGCCTCGCCCACGCCGCGAACAGCGGGGTGGGCTGGAAGCTGGAGAGCGGCAGCCCGTACTACATCGAATCGCTGCGCCACCACTCCACGTACACCCTGTCGTTCGTGACGAAGGCCGCCCGGGACCGGTTCACGCCGTATCTGAGGATTCCGGTCGCCCAGCTGAACGCCATGCCGGAGGTCAAGGCCGCGGGCATCACCTTCAAGGTGTCCACCACGATCGAGGGCGGGACGAACCTCAAGAACAAGAAGTACTGCGCGGGGCCCCGCAACCACATCATGTTCACGCTGGCCCACCGCCCGCTGAACGGGCAGAAGGGCATGTCGCAGGCCAAGCCCTGCTACAACACCACCGACAACAGCGCCTGGGGCGGATACGTCCTGATGGACGACGAGTACTGGAACAGCGCGGGCAAGGAGAACGGCTGGTTCAGCTCGGACAAGGCCAGGAACACGGCCATGACCCGCAACGCGGTCACCCATGAGCTGGGCCACATGATGGGCCTCGACCATCCGGACCCCTCGTCCTTCGACCCGAAGGAGAACAAGCCGGTGATGACCTCGCCCAACGGCGGCTACCTGAATGCCAACGGCGGGAAGTACACGGCAGCGGACCAGCGGGGCGTCAGGAAGCTCGTCTCCAACGGCGGCTGACCGACCCCTCCGGCGCGCCGTACGCGGCCCGGAATCCCGGGCCGCGTACCGCGGCGGTGCGAAAGGCTCAGGCCGAGCAGCGCTCACCGTTCAGCGTGAAGGCGCGGGGCGGGGAGTTCCGGCCGTGCCAGGTGGCGAGGAAGCCCACGGAGAAGGGCTTGTCGGCGTCGACCCGCTGGTTGTAGTCGGCCGGTGTGGTGGTCACCGTGGAACCGCGCTGGGTGAATTCGCCGTTCCACATCTGGGTGACGCGCTGGTCGCCGGGGAAGTCCCAGGAGACCCGCCAGGTGTCGAGCGCACTGCGGGAGGTCAGCGTGACCTCGGCCTTGAAGCCGTCGGGCCATTCGGTGACCAGGTCGTAGCGGGCGGTGCAGGCGGGCTCGCCGGGGGGTTTCCGGGAGGAGCCGTCGGAGGGCTGGTGGCCCTCGCCCGAGCCCTTCGAGGCGGACGGCGAGGCGGGCGGGTCCGTGCGCTTCCCGTCCTTGTCGCCCTTGCCCCCCTTGTCCTCGCCGCGGTCCTCGCGCTCCGGGTCGTCCTTCCCGGCCTTGCCGCCCACGCCGTCGCCACGGCGGGAGGAGGACGGCTCGGCGGACGTACCCGGTTTGCCGGGGGTCCCGGTGCCCACCGGAGTGGTGTCCGAGGGCGTGCCGCCGGGTGCGGTGGTGTCCCGGGTCACGCGGTTGGTGGCCTGCTCCCCGTTCCCGCCGCCGGACACCGCGGCGGTTCTGGTCAACGCGACCGTCGTGGCCAGCGCCACGACGGCCACCACCGCCAGGGCGACCGTCGCCGTACGGGCTCTGCGCACCCCGTGCACGGCTCTTCTGCGCCCCGTCGGGCCGATTCTCTGGCGCAGCAGACGCGGCGCCATCATCAGCGGTCCGCCGACCTTGTCCAGGACCCGGTCCCGTAACGGGATGTGGACGGCGTGCGAGGCCGGCGCGGGCGGCGCGGGAGTGGCGCCCGGGGCCCGCTCGACGGCTCTTCGCCGCCGCGCCACATAGCCGTGCCCGCCCCAGCCCAGCACTCCGCCGGCCAGCGCGTTGGGCAGTCCGCCACCGTGCAGATACAGGCAGGCGGCGGCCTCGCGGCAGTTCCGGCAGCGGGCGAGGTGCTGCCACAGGTCCGCGGGGGAGTGGGCATCCGGCGAACGCGTGGCGGCGTCCAGCAGCTTGGCGTAGCTGCGGCACTCCTCATGCGTGAGGGTGTCCAGATGGTTGCGCTGGCAGCGCTGCCGGAAGGCGGCCCGCACCCGGGCGATCTCCTCGGTGGCGTACGCGATGTCGCCGCCCAGCTGCCACGCCACCGCCTCGACCGGCTGCGACTCCACCTCGACGGACCACAGCAGCGCCCCGTCGTGTTCCCCCATGTCGCGCAGCCCGCGCAGGGCGAGCGGCTGTTCGCGGGGCGGGACGGCGTAGCGGGCGACGCCGGTGGAGGAGAGCCAGACCCGCAGCTCCGGGTCGAGCCGGTCGCCGTCCCGGTGGGTGTGCCAGTCGGCGGCGGTCTTGCGTACGGACGTCAGGAGCAGCGGAAGCCACGGCAGCCGGGGGCCCCAGGAACGGGCCCGGCGGTTGCGGGCGGCCCTGATGCCGCGCCGGAACGCCTCGGTGGCCAGCCGCATGCCGTCTTCGGGGGTGGTGGTGCACAGGTCCGCGTAGTCGGCTACCGCGTCCCAGTAGAGGTTGAGCAGGGCCGTCGGGGAAACGGCGTCGGTGTCCGCTGCGGAGACGGACGGTTGGCCGGGCGACGCGAACGCGCCGTCCCGGGATGCCGAGTGGTCGGGCATGGAGGCACATTCCTCACTCACGAACAGTGGCGCCCCCGCCAGGGGGGCAAGCCTCTCACATGGGGCCGCGGGGTTGGGCAGCCAACAGCACAGATCTGACTCGGAGTTGGGGATTCCCCTTCACGGGTGGGCCGAGCCTTTCACGTCTGTGAGTCGGCTGACAAGAGACGATAGAGGAGTGAGGGAGGTGTTGTGTCCAAGGGGCCCGAACCGTGGTGGTCCGGGCCCCGAGACTGGTATATGACGTAACGTCAGGACTCGTGGTGACGCAACGTCAGGAAGTATGTCTGACGCACACTCAGACCGACAGCTCCACCCCGTACCCGCGCAGCCAGGAGTCCAGGCCCAGGGCCACTTCCATGCCCTGCCGGGACTGGTGTCCCGTCCCCTTCGCCGCCTGCTCGGCGGCCTCCCGGTCGATCAGTGGCCGCGCCGGGGAGGAGGGGTCGGCCGCCAGCGCCCGCACCCGGTCGCGCAGGGCGTCCGCGTAGCGGGTGTCCTGGGTGCTGGGATACGGGCTCTTCACCCGCTGGGCCACCGACTCGGGCAGGACGTCCAGGGCGGCGGCGCGCAGCAGCGACTTCTCCCGGCCGTCGAACGTCTTCAGCGACCACGGTGTGTTGAACACGTACTCCACCAGCCGGTGGTCGCAGAACGGCACCCGCACCTCCAGGCCCACCGCCATGCTGGCGCGGTCCTTGCGGTCCAGCAGGTACTGCACGAAGCGGGTCAGGTGCAGATACGAGACCTCCCGCATCCGGTGCTCCAGGCGCGATTCGCCCGGCAGATGCGGTACTTCGGCCAGCGCCTCGCGGTAGCGGGCGTCCCGGTAGCCCCTGATGTCGATCCGGTCGAGGAGGTCGCGGCGGAGCAGCCCCGTGCGGCTGCCCGATTCCCGGCCCGCGAAGCCGTTCGTGGCGAAAGCGCTGATCCACGGGAAGGTGTCCCCCCACACCGCGTCCTCGTCGTGGAACCAGCGGTAGCCGCCGAACACCTCGTCCGCCGACTCACCGGACAGGGCGACCGTCGAATGCTTGCGGATCTCCTTGAACAGCAGGTAGAGCGAGGTGTCGCTCTCCCCCGAGCCGAACGGAAGATCGCGCGCGAACAGCACCGCGTCGCGGTTTTGGTCGTCCATCAGGGCGGCGGTGTCGAGCACGATGTCCTGGTGGTCCGAGCGCGCGTGCTCGGCCAGCGCGTGGGCGTACGGACCGTCGGGGGTGCCGCGCAGCGCGTCCGCCCGGAAGTTCTCGGTCTGGCCGACGAAGTCCACCGCGAACGACCGCACCGGCCCCTTCCCTGCCGCGCCCAGCCGCCGCGCGGCCAGCGCGGTGATCACCGAGGAGTCCAGCCCGCCGGAGAGCAGGGTGCACAGCGGTACGTCCGCGATCAGCTGCCGTTCCACGATGTCGTCCAGCAGCTCCCGCACCCGGCGCACGGTGGTCTCCTGGTCATCGGTGTGCTCCCGCGCCTCCAGCGCCCAGTACCGCCGCTCGGTCAGCCCCTCCGGCCGTACCCGCACCACATGCCCGGGCCGCACCTCGTACATCCCCCGGTACACGGCGTGGCCGGGCGTCTTCGTGAACGCCAGCAGCTCCGCCAGCCCCTCCCCGTCCACCGCCGGACGCACCGCAGGATGGGCCAGGATCGCCTTGGGCTCGGAACCGAAGATCACCCCGTCGGGTGTGGGGTGGTAGTACAGCGGCTTGATCCCCATGCGGTCGCGGACCAGCAGCAACTGCTGCTCCCGCGGCTCCCACAGCGCGAACGCGTACATCCCGTTCAGCCGCTCGGTGAAGCCCTCGCCCCACTCCAGATACGCGTGCAGCGCCACCTCGGTGTCGCTGCTGGTCCGGAAGGAGTGCCCGCGCGCGGTCAACTGATCGCGCAGCTCACGGTAGTTGTAGATCTCCCCGCTGTACGTGGTCACCAGCACCGTGCGCCCGTCGTGCTCGACCGGCATCGGCTGCTTCCCGCCCTCGATATCGATGACGGCCAGCCGCCGGTGCCCCAGCGCCGCATGGGTGTCCGTCCACATCCCACTCGCGTCCGGACCGCGGCAGCTCATGGTGCGGGTCATCGCGTCGAGCACCTCGCGCTCGGCGGTCAGGTCCTTGTCGTACGCGATCCATCCGGTGATGCCGCACATCGGCGGAACACTCCCTCCGGTCGGCGGGCCCCAGCGCCCCTGGGGCCTCGGTGCACCCCCGTCGACAGGGCCGTCCCCCACCCATCTCCCCGGCGGCGGAGGCCCTTCGCCTCACCGTACGCCCGACTCGTTGCATCGACCACCAGTCGCTTAAGGCAATTACTATTTCCGGCCAGCCGCAGGGGACTCCGGGTTCCAATCACCCCATCACTCCGCGAAACGCGTGGTTCGGGAGTTAAGGTTCACTCCACTCATGCGGATGTAGCCATCACGCATCGCAACACGGGTAGCCGCACGGGAACTTCCGAAGCGGCTGTGCACATAGGGGGGAACCTATGCACGAGATGGTCAAGGGCGGCAATGTCGGACTCGCCGCGCTGAGCGAGGACACCGGCTCGGTGATCCTGAGCCTGGGCTGGAGCACCGCCACCGGGGAGGGGGACGCGGACGTCTCCGTCCTCCTGCTGAACGCCGACGGCAAGGTGCGCGGCGACGCGGACTTCTACTTCTACAACAACCCGGCCGCGGCCGACGGCAGTGTGCAACTGCTCGGCAAGGCGCCGACCGCCGACGGCAGCGAGGACCGCGTCAGCCTCGATCTGACCGCCGCCCCGGCCGACGTCGAGCGCATCGTCGTGGCGGCCAGCCGGTACGGCGGCGCCCGCTTCGGCGACCTCGCGGACCTCCGGATGACGCTCGCCGACCGGGCCGGGGAGACCCTGCTCGGGTTCACCATCGAGGACGCGAGCGTGGAGACCGCGTTCATCTTCGGGGAGCTGTACCGGCGCGGCGAGGAGTGGAAGTTCCGGGCCGTCGGCCAGGGGTACGAGTCCGGGCTGGCCGGGTTGGCGACGGACTTCGGCATCGACATCGACGACGACGCCGACGCCGACGATGCCGATGACGCCGCCGAGGCCGACGGGCGCGCCCCGGAGGCGGCCCAGGCCGTCGCGGTCGAGCAGGAGACGTCCCCCGCGCCGCAGCCGACCGTCCCCGCCCAGGCGGCACCGGCATCGGCGGCGTCCAGGCGGCCCCGTACGGCGAAGAAGAAGGTCACGCTCCCCAAGGTCGCCAAGAAGCCGCTGGCCGAAAACGACTCCTGGCGCCGGGCCCGGCTCTTCCCGGTCTCCTCGCTCAAGAGCGATCGCGAGCGCGAGATGCGGGCCACGTCCGTGCTGCTGTCGGTGATCGCCCAGGTGCCGGAGTTCGGGCGCCGGCTCACCGCCGCGTTCGGTGCGCCGGCGGGCCGTATGGAGACCTTCACGGAGGTCTCGCTGCCGCACGGGGGCAACGCTCCCAAGCGTCCCGACGGTGTGATCCGCGTGGAGCGGGCGGGCAAGCTCTGGACCGCCCTGGTCGAGACCAAGACCAACGGCAACCCGCTCAAGTCCGAGCAGGTACAGGACTACATGGACATAGCGGCCCGGCGCGGCTACGAAGCCGTGATCACCCTGTCCAACGATGTCGCCCTGGACGGCAGCCCGCTGGTCGACGTCAAGATCGACGGACGGCGCAAGCACAAGGTCGCGCTGTGGCATCTGTCCTGGGCCGAGGTGACCCATCACGCCCAGATGCTCATCCGGCACGAGGGCGTCGGCAACCCCGCCCACGCCTGGCTGCTCCAGGAACTGCTGCACTATCTGCAGCACGAGAACTCCGGCTGCCACGGCTTCCAGAACATGGGCCCCGCCTGGGTGCCGGTGCGCAACGGCATCGACGACGAGACCCTGTGCCAGGGCGACCGGCGCGCCGTCGACGTGGTCGAGAGCTGGGAGCGGCTGATCCGCCAGGTGTGTCTGCGGCTCGGTGGCGAGCTGGGCCAGAAGACGCTGCCCGTCCAGCGCGCCAAGCGCGGCACCGACCAGCGCTCCCGCCGCGCCGC
The DNA here is from genome assembly GCF_042958345.1 of Streptomyces sp. NPDC007983. NCBI lineage: Bacteria > Bacillati > Actinomycetota > Actinomycetes > Kitasatosporales > Streptomycetaceae > Streptomyces > Streptomyces sp. NPDC007983. The sequence goes on from NZ_JBIBJI010000001.1 coordinate 769,359, forward strand.
CCTCGCCGACCAGCTGTGCCAGGACGGCCGCCTCCACGCCGAGCTGCGTATCGAGGGCACCACCGGGATCCTCGCGATCGTCGCCGATCTGCGCACCGGCAAGCTGCGCACCTCCGTCGAGATCCCGGCTCCCGACCAGGGCTACCCCCTGACCTGGGTCAAGCGGCTGGTGCGCCAGCTCGCGGAGGCCCCGGCCGACCTCCACATCGAAACCCTCGTCGAGGGGGAGGGCGGCGGCCCGCGCGGCACGCTGGAGCGGCTGCGCCCCGAGCCGGGCGATCTGCTTCCCAGGGACGGCGACCGGATCACCGGCTTCCGGCTGTCGCTCTTCAAGAGCATGGGCAGCACCCGCGGCAACGCCGAGTCCGGCTTCATCCGCAGCGTCGACGAGGCCGTGGACCGCTTCCACGCCGGGGTCGTCGCCCAGCTGGAGCGCCGCCCGGTCCGGCGCGCCGCCGAGTAGCCCCGATGGGGAGCGAAGCTCACACCCGGCGGAGGGGGACTGTGCAGGGGACGTAATCGCCCGCGATCGGCGGCTGTGACGCGCTCGCAACCGGGGGTTTTTACGGTGTGCGGCAGTGGGAGACGCCCACCGCGAGCGTGAGAGGAGCCAGGCGTGACGGCATCGGCTCGGTCGGCGGAGCCGGTGCGTATCGGCTCCGCCGCGGTGCGGACGGTGTGCTCGTACTGCGGGGTCGGGTGCGGGATCGTGCTCGACGTCGGGCGGGATGCGCAGGGGCGCCGGACGGCGCTGAAGGCGTCCGGGGACAAGGCGCATCCCGCCAACGCGGGGCGGCTGTGCACCAAGGGGGCGACCAGCGCGGAGATGCTCCGGGCGCCCGGGCGGCTGGAGACGGCGCTGTCGCGGGACGACCGTGGCACGGAGCCGTCGGCGACCGGGGTGGACGAGGCGATCACCGCGACCGCGCGGCGGCTGCGGGCGATCCTCGACGAGCACGGGCCGGACGCGCTCGCCCTCTATGTGTCCGGGCAGATGACGCTGGAGGCGCAGTACCTGGCCAACAAGCTGGCCAAGGGGTTCATCGGCACCAACCAGATCGAGTCCAACTCGCGGCTGTGCATGGCGAGCGCGGGCAGTGGCTACAAGCTGTCGCTGGGGGCGGACGGGCCGCCCGGTTCGTACCGGGACTTCGAGGACGCCGACGCGTTCCTCGTCATCGGCTCCAACATGGCCGACTGCCATCCGATCCTGTATCTGCGGCTGATGGACCGGGTGAAGGCGGGCGCCAAGCTGATCGTGGTCGATCCGCGGCGCACCGCGACCGCCGCCAAGGCGGACCTGTTCCTGCAGATCAAGCCGGGCACGGACCTGGCGCTGCTCAACGGGCTGCTGCGGCTGCTGGTCGAGGGCGGGTACACCGATCAGGAGTTCATCGAGGAGCACACCGAGGGCTGGGAGACCATGCCCGCCTTCCTGGAGGACTATCCGCCCGCGCGGGTCGCGGAGATCACCGGCATCCCGGAGGAGGACATCCGCCAGGCCGCGCGGTGGATCGGGGAGGCCGGGGAGTGGATGAGCTGCTGGACGATGGGGCTCAACCAGTCCACGCACGGCACCTGGAACACCAACGCGCTGATCAACCTGCATCTGGCCACCGGCGCGATCTGCCGCCCCGGCAGCGGCCCGTTCTCGCTCACCGGGCAGCCCAACGCGATGGGCGGCCGGGAGATGGGGTACATGGGGCCGGGGCTGCCCGGGCAGCGGTCGGTGCTGGACGCGGAGGACCGGGCGTTCACCGAGGAGCTGTGGGGGATCGCGCCCGGCACGCTGCGGGCGGACGGGGCCGGGCAGGGCACCGTCGAGATGTTCCGGCGCATGGCGGACGGCGAGATCAAGGCGTGCTGGATCATCTGCACCAACCCCGTCGCCTCGGTCGCCAACCGCCGGACGGTGATCGAGGGCCTGGAGGCGGCCGAGTTCGTCGTCACCCAGGACGCCTTCGCCGAGACCGAGACCAACGCGTACGCGGACGTGGTGCTGCCCGCCGCGATGTGGGCCGAGGCCGACGGCGTGATGATCAACTCCGAGCGCAATCTGACCCTCGCCCGGCAGGCGGTCGACCCGCCCGGCGAGGCGCTGCCGGACTGGCGGATCATCGCCCGGATCGCCTGCGAGATGGGGTACGGGGACGCCTTCGGCTACGAGAGCGCGGAGGAGATCTTCGAGGAGATCAAGCGCACCTCGAACCCGAGGACCGGCTACGACCTGAGCGGGGTGACGTACGGGCGGCTGCGCGAGACCCCGGTGCAGTGGCCCGCGGCGTCAGGTGACGGCGACGACCGCAACCCGGTCCGCTACCTCAACGACGGCGTCAGCCAGACCCTGACCGTACGGGAGGACGGCACCCGTCCCCGGCTGGCGTTCCCCACGCCGAGCGGCCGCGCCGTCTTCCACGCCCGCCCGCACATGGACGCCGCCGAGCTGCCGGACGACGACTTCCCGTTCGTGCTCAACACCGGGCGGCTGCAGCACCAGTGGCACACGCTCACCAAGACCGGCAAGGTCGCCAAGCTGAACAAGCTCAACCCGGGGCCGTTCGTCGAGCTGCACCCGCGGGACGCGGAGCGGCTGGGCGTCGGCGAGGGCGACGCGGTGGAGGTGGCCTCCCGGCGCGGGCGGGCGGTGCTGCCCGCGGTGGTGACCGACCGGGTGCGGCCAGGGAACTGCTTCGCGCCGTTCCACTGGAACGACCTGTTCGGCGAATACCTCGGCGTCAACGCGGTCACCAACGACGCGGTCGATCCGGTGTCCTTCCAGCCGGAATTCAAGGTGTGCGCGGTGTCGCTGGCGAAGGTGGCATCGGCGCCGTCCGAAGCCGACAAGGCCCCCGAGGCCGTGGGCGCCGACGGGCTCGCCGGGACGTTCGGCGTCGGAGATCTGGCCCCGCCGGTCCTGACCGAGGCCGAGCGTCAGTATCTGCGCGGCTTCCTCGCCGGACTGCACGGCACGGTGACGAGCCCGGGCGCCCAGGCGACCACCACCGTTCCCGTCCTGCCCCAGGACGCGCCCTTCTCGCCCGAGCACGCCCTGTGGGTCAACGGCGTCCTGGCCGGGGCCTTTTCGCGCGCCCCCGCCCCCGCCGCCCCCGGCACGGACCCCGCCCCCGCGGCGGCCCCGGACACCGCCGCGTCCGGGACGGCCGTCCGCGAAGTGGTCGTCCTGTGGGCCTCCCAGACCGGCAACGCCGAGGACGTCGCCGGGGCCACCGCCCGCCGCCTCACCGAAACGGGACGGCAGGCCCGGCTGCTGGAGATGGACGGCCTCGCCGCCGCCACCCTCCCCCGCCCCGCCGATCTCCTCGTCATCACCAGCACCTTCGGCGACGGCGACGCCCCCGACAACGGCTCCGGCTTCTGGGAGTCCCTGGCCGCCCCCGACGCGCCCCGCCTGGACGGCACCCGCTACGCCGTCCTCGCCCTCGGCGACTCCAATTACGACGACTTCTGCGGCCACGGCCGCCGCCTGGACCAGCGCCTCGACGAGCTGGGCGCCGTACGACTCGCCCCCCGTACCGACTGCGAACCGGACTACGACGAGCCCGCCCGCGCCTGGCTGGACACCGTCCTCGACGCCCTGGGCACCGCGACGTCCGAGGCCCCCGCGCCGGCTCCGAAAGCCCCGGCCGCCCCGGCTCCGGCCGCCCCCGCCTCGAAGGCCCCCGCCCGCCCCACCAAGGCCGAGCCCTTCACCACCCGCCTCACCGGCAACCGGCTGCTGAGCCTGCCCGGAGCGGCCAAGGAGGTGCGGCAGTTCGCGTTCGACACCGGCGACGGCGCGCTCGCCTACGAGGCCGGGGACGCGCTCGGCGTCTGGCCCGAGAACTGCCCCGATCTGGTCGCCGAATGGCTCGCCGTCACCGGCCTCGACCCGGCCGCCGAGGTGGCCGTCCAAGCCGGCCGGGCCGCCCCCGGTTCCGGCCCGCGCGCGATGCCGCTCGCCGACGCCCTCCAGCACCATCTGGAGATCGCGAAGATCACCCCGGACCTGCTGCGCTTCGTCCTCGACCGGACTCACGACCACGACCTCAAGAGGCTGCTGCGCCCGGACAACAAGGACGGTCTGGCCCAGTGGACCTGGGGCCGCCAGGCCGTGGACATCCTCGCCGAATACCCGGTGCGCGCCTCCGCCCAGGAGTGGACCGACGTCCTCAAACGGCTCCAGCCCCGGCTGTACTCCATATCGTCCAGCCCCCTCGCCCACCCCCACGAGGTGCGGCTGACCGTCTCCGTGGTGCGCTTCGAGAGCCGCGGCGGAACGCTCCGCAAGGGCGTCGCCTCCACCCATCTCGCCGACGCCACCACCGACCGCCCGGTGCCCGTCTTCGTGCAGCGCGCCCCCGCCTTCCGGCCCCCGGCCGACCCCACGACACCGATGGTGATGGTCGGCCCCGGCACCGGCGTCGCCCCGTTCCTCGGCTTCCTTCAGGAGCGCAGGGCACGCGGCGCGACCGCCCCCAACTGGCTGTTCTTCGGCGAGCAGCGCCGCGCCACCGACTTCTACTACGAGGACGAACTCGACCAGCTGCGCCGCCACGGCACCCTCACCCGGCTCGACACCGCCTTCTCCCGCGACCAGCGGTCCAAGGTGTACGTCCAGGACCGGATGCGCGAACACGGCGCCCGGCTGTGGTCCTGGCTCCAGGACGGCGCCCACTTCTACGTGTGCGGGGACGCCACCCGGATGGCCAAGGACGTCGACCGGGCGCTGCGCGACATCGCCGTCGCCCACGGCGGGCTCGACGAGGACGCGGCCGAGCTGTACGTCAAGCAGCTCGCCGCCGACAAGCGCTACGCGCGCGACGTGTACTGAGGCGGACGCGGCTGAAACGCAGCTGCCAGGGTTCGTTGCCCGATCGTTGGGCCGATGCAACCCAATAGATGACCTGTACCTCGCAAACGCGCTCGTATCATGGGCGGATGCACACGTACCGGATCGGAGAGGCGGCGGCCCTCATGGGCGTCAGCGCCGATACCCTGCGCCGCTGGGTCGACAGCGGACGGCTCACCGCCGAGCGGGACGACCAGGGCCGCCGGATCATCCCGGGTCCGGCGCTGGCCGCGTTCGCCCGGGAGCTGAGCCGTGGCACGGACCGGGAGGGCAACGGCGTCTCCTCGGCCCGCAACCGCTTCGCGGGCATCGTCACCGAGGTGATCCTCGGTGATGTGTCCGCGCAGGTGGAGATCCAGGCGGGGCCGTTCCGCGTGGTGTCCATGATCAGCCGGGAATCCGCGGAGGAGCTGGGTCTGGAGCCGGGCGTCCCCGCGGTGGCGGTGATCAAGTCGACCAACGTGGTCGTGGAGAAACCGTGAGCGCGGCCCGCCGCGCACACCGACGAGGGAGAAACCTGTGACGACCCGTTCCGCGATCCGCCGGAGCCGCACCCTGCGCGTGGCGGGCGGCCTCACCGTGGCCGTGCTGGCGCTCGGCGGCTGCTCCTCCAGCGACTCCGACTCGTCCAAGAAGTCGGACGGGGAGAGCGGATCGGCCTCGAAGGACGCGAAGAAGGTGTCCGGCACGGTCACGGTCTTCGCCGCCGCCTCGCTCAAGGAGAGCTTCACCGAGCTGAAGAAGACCTTCGAGAAGGAGAACCCCGGCGCCAAGGTGACGTTCAACTTCGGCGGCAGCGACGGCCTCGCCGCCAGCATCACCTCCGGCGCCCCCGCCGATGTCTTCGCCGCCGCGAGCCCGAAGACCATGAAGACGGTCACCGACGCGGGCGACGCCCAGGGCACCCCGTCGACCTTCGTCCGTAACCAGCTGGAGATCGCGACCCTCCCCGGCAACCCGAAGAAGATCACCAACTTCGAGGACCTCACCAAGGGCGGGCTGAAGGTCGCGCTGTGCGCCAAGGAGGTGCCGTGCGGCGCCGCCGCGCAGAAGGTGCTGGACGCGGAGCACCTGAAGCTCACCCCGGCCAGCTACGAGCAGGACGTCAAGGGCGCGCTCACCAAGGTGGAGCTGAAGGAGGTCGACGCCTCCGTGGTCTACAAGACCGATGTGAAGGCCGCGGGCGGCAAGGTCGAGGGCGTGGAGTTCCCGGAGTCGAAGAAGGCCATCAACGACTACCCGATCGCCCAGGTGAAGAAGGCGCCGAACGCCGAGGGCGCCGCCGCCTTCATCGATCTGGTGAAGTCCCCGCAGGGCCAGAAGGTGCTGACCAAGGCGGGCTTCCTCAAGCCGTGACATCGCCCGTGACATCGCCCGGTACGAAGAGCGCGCCCGAGGCCCTGGAGGGCAAACGGCAGCGGCGGACCCGGTCCGGCCGGTCCGGCGTCCCGCTGCCGCTGCTGCTGCCCGCCCTCGCCGGGTTCGCCTTCCTCGTCCTGCCGCTGTCCGCGCTGCTGATCCGGGCGCCCTGGCGGTCGCTGCCGGATCAGCTGACCAGCGTCGAGGTGTGGCAGGCGCTGCGGCTTTCGCTGATCACCGCGACCGCCGCCACCGCCGTCGCGCTGGTGCTGGGCGTGCCGCTGGCCTGGCTGCTGGCCCGGGCCCGCTTCCCCGGCCGCGGTGTGGTGCGCGCCCTGGTGACGCTGCCGCTGGTGCTGCCGCCGGTGGTGGGCGGTGTGGCGCTGCTGCTGGCGCTGGGCCGTAACGGCATCGTGGGCCGCTGGCTGGACTCCGCCTTCGGCGTCACCCTGCCGTTCACCACGGCGGGGGTCGTGGTGGCGGAGGCGTTCGTGGCGATGCCGTTCCTGGTGATCAGCGTCGAGGGCACGCTACGGGCCGCCGACCCGCGGTACGAGGAGGCCGCCACCACCCTCGGCGCCTCCCGCTTCACCGCCTTCCGGCGCGTCACCCTGCCGATGATCGCGCCCGGCGTGGCGGCCGGCGCGGTGCTCGCGTGGGCGCGGGCGCTGGGGGAGTTCGGCGCCACCATCACCTTCGCGGGCAACTTCCCCGGCCGCACCCAGACCATGCCGCTGTCCGTCTACCTCGCGCTGCAGAGCGACCCGGCCGCCGCCATCGCGCTGAGCCTGGTGCTGCTCGCCGTGTCCATCGCGGTCCTCGCCGGGCTGCGCGACCGCTGGATGGGGGCCTCCGCGTGACCACCCGCACCTCCGCGACACGGCAGGGCACCGGCGGCCTCGACGCCCATCTCCTCGTGGACCGCGGCGGCTTCCGGCTGGACCTGCGGCTGACCGCCGCCCCCGGCGAGGTGGTCGCCCTGCTCGGCCCCAACGGCGCGGGCAAGACCACCGCGCTGCGCGCCCTGGCCGGGCTCACCCCGCTCACGGCGGGCCGGCTGAGCCTGGACGGACGGGCGCTGGAGGAGCCGGAGCGGCGGCTGCGGATCCCGCCCGAGTCCCGCCCGGTCGGCGTCGTCTTCCAGGACTATCTGCTCTTCCCGCATCTCACCGCCCTCGACAACGTGGCGTTCGGCCCCCGCTGCCACGGCGTCCCCAAGGCCGAGGCGCGCACCCAGGCCGCCGGCATCCTGGCCCGGATGGGCCTGGACGGCCATACGGGCGCCAAGCCGCGCCGGCTGTCCGGCGGCCAGGCCCAGCGCGTCGCGCTCGCCCGCGCCCTGGCCGTCCGCCCCCGGCTGCTGCTGCTGGACGAGCCGCTGGCCGCGCTGGACGCCCGTACCCGGCTCGACGTACGGTCCGGACTCCGCCGCCACCTCGCCGAGTTCGAGGCGGTGGCCGTCCTGGTCACCCATGACCCGCTGGACGCGATGGTGCTCGCCGACCGGCTCGTCGTGCTGGAGGACGGGCACGTCGTCCAGGACGGCACCCCGTCCGAGGTGTCCCGCCGCCCCCGTACCGACTACATCGCGAGCCTCGTCGGCCTCAACCTGTACCAGGGGCGCGCCGAGGGCCACACCGTACGGCTCGACGGCGGTACGGCCATCACCACCACCGACGACCTCACCGGCCCGGCCTTCGTCGCCTTCCCGCCCGCCGCCGTCACCCTCCACCGCGACCGCCCCGACTCCAGCGCCCGCAACGCCTGGCACGCCGAGGTGACCGGCCTGGAATCGCACGGCGACCAGATCCGCGTCGCCCTCACCGGCGAACTGCCGCTCCTCGCCGACCTCACCACCGCCGCCGTGGCCGACCTCGGCCTCCACCCGGGCCGCACCGTCTGGTGCACCATCAAGGCGGCCCAGACACACGCCTATCCGGCCTGACAAGATGGCCCGATGAGCGGGCGGGGCGAGCGGAATCCGATATGGCGGCGGCGGCTCATCGCGGGGTCGGTGAGTCTGCTGGCCCTCGGGGTGGCCGTCGCCCACCTCGTGGCGCCGGACCTGACGATAGACAACGTCACCGTCGCGCTGCTGGTCATCGCCATCGTGCCCTGGCTGCGTGACCTCTTCACCAGCATCGAACTGCCCGGCGGGCTCCGGGTGGAGTTCCGGGACGTCGAGCAGCGCGTCGAGGCGGCCGAGGCCATGGCCGACGCCGCGCTCGTCGCCGGTGGCGAGGGCGCGGGGCAGACCGACGACCCGGCGGCCCTGGACGAGGTCCACCGGCTGGCCGCCGAATACCTGTCGGTGCGTGATTCCATGCGCCCCGGATCGGCCCGTACGCAGCGCATGAACGGCATCTTCGCCCGCCTGGTGCGCGCCACCCAGCGCATCGCGGACCCCGAGCTGGACGACTGGCTCACGTCATCCGACGGCGGTCTCCGGCTCGCGGCCTACGCCCGTCTGTACGCCGTACCGGACGGTGCCACGCTGGACATCCTGGCGTACGCCGTCACCGAGGAACCCCTCGCCTTCGGCCAGTACTGGGGGATCCGCGCCCTCGACAAGGCCGTCGACCTCGTCGGCCCCGAGAACGTGCGGTCGAGCGTCGTCCGCCGCCTGGAGGACTGCCGCCCGAGCGGCGCCGACCGGGCCCATCTGCTGAACCGCCTGACAGCGAAGATCCACGGCCTTCCGTAGGGGGCACAAGGGGGTCACGCGTCGGTGATGACCACCTTCCCGAAGTGGCCCCGGTCCGCGAAGTGGCGGTACGCGGCGGGCGCTTCGGGATACGGGAAGGCGCGGTCGATCACCGGGCGCAGCCGGTGCCGCTCCATCGCCCGGTTCATCTGCTCGAACATCTCCCGGCTGCCCACGAACATCCCCTGCAGCGTGACCCCCTTGCGCACCACCGCCATGGGGTCGACCCCGCTGCCGTCGGCCAGCACCCCGATGACGCTGATCCGCCCGCCGGTGCGGACGGCGGTCAGCGACTGGGGCAGCGTGCCCGCCCCGCCGACCTCCACGACGTGGTCCACGCCGCCGCCGGTCGCCTCGTACACCGTCTGCCCCCACGCGGGCGTCGTCACGTAGTCGATCCCCTCGGCCGCGCCGAGCGCGCGCAGCCGCGCCAGCTTGGCGTCGCTGCTGGAGGTGGCGATGACGTGGGCGCCGCTCAGCGCGGCGAATTGCAGCGCGAAGAGCGAGACGCCGCCGCTGCCGAGGGTCAGCACGGTCTGCCCGGGAGCGGCGCCGCCCGCGGTCACCACCGCGTGCCAGGCGGTCACGGCGGCGCACGGGAGGGTGGCGGCCTCGGCGAAGTCCAGGTGGGCGGGGGCGGCGACAAGGGCGTCCTGGTCGAAGAGGACGTACTGGGCGAGGACGCCGTCGGACGGGCCGCCGAGCGCGCCCGCGGTCCGGTCCGCGGTGGCCGCACCGGAGATCCAGTGCGGCATGAAGACGCTCGCCACCCGGTCACCGGCCGCCCACCGGGTGACCTCGGCGCCCGCGTCGACCACCTCGCCCGCGCCGTCGGACAGCGGCACCAGGCCGGGGGTGAGGGCGCGTCCGTAGCTGTCCGAAGCGATCATCAGGTCGCGGTAGTTGAGCGACCAGGCGCGCATCCGGACCAGCACCTGGCGCGGCCCGGGGGCGGGCACCTCGCGTTCGCCGGGGCGGAGGGCGTCCACTCCGGTGAAGCGGGGCAGTTCGAAGCAGCGTGTCGTCGTCGTTGTCATGGTCGTTGTCGTTTTCGTTGTCATGCGGGGATCCTCACGGCGTGGCCGCTGACGCGGACACGGGTGTCGTCGGGGTCGATGTCCACCAGCAGTTCGCTGGGCCGCCCCATGTCCTCGCCCTGCCGGATCCGGACCCGGGACGCCTCCGTGACCAGGCCGTTCGCGCGCAGATAGCCGCCGAACGCGGCGGCCGCGGCGCCGGTGGCCGGGTCCTCCACGACACCGCCGACCGGGAACGGATCACGGGCGTGGAAGTCGAGCCGGTCCGGGTCCGGGCGGTGCACCAGATGCACGGTGGTCCAGCCGTGCCGCCGCATCAGCTCCTCCAGCGCGCCGAAGTCGTACGCGAGGTCCGCGAGCCGGTCACGGGTGGCGGCGGCGAGGATCAGGTGGTCGTTGCCCGCGAACGCGACGTGCGGGGGCAGAGCCGGATCGAGGTCGCCCGAGGACCAGCGCAGCGCCGCCAGCGCGGGCGCGATCTCGGTGTCCTCGTCGGCGGGACGCGTCCGGGCCGGAACGGAGGTGAGGGTGGCGCGCGGCGCCCCGCCGCCGTCCGTGCCCGTCGCCACGCGGACCTCGCCCGCCGCCGTGTCGAAGACCAGCTCGCCGGGGCCGTCCCGCTCGGCGAGGGCGACGGCGGTGGCGACGGTGGCGTGCCCGCAGAAGGCGACCTCGGCGCGCGGGCTGAAGTACCGCACCCGGTAGCGGCGCCGGGTCTCGTCGTGTGCGGCCAGGAACGCGGTCTCGGAGTACCCGACCTCGGCGGCCAGCGCGGTCATGGCGGCCTCGTCGAGGGTCGCGGCGTCGAGGACCACACCGGCGGGGTTGCCGCCGAAGGGGTCGGTGGTGAAGGCGGAGTAGCGCAGTACCTCGGTCATGGCGCCCACGCTTCCACGGGGCGGCCATCGCGTCCAACGATTCCCTTCGCTGGCCACCATCGCAAAACCCGATACCCTCACCGTGATGGACACCAGACTCCTGCGGACGTTCGCGGCCCTGGCCAGGACCGGGAGCTTCACCGCCACCGCCGCCGAGCTGCATCTCGCCCAGTCCACGGTCACCGTCCAGGTCCGCACCCTGGAACGGGAGCTGGGCACCCGCCTGTTCGACCGGCTGCCCACCGGCGCCGTCCCCACCAGCGCCGGGCGGCGGCTGCTCAGCGAGGCCGAGGACGTCCTCGACGCCGAGGCCCGGCTGCGCGCGGCCGCCGCGGGCGTCAACGGGACGCACGGCACCCCGGAAGGGCAGGTCGCCCTCGGCGCGGGCGAGTCCCTGTGCGCCGCCCGGCTGCCCCGCGTGATCGCCTCCCTTGCCCGCAGCCACCCCGGCATCGAGCTGAACCTGCATCCGGTGGGCAGCGCCGCCGCCATCGAGGGGCTGCGCGCGGGCCGCCTCGACCTCGCGCTCCTGCTGGAGCAGCGGGTCGACCACGCCGACCTCACCGCCCGCCCCCTCGCCCGCGAACCCCTCGTCTACCTCGCCGCGCCCGGCCACCCGTTCGCGGGCCGCACCGTCGGCTGGGCCGAGCTGGCCCGGCAGAGCTTCTTCGTCCACGAGGAGGGGTGCTCGTACAGCGACCATCTGGTGCGCACCCTCCGCACCCTCCCCGGACCGCCGCCCCGCCTCACCCGCTTCGGCAGCATCGAGGCCGCCCGCTCCTGCGTCGCCGCCGGTCTCGGCCTCACCCTGCTCCCGCGGGCCACGGTGAGGCGTCAGCTGGCCGACGGCACGCTGGCCGAGGTCCACGGCCCCGGCATCCCCCCGGTCCCGGTGCAGCTGACCCACGCCCGCCGCCGCTGGACCAGCCCCGTCGCCCAGGCGGTCGCCACCGAACTGGCCCGCCTCATCCCGGCGGACACCCCCTAGAGCAGATGCGTGCCGTCGTGGGCGCGGACGGCGGGCGGGGCGGCGGTGTCGAGCGCGTCCAGGATGCGGGCCGCGTACGCCTCGGACGCCAGGTCCGGCACCTCCGCCCGGGTCGCCCAGCGCCAGGCCCGGGTTCGGGGTCCGGTGGCGGGGGTTCCGTCGAGGGCCCGGCAGCGGAAGACGAGGGAGACGGCCAGGCCGTTCATGTCCTTGTAGACGCCGGTCAGGGCCGCCGGAAGTGCGATCTTGACGCCGGTCTCCTCCAGCAGTTCGCTCCGCAGGGCGTCGGGAATGGTCTCGTCCGGGCCCAGTGCCCCGCCCGGCGGCTCCCAGGTGCTGCTGTCCCGGCGCTTGATCAACAGCGCCCGGTCCCGCTCGTCGACGATGACGCCGGCGACGTTCACTGTGTGCGGGCGGTCCACGGTCACGTTCCTCGGCCCTCTCGACTGGCTGCGCGCCCCTCACGGTAGCCCAAGTGCCGTACCCGCAAAGGGCGCACGAGCCCGCCCATGCCGAGAACCGGTGTCCCTAGCGGATGTCGACCACGCCGTCGTCCGGCCGGCCCCCGTCCCGTCCGCCACCCGCACGCCGGGACGGCGTCTCCGCGTCGCCCAGGTCGCGCCGTACCGAGTCCAGGATGGTCAGCCCCTGGCCCACCAGCCCGGCCGCCAGCTCGCCGAGTCCGTCCGCGCCGTTGAGGACGTTGACGTTGGCGCCGGACAGCCCGGCCGAAGCCTCCTTGACGATCTGCGGCAGCTGGTCGATGAGCATGCGGTCCAGCGCGACCCGGCCGTGCGAGGCCGCCGCCTCGGCCTGGATCTTCATCCGCTCCGCCTCGGCCGTCGCCAGTACCCGGATCCGCTCGGCCTCGGCCTCCGCCGGCTTCACGATCTCGGCCACCAGCTCCTGCTGCCGCAGATCGGCCGCCCGCTGCGCCAACTCGGTCTGCGCGGCCAGCACTTCCTGCTGCGCGTGGGCCTGCGCCAGCGGTCCGGCCTGGGCGGCCTGGGCCTGGGCGCGGTCCACCTCGGCGTTGTACTGGGCCTGCACGATGGCGGTCTGCCGGGCGTATTCGGCCTGGTTGCGGGCCGCCTCCTGCTCCGCCTCGGCCGACGCCTGGGTGGCCTGCGCCTGGGCGATCTGGGCCTGCCGCTGGATGGCGGCCTTGTGCGGGGCGGACATCGCGTCGATGTAGCCGGTGTCGCCGTCGTCGATGGACTGGATCTGCAGCGAGTCCACGATCAGACCGATCTTCGCCATCTCGGACTTGGAGGTGTCCAGCACCTCGGTGGCCAGCTTCTGCCGCTCGGTGATGATCTCCTCGACGGTCATCGAGCCGATGATGGCCCGCAGATGACCCGCGAAGATGCGGCCGGTGAGGACGGACATCTGGTCCTGGTCGGAGAGGAAGCGCTGTCCGGCGTTGACGATCGACTCGGTGTCGTTGCCGACCTTGAAGGCGATCACCGCGCGGACGGTCAGCACGATGCCCTGCCGGCTGACGCACGTCTCGGCGACCTCCGCCTCGCACATCGCCAGCGTCAGGAAGCGCACCTTGCGGAAGACGGGCAGCACGAACTTGCCGTGACCGGTGACCACCCGGAACGGCGCGCCCCCTTGGCCACGCCTGCCTCCGGAGATCAACATCGCCTGGTCAGGCGCGGGAACGCGGTATCCGAACATCGCTCGTCTCCCTCAAGCGGCGTCGCCGGCCGCGCCGGTCGACGCGTTCAATGGGTCGGCCCACTCCATGACATCGACCTGCCGGGTGCCCCGGGAGTCGATGACCAGCACGGACGCCCCCTGTGGCAAGGGGTCGGCGGACCAGGCGAGGAAGGTCTCCGAGCCGCCCCGCACGCGCACCAGGACCTCGCCCGGGCCGGCGGCCCCGCGCGTGCCGATCACCAGCACCCCGGTACAACCGATCACGGACTCGTCCCGCGCCATGTGACGGCATCCCCCTCGTCATGTGCACTGCATTCCGACCTTAGCCCGCCCCCGTCGCACCGGATACGGGCAAGCGCGGCCATTACGCGGCCCTTACCGTTCCGGGTCCGAATCGCGACGTAAGCCCATGTGAGCCCCGGTGTACCGACGTTCTACGCTGTCGGGGCCGTCGAGGACGGTGACACGAGACGCGGACAGCGCGGGAAGAACACGAACAACGGGGGACACATGCCGGTGCGCATGAGGATGGTCGGCGCGGTCACCGTGGCGGGCGCGCTGGCGCTGCTCGCCACGGGGTGCGGCGGCGCCGGGGGCGGCGGGACGGCGGACGCGGCGAAGAAGCCGGACAAGGCGTCGTCGACGCCAGCGCCCCCGCTGCCGATGGAGACCGCCGCGAAGAAGGCCACCTGGACGGACCGGGACCGCACGCGGCAGCTGAAGGTGGCGCCCGAGCGGCTGGTCCAGGGCAAGGAGTCGGACCTCGAGCGGGTACGGCTCGACGGCGACGTCGACGGGATGGTGCCCTTCTACCTCACCGTCTCCTACACCAACACCGGCAAGGAGACGCTGGACCTGCCCGACCCGGAGAACAACTTCACGATCACCCTCGCCGACGGAACCCCCGGCCGGCCGATCGCCCTCATGAACACGAACCCGCTGGCCACCGAGTCGGGCGTGCCCAAGGAATGCGACAAGTCCGGCCCCGCGACCCTGGCCCCGGGGCGTACGGGCGAGGCGTGCCAGATCGTCATGCTGCCCAAGGCCCGGACGCCCGCGATCGTCTCCTACACCGACGAGGCGAGCGGCGCCCTGACGTGGAAGATCGGCGACGGCGAGGGCTACACGGGCACCAACGGCCTGATGACGGTCGGCCAGTCCGCCGACGCCATGTGGCAGGACGACAACCGCGACGTCCCGATGACCGTCACCCTGACCGGCATGCGCAAGGGCGACATCGGGGACCTGAGCCGCTTCCAGCTGAGCGCGGACCAGAAGAAGATGACCCCGTACTACGTCACCCTCCGGTACCGGAACACCGGCGCACACGTGTTGCTGCCCACCATGCAGGACAACGTCGGGGTCAGCACCGCGGGCGGACAGCAGCTGCGGCCGACGACCTTCATGGACTTCTCCGCCCCGGGCAACGGGATCGAGGGCTGCCGCAGCGCCGTTGCCCACACCCGGCTGAAGCCGAAGTCCTCGCTCACCATGTGCTCGGTCCACCTCATGCCCGAGGGCGACCAGCCGGTCGCGGTCACCTTCAAGGGCGAGGGCAGGGGTGCCCACCAGTTCGGCTGGCGCGTGCCGTGAGGTGACGTGGCCCGCTACTCCGCCGCGGTGTCCTCGAAGTACGCGTCCAGGACCTCGTCCAGCTTCGCCGTCCACTCCTTGAGGGCGCCGCGGGCCGGAGCCTCCACGTCGGCGGCGTACCAGCGCTTGGCGGTCGTGTAGACGGTGACGCCGAAGCGGCGGCCGAAGCGGGGGGTGTCGATCTCCACCGCGCCGATCTCGTCCCACGAGAACTCGGCGTTCTCGCCGTCGAGCTGGAAGGCCACACCGGAGCGCTTGGCGGTGATCGAGCCGCGGCGGTCGGAGACCTCGAAGACCGGCCCGTCCCCGTCCTCGGCCTGCTCCTCCGCTTCCTCCGCCTCGTCCTCCGGTTCGGGACCGGCGTCGTCGGCGTCGGCATCGTCGTCGGCGTCGTCAACGGGCTGGTCGGCGGCCTCTGCCGGGGCTTCCGGGGCCTCTTCCGTGGCCGTCTTCGCCTCCGCCGTCACCTCCTCGGTCTCGTCCGGGGGCGGGGGCGTCAGGCCGGGGATGTGCCCCGGATCGGTCCCGGCGGCGGGTACGGGCGGGGTGATCGGACCTATGCGCTGCTCCACGCCCGGCAGTATGTCGGATGAAGCTGTGCCCGCGACACCCACTCCCCGAGTGTTCCGCCGCGCGTCACGGTCAGGCGACGTCGATGCCGTACTCCCGCACCAGCGCCTCCAGCCCGCCCGGATAGCCCTTGCCGCCGATCACGAAGTCCCAGTCGCCGCCCGCGCGGCGCCGGAACGAGCCGAGGACCAGGGCGGTCTCGCCGGGGCGGCCGTCGGAGACCTCCAGCCGGCCGAGTTCGGCGCCCGACGCGTCCAGGAGCCGTATTCGGGCGTCGGCGAAGCCGGACAGGTCCGCCCCGGGGCCGACCTCGGGGTCGACGGCCGCGGCGAGGACGAGGCGGTCGGCCTCGGGCGGCAGGGCGTCGAAGGCGACCCGGACCGCCGCCCGGTCGGGGGCGGTGGCGGGCAGCGCGCTGACGGTGCCGTCGGGGGTGCGGGGGTTGTTGAAGAAGACGAAGTGGTCGTCGCTCAGCACCCGGCCGCCGTCGCAGACGAGGGCACAGACGTCGAGGGCGACCTCGCCCGACCACGACATGCCCAGCACGTTGTGATCGGACGGCGCCGTATCGGCGTCGGCCCTCGGAGCAGCGGTCCCGTCGCCGAGCCGCCCCCGCAACCCATGCCGGTGCAGCAGGTCGACCAGCTCCGCCCCGGACACCAGCTCCAACGGCTTCCCATGGGCGAAGGTGTGCGAGCCGGGGCCGAACCGCGAGGTGGTGACCAGGACGCCCTTGTTCGCGCCGGAGCCCTGGACCGTGCCGTACAGATCGCGCACCGCCGTCGGCGGCACCGTGCCGCGGTAGCGCTTCACCTGCACCACGATCCGGCCGCCCCGGATCGGCGTCGGGTCCATCGCCTCCACGTCCACCCCGCCGTCGTTCGAGCGCCGGGTCGTCACCGCCCGCATCCCCATGGCCCGGAAGAGGTCCGCGACCAGCGACTCGAAGGCGATCGGATCCATCGCGTGCAGATCCGGCTCGTCACCCCCGCCCTGGGTGAGGACACCGGACCCGACGTCGTCCGGCGTCCGCCCGGGCGTTACGGCGGCGAGCTGGTCGGGGCGGGCGGACAGGCGGCCGCGTACGCCGTCGACCAGGCAGTCCACCGCGCTCACCTGCTCCAGCCGCAGTTCGGCGAAGTCCGTACGGGACACCGTGACGGTCGCCAGGACGATCCGGGCCCGGTGGCCCGTCGCCGGATCGTGGTCGTCCACGAACCCGTTCAGCGCGACCGACTCCAGCGCCCCCGTCTCGTCCGCCGCGAACAGGTCGCGCAGCGCCAGCAGCACGACTTGCGCGAGCACGTCCCGGTACAGCGCCCGGCGCTGCGTGGCCGGGCGCGCCGTATCCCGGTCCTCGTCGGCGCCGGGCATGTACCGCACCGACTTGATCGCCGGGACGATCTCGTACTGCGGCAGCTGCCAGTCCAGGACGAGCTGGCGCGCGGCCGGGTCGTACGCGGCGGACGCCTCCCGGGGAAGGCCCTCCGGCCACACCGTGGAGGTGTACGTGGAGTGGTAGAGCGCCGCCGTGAAGTACTCCACCACCGCGTCGGGATCACCGGCCCGCACCTCCGCGACCAGCTCCGCCACGCCCTCGTTGTGCCGCCGCAGCTCCGCGAGCCGCTGCGCGGCCCACCGCTCGTACTGCCGGTGGTACGCGTCCAGCCGCCGCAGCCGCTCGGCCTCCGCCGCCCGCGCGGCCCGCCAGTCCCGCTCGTACCGCTCCCGCGCATCCTCCTGCGCCCGCCGCCCGGCCCCGAACCCCCAGCCGCCCTGCGGCTGGTAGTGCCGCTGGTCCGGCATCGGTACGGGCTCGGCCAGCGCGCCCGGGTCGAACGGCTCGACCTGCTCGGTCCGTTCGAGCCCCCTCGGCCGGAACGCCGCCACCCGGCACCCGTCAACCAGCAGCGACCGCAACGCCTCGACCCGCGCGTCCAGTTCCTCCGTACGCCGCCGCGCGTCCGCCTCACGCTGCCGCCGGTACGCCGCCTGCCGCTCCCGCTGATCGCGCGCCCGCTCCCGCTCGGCGGCCCGCAGCCGCCGCTCCTCCTCCCGCTCCAGCCGCACCCGCGCCCGCTCCTGCGCCTCACGCTGCCGCTGCGCCTCGGCCCACAGGGAGATCAGGCCGCTCGAACGACCGGAGCGACGGCTCATGCGGTACCCACTCCCCCCCGGGCCCACCGGACCCCACACCTCACGCACCGGCCCCAAGCTGCGGTAACGCCCCGATTCTAGTGGCCGCTACCACCGCCGTCCCGCCGTTGGTGAGCTGGTGCTGAAGCGGTTGTACGTACACCTATCCTGGCCCCGTCGGCCTGCGCGTCAGGGGCCGGGGAATTATGGAATGCCGGGGGACATAGTGGAACTAGCGGGCCACATCGCAGCGGTGCGCGCCGGTGAAGGCGATCCGATAGCAATGATCGGGGAGTTCAGGCGTACGGCGGTACTGGTGCCGGTGTCCGAGGGCCGCTTCATGTCGGCCGAGTACGGCGGAATTCGATGGCTGTATGCCTTTACGGACCAGGAGGCGCTGGCGCGCTTCGCGCTCGTACGCGGCGCGGCGCCCGACGAGGCGTGGGAGTACCTGGCGATGCTGGGCGCGCGGCTCCTGGACGTGCTGGTCCCGCAAATGGACGGCCCGGCGGGGGTGGCGATGGATGTCGCCGACGAGGACGGCTCGATGATGTTTCCTCCTATGAAGGGCATCGTGCCGGATGAGGTCGCACTGGACGGCGGCCGGAACGGGGGACGTGGAATGGGCTGGTTGTACTGATGAGTGACGTCTTCTCCGGGTTCACCAGCACCCCGGATCTCAAAATCGACAAGGACTCCTTGGACAAAATCACCAAGGGGCTGCGCGACGCCATCGGTGAATTGAAGGATGTCGGGGACAAAACCGGCGCGCTCCAGGGCAGTGGTTTCGAGGACATGGCCTTGTCGAAGGCCGATGCCGGAGGCAGCAGCGTCGCCGACGCCTTCGAGGGTTTCTGCGACCGCTGGGAGTGGGGTGTGCGCGCCCTCGTGCAGGACGCGAACGAGCTCGCGGAGCGGCTGGGTCTCGCGGCCGGAATGATGTACGAGGAGGACAAGTACTGGGAGGGGACCTTCAAGATCGGTCTCAACTCCCTGGTCGGCAACCCTCATGCGACGGAGGACGAGGTCGTCAAGCAGGGGTACGGGGACATCGTCATGCCGGATGCCCCCGACTACAGCGCCGAATCCTTCAAGCAGGCCGGCGGCGAGATGGCGCAGACCTGGAAGGACACCGGGCGGTCGCTGGTGACAGAGGGCCGGGGCGGTATGCAGGCCGATCTGTTCAGGACCGTCGCCGGGGTGGACGAGGAAGAGTTCGACCGGGGCGTCGACCGGGCCTTCGGTCCCTCGCCCGAGGAGCGGGCACGGCAGTCCGCGGCCGGGCAGGGTGAGGGCTGATGGGGATCGGGGACTTCGTCCCGGACGGGGTCGAGGACTGGGTCGGGGACCGGGTCGAGGACGTCGGCGGGGCTATCGACGCGACGACGGACTGGGGTGCCGACCGGCTTGACGACGTCGGCCTGAATGACGCCGCCGACTACGTCCGGGACAAGGGCGACGAGGCGGCGAACGCGCTCGGCGCCGACGTCGACGAACTGCAGCTGGACCAGACCGAGGACGAGAAGAAGCTGATCCGCGGCAATCCGGAGAAGCTGCGTGGCGCGGCGAGTCATCTGACCGACTTCATGAAGGCGTTCGAGAAGGTCGCGGGTGGGCTGAAGGGCCTGGACTCGCACCATCTGAAGGGCAAGACGGCCGATGCCTTCCGGGAAAAAGTCTCCATCGAGCCGCCGAGGTGGTACAAGGCGGCGGACGCGTGCGAGAAGGCGGCCGCCGCCCTGAAGGACTTCGCCGGAACGGTGGAGTGGGCCCAGGGGCAGGCGAAGCTCGCGGTCAAGGCGTACAAGCGGGGCAAGAAGGCGTCCGATGCCCATCGGAAGAAGGTCGACGCGTACAACACCGCCGTCACGTTCTACAACGCCCAGCCCGAGGATGAACGCGACCCGGACAGCCTGCCGGACAAACCCGCCGCCGCGGACCCCGGCGCCGCCGCGATCAAGGAGGCCGAGGAGACTCTGGCCGAGGCGCGTCGCCAGCGCAACGAGGCGCAGACCACGGTGAAGAAGGTGATCGACGGCGCCCGGGACCTGGCCCCGGAAAAGCCTTCCTACGGCGAACAGGCCAAGGACGGGCTCACCGGACTCCAGCTGGACGCTTCCCATTTCGCCGGCGGCGTCATCAAGGGCAGCGCCGGAGTACTCAACTTCGGTCGCAGTCTGAACCCGACCGACCCGTACAACCTCACCCACCCGGCCGAGTACCTCACCGGTCTGAACAACACCGCGGCCGGTGTGGTCCGCATGGCCAACGACCCGGTGGGCACGGTCAAGAACGCGTGGAACGGGTTCAAACAGGATCCGGCGGAGGGCTTCGGCCGACTGGTTCCAGAGATGCTGGGCACGCGCGGCATCGGCACCGCGAAGTCGGCGTTGACAGCCGGAAAAGCGGCGAAGGCCGTGCCGAAACCGCCGATGCCGAAACCGCCGCCGCCCAAGGACTGGAGTCACCTCGCGAGGGCCACGCCGGAGTCCCCTGAAAGGGCGATTCACGCCGGTTCGGTGCAGCCACACGAGGCAAAGGCATTCATCGACGACCAGTATCCTTGGCTGAAGGACGTCAACAACACCGGTCATCCCGGATACACAAACAACTGCTCGCACAATGTTGTGGCGGTCGACCGCAGGCTGGACGGGCATGAGGTGTCGGCGGCGCCGAAGCAGGCCGGGGATCACATCCCTCCGCACCAGCTGGGGCTGTACGACCGGCCGAAAGGCCAATACAACATGGTCGAGGGCTACGACGACATCGTCAAGGACCTCAATGCCCGGGGAGAGGGCGCACGAAGTGCGGTCTATATTTCACGGTCCGACGGCAGTGCCCATGTTTTCAACGCGGTGCAGACGCGGCACGGCACTGTCTTCCTGGACGGCCAGAGCGGGCAGCTCGGCAAGTTGGAGTTGTGGGGCCCGAATTATGTGGTCAACGGAATCGGTCACATACCCTACCGTTAGAATGGTCGCCCTCGCGATCTGAAGATTCCCGAAAGATGCTCTGGAGGCGGATATGCTCTCAATGGAAGAAGCCAACGCGGCGACACGTGAGTTCCTTGGAACGGTTTATGCCGCCGGGGAGTACACGATCGTCATGGAGCCCGAGCTGTCGCAGGAGTACCCGGCGGCCTGGGCGATCCGGTTCACTTCTCAGGAATACCTCGACACCGGGAACATGGCACTCGCGCCCTTTACCCGAGTGGTGATCGTCCCCAAGAACGGCAGCGCCCCGCACTTCCCCCCGAGCCACCTCCCCGTGGAGCAGTACGTCGCCCAGCTCGCCACGGACAATCCGGCCACCGGAGCCTGACCCCCTCATGTCCGACTTCCACGTACCGCGGGGGCTCGACCCTCTGCGGCAGGCCCAGACCTGGCTGGACTCCACCTACCGCGGGCTGGTCGAACCGGCGGCGCCGGAGCCGGTGACCGAGGACTTCGGCACCTGGCACTTCGCCTGCCGGGCCAAGCGCCAGCCGGGCTATCCCGAGACGCCCATGCTGGCGGCGACGGTCGTCGTGCCGAAGGACGGGAGCGTTCCCTTCCACCCGGCCGCGAACGACCCGTGGGGTGATGTCGAGGACTTCATCAGGTCGCGGTCCCCGCGGACGGCGGAGGTCCAGGCCCGGAAGCTCAACTCCCGCGGCTGCGCGGTCACGGTGGGCTCTGCCGTGGCCGGGGCCCCGTCCAGCCCCCTTCCCTGGTCCCCCTCCCACGAGGCGCCTGGGTGGTGGGACATCCTGCTGCGCCGCTACTTCCCGGAAGCCGAGGTGCTGGAGTGCGCCGGCTGGGACGAGGTGATCGCGGCCGCGCGTGAGCCGGGGCCCGGCACCCAGGGAGTGGTGTGGCTGCGGCGCGAGATCAAGGGCCTCGAGGCCACGGGGCATCTGCTCTATGTGCACAACAACAACGGCAATGTCGTCCTCCTCGACGGCATGTCGAGCGGACTCGGCCGGATGGAGACCGAGGGCGTCCGCGCCCTGACCTTCGCGCGGTGCCGGCCCGCCGGTTCCCCCGAGGCCCCGCTCGCCCCGCCGTGGCAGCGCCCCGCCGACGGGTTCGCCGCGGCCGTGGCGAAGGCCGAGGCGTGGCTCGAGCGCACCTACCAGGAGCCGGTCGTCCTGGTCGCCCCCGGGCCCGACGACGAACGGGAACGCGGTTGGCTGTTCGCCTGCAACACCACGGCCTTCCTCGATCACCACGACGTGAATCACGCGATGCTGGACGCGGCGCTCGTGGTCCCCAAGTCCGCCGCCGAGCCCTTCGGCCTGCCCAACTCCACACCCTGGGCGTGGTTCGACGCCTGGAACCGGGCAGAGGGGGATGGCGCACTCCAGGCGCCTCCACCGCCCCGTCCCGGACCAGCTGCCTGGCTTCCCTCCACGCTGCAGGCGCTGGGCCGACCGCTGTCGGCGTCCGAACACGTGGGGTGGGACTCACTGCTCGCCGAACTCTCCGCCCTGCCGGTCGGAGCGCGCGCTCTGATCTGGGTACGCCGTACCGACGGAAAGGGACGGGAGACCGTGGGGCTGGTCCTCACCGCGCTGCGCACCGGTGAGGGGAGCGCGGTCATCGATGGTTCGGAGCACCCGGTGACCGACCTGAATGCCCTCGCGGCCTGGCGCATGCACCTCATCCGCTACCGCTGACACCGCTGGTATCGCTCGCCATGGCCCCGGACCACTGGTCCGGGGCCATTGGCGGGAGCGATTCAGACGCCGGTCAGGAGGTCGGCGGCCTTCTCGCCGATCATGATCGACGGGGCGTTGGTGTTGCCCGACGAGATCGACGGCATGATCGAGGCGTCCGCGACCCGCAGCCCTGCCACGCCGTACACCCGCAGTTCCGAGGCGACGACGGCAAGGGAGTCCTGGCCCATCTTGCAGGTGCCGACCTGGTGGTGGTACGTGCCGACCGCGCGCCGTACGAACTCCCGCAGGTCCTCCCGGGTACGGGCCTCCGGGCCCGGGGCGGCCTCGGCCCTGCGCCAGTCGCCGAAGGCGGCGTGGGCGCCGGTTCGCGGTGCCGGGCGGCAGCGGGCGCGTCGACTCGTACACGTTGCTGACCAGCGGGTGGTCGTGCAGGTTCTCGCCGACGCCCGGCAGGTCCACGGCCACCTCGACGCCGACGTCGCGCAGGTGTGCGGCCGGGCCGATCCCGGAGAGCATCAGCAGCGCGGCCGAGCCGATCACCCCGCCGCTCAGCACCACCTCGGAGGCGGCGCGGGCCCGGTGGAGGGCGCCGTCCGCCGCGTACTCCACCCCGGTCGCGCGGCCGTCCTCCAGCAGCACCCGGTGCACCCGGGCGCCGGTGGTCAACGCGGCCGCCGTGGGATGCGGTTCGGCGATCCGGCTGACCGGCAGCGGCCCGTCGCCGCCGTGCCACTCGCTCGCCCCGTCGACGTGGTTCTCGGCCCGCTTGAACAGCGGCAGCACACTGTCCAAGCCATGGCCGCCCAGTCCAGCTCGGACTGGAGCAGCAGCGGCCACCCCTGCGGGCTGTGCACCCGCTCGTCGGTATCGGCCGGGCCCGCCTCGAGCACATGGACCGAATGCCCCCGGTCCAGCAACCGCCGGGCGATCACGCTCCCCGAGGAACCCGCTCCGACGATGACGAAGTCGTGCTCCGCGTCCGGTGTCCGGCTCATGGAGTTCTGCCCCCTCGACTTGCTGTCACAACATCAAATTCCTAGGTCGGCAAGCGTTTTACTGGGAAACTTTCGTTCGCACGCGCATTCAGGTCATGCGCGCATATACGGGGGGATGGGGAACGTGGCCGTCACGGTGCCGGACTGGGCAGACACCCTGCTGGATCTCATCGGGGTGTCCTGGCCGAACGTGGACGAAGACGCCTACCGGGACATGGCGGACTCCCTGCGGGGGTTCGCCGACGACCTGGAGGACGACGGGCAGCTCGCCAACGGGCATGTTGAGCGGCTGCTGTCGTCGGGGTGGGGCGAGGCGATGGACGCGCTGAACCTGCACTGGGGCAAGGTCAAGGGCACTCACCTCAAGGACATCGCGTCGGCCGCGCGGACCATCGCCGGGGCGCTGGACACGGCCGCGACGGCCATCGAGGGGATGAAGGGCGCGGCCGTCGTCCAGCTCGGGTATCTGGCCAGTGAGGCCGGTATCGCGTTATCGCTGATCCCGGTGACCGGCGGGTTGTCGGCGCTGCTGGGCGCGGGGGCGATACGGGCGACCCAGGAGGCGGTCCGGCGGCTGATCAAGGAGTGCATGGAGGAGGCGGTCGGTTACATCGTCTCGGCGCTGACCGAACCGGCCGTCGCAGCCCTGGAGAGCCTGGCCGCCGACCTGGTGGTGCAACTGGGCGCCACCGCACTGGGATTGCAGGACGGGGTGGATGCCGACCAGGCCCAGCAGGCGGGCAAGGACGGCTTCAAGGACGGGGTGCAGGGCGCGAAGGACGCCATGCAGCTGGCCTCGGCGGGCGGCAGTGGCGGCGGCGGTTCCGGTGGTGGCGGCAGGGGCGCGGCGGGCAAGGGTTTCCACATCGAGCACAGCGAGCACGACCACGCCTCGACCCAGCTCAGCGGCCTCAGCGTCAACTTCCACACCAAGACGGCGGGCAGGCTCTCCACGGCGAAGTCGCATCACAGCCGCACCCGTGGCCGGGACGACATCGCCCGGGCCATCGACCCGGTCGCCGACAAGGCCATCGACGCCCTGGAGAAGGCGCTCAAGACCATGGGCGACCACGTCAGCACCAAACTGCCCAAGGCCGTCAAGCAGGTCTCCACCGACCACAAGAACACCGACCAGGACATCCGCTCCACGTTCGCCAGGGACCACCGGAAGAAGGACGGCGGTGACCTGGGCGGCGACGCCGGGGGAGGCAAATCCAAGGGCGGCGGCGGGACGTCCTCCCGCACCAAGCCGGACGCCCTCCGCGACGCCAAGGACGCGCCGCGCCGCAACGGCGTCTCGCTGGAAAAGACGGTCTGCAAGAACGACCCGATCGACGTCGCCACCGGCGAGATGCTGCTCCCGGAAACGGACCTGTCCCTCCCCGGCGCCCTCCCCCTCGTCCTCCGCCGCACGCATCTGTCCGAGTACCGCCACGGCCACTGGTTCGGCCGCAGCTGGGCCTCCACCCTCGACGAGCGCATCGAACTCGACCGCGTCGGCGGCGGCGCGTTCTGGGCCCGCGAGGACGGCTCGGTCCTCGTCTATCCCCGGCTGCCGCGCCCCGAGGCCCCCGAGCCCGTCCACCCCGAGGAGGGCCCGCGGCTGGCGCTCCACTACGGCGGCGAGGACAACTCCGCCACCACGTACCGCGTCACCGACCCGCACACCGGCCTGACCCGCTCCTTCACCGGCAGCCCGTACCACGCGTCGTCCGCGTACTGGCTCACCGAGATCGAGGACCGCAACCACCACCGCATCACCTTCGCGCGCCGCCCCGACGGCACCCCGACCTCCGTCGCCCACTCCGGCGGCTATCTGGCCACCCTCACCACCGACGACGCCCGCGTGCGCGAACTGGCCCTGCGCACCCCCGACGGCCCGGTCACCGTGCTGCGCTACGGCTACGACGCCCCCGGCAACCTCACCGAGGTCATCAACTCCTCCGGTCTGCCCCTGCGCTTCACCTACGACCCGGACGCCCGCATCACCTCATGGACCGACCGGAACGGCTCCACCTTCCGGTACGTGTACGACGCCGACGGCCGGGTCGTGCGCACCGTCGGCCCGGACGGCTGCCTGTCGTCCGTCTTCGCGTACGACGTCCACCCGGAGACCGGCGACCCGATCACCCGCTACACCGACTCCACTGGCGCGACGACCGTCCACTACCTCAACCGCCACCTCCAGGTCGTCGCCGAGACCGACCCCCTGGGTCACACCACCCACCAGACCTGGGACCGCTACGACCGGCTGCTCTCCCGCACCGATCCGCTCGGCCGCACCACCACCTACACCTACGACGACGGGGGCGACCTCACCGCCGTCGCGCACCCCGACGGCAGCACGGCCACCGTCACCTACAACGACCTGCACCAGATCACCTCCGTCACCGGCCCGGACGGCGCCACCTGGCAGCAGGAGTACGACGACCGCGGCAACCCCACCGCCTTCACCCGCCCCGACGGCACGACGACCCGGCTCACCCACGACGCCCACGGCCACCTCACCGGCGTCGACGACGCCCTCGGCGCGCTGGACCGGCTGCGCTGCGACCCGGCGGGCCTCCCGCTGGCCGTGCGCGGCCCGATGGGCACCGTCACCCGCTACACCCGCGACGCCTTCGGCCGCCCGACCCGCATCACCGGCCCCGACGGCGGCACCACCGAGCTGGAGTGGACCGTCGAGGGCAAGCTCGCCCGGCGCACCGACCCGGACGGCTCGACGCAGTCGTGGACGTACGACGGCGAAGGCAACTGCCTGCTCCACCGGGACGCCACCGGCGGCGAGACCCGCTTCGAATACACCCACTTCGACCTGCTCGCCGCCCGCACCACCCCCGACGGGGCCCGCCACGCCTTCGCCCACGACACCGAGCTGCGCATCGCGCAGGTCACCAACCCGCAGGGCCTGACCTGGAGTTACACCTACGACCAGGCCGGGCGCCTCACCGCCGAGACCGACTTCGACGGCCGCACCCTCGGCTACACCCACGACGCCCTCGGCCGCCTCGCCACCCGCACGGGCGGTCTCGGCCGAACCATCCGCTACACACGCGACACCGCGGGCCGCGTGGTCACCAAGGACGCCGACGGCGCCCTCACCCACTTCACCTACGACGCCCTCGGCCGCCTCTCCGGCGCCACCGGCCCGGACGCCGAACTGTCCTACGTGCGCGACGAGGCGGGCCGGATCCTGCGCGAAACCTGCAACGGCCGCGCCCTCACCCACACCTACGACGCCTCCGGCCGCCGCGTCCGCCGCACCACCCCCACCGGCGCCGTCTCCACCTGGACCTACCCGGCCGACCGGCGCGCCCTGCTGGACACCTCCGGACACCGCGTGGTCTTCGAGTTCGACGAAGCGGGCCGCGAAACCACCCGCCGCGTCGACGACACCCTGACCATCGACCACGGCTACGACACCCTCGGCCGCCTCACCGACCAGCTCGTCCGCGGCCCCGGCGACGCCACCGTGCAGCGCCGCGCCTACACCTACCGCCCCGGCGGCCACCTCACCGCCATCGACGACCACCTCCGGGGGAGACGGCAGCTGGATCTGACCCGGGAGGGCCGGATCACCGCCATCACCGCCGACAACTGGAGCGAGGCCTACGCCTACGACGAGGCGGGCAACCAGACCGAGGCCTCCTGGCCCCGCGACGGCGGCGCCGCCGGTCCCCGTGCCTACACCGGCACCCGCATCACCCGCGCCGGCGGCATCCGCTACGAACACGACGCCCAGGGCCGCGTCACCCTCCGCCAGAAGCGCCGCCTCTCCCACAAACCCGACACCTGGCGCTACGCCTGGGACGCCGAGGACCGCCTCACCTCCGTCACCACCCCCGACGGCACGGTCTGGCGCTACCTCTACGACCCGCTGGGCCGCCGCATCGCCAAGCTCCGCCTCGCCGACGACGGCACCACGGTCACCGAACGGGTCGACTTCACCTGGGACGGCGACACCCTCTGCGAACAGTCCACCCACACCGCGGGCACCCCCGAGACCACCGTCCTGACCTGGGACCACGACGGCCTCACCCCGGTCGCCCAGACCGAGCGCAAGCTCACCCCGGCGGCCCTGCCCCAGCACGAGATCGACCGGCGCTTCTTCACCATCGTCACCGACCTCGTCGGCACGCCGCGCGAACTCATCGACGAGCGGGGCCACATCGCCTGGCACACCCGCGCCACGCTCTGGGGCACCACCGCCTGGAACCGCACCGCCACCGGCTACACCCCCCTGCGCTTCCCCGGCCAGTACTTCGACCCCGAGTCGGGCCTCCACTACAACCGCCACCGCCACTACGACCCCGAATCCGCCCGCTACCTCACCCCCGACCCCCTGGGCCTCACCCCGGCCCCGAATCCGTACACCTACGTCGACAACCCCCTGTTATGGGTCGACCCCCTGGGCCTGGCGGGCTGTTCGCACCGGTCCAACGGCGAGCACCGGCACAGTGTGGTGCTGGGCCCGAACCAGCCAGCTCCCAACGGCCCCTCGAACCGGCTGGCGAAGCACCTGCGCAACGACCCCGACGGCCCGGAGCACGACCCGAACAGGCCACGGGATCCCGGAGCGCACACCTACAACGG
Organism: Streptomyces sp. NPDC007983; assembly: GCF_042958345.1. Taxonomy (NCBI): domain Bacteria; kingdom Bacillati; phylum Actinomycetota; class Actinomycetes; order Kitasatosporales; family Streptomycetaceae; genus Streptomyces; species Streptomyces sp. NPDC007983. The sequence continues at coordinate 797,386 of NZ_JBIBJI010000001.1, forward strand.
GCGCGAGTACGCCAACGGTGAGCCACCCGATTGGATGACCAACGTGGCGGCCGCGATCGGCGACCGTGGCACCACCTTGTCGATCACGCTCGACGGCATGCCGAACGCGAGAGGCGAACTCGGCAGCTGGAACACCCCGGACAGCATCGTGGAGGCCTTCCAGCAGGCGGCCCAGTTCGGGGCTCAGTTCAACATGTCGCACCGGGACAACTACCCCCCGGCCGGCGTAGGAGGGACGGCCTGGGAGATGAGCCTCGTCGCTCTCGCCGTGCGCAACTACGAGGGATCCGCCGCATGGGGCGACCCTGAGGACGAACGCTTGGGCAGGCCCTGGGAGGAGATCCACTGGTACTCGAACAACGAGAGAATCCACGTACCGAAGCCGGACATTCCAGAGATCCAGCCGGACCTTTCGCAGCTGCCGAAGCACAAGAGGTGATGTCTCCACATGACGAAAGACGACGATTCCCGGACCGCCGCGGACATCGTGGCCGCCCAGTGGCGGCTCTTCCTCGACGGGGCCGAAGGCATGGTCGACCCGGCCATGGCCCGCGCCGCCCACGAGCAGCCGCGCCTCCGTGAGCTGTTTCCGGGGGTCAGCCATGGCGTCATGTTCTTCAGCCGGTGTACCGGGTTCCCGGCCGCTCACGTCGGGGGGCAGGTGTCACCCGAGGGGGCTCGTCGCTTCCGGGTCAGAGGGCCGCTCGGCGGGGCGACCCTCGGTGTGGTCGACACCCCCGAGGAGGCCTTCGAGCTGGTCGTCGCGAACCTTCCCGAAGGCTGCGGCCCGGCCATCGAGGGAACGGCCGCCGACCTGTAGAAACGGCCCGGCAGGATGGGGGCAGCCATCCTGCCGGGCCGGGCCCGGACGGTGCGGCGTCGCGTCAGCCGCACTTACGGCCGCTGTTGATGCACTTCACGGCCTGCTTCATCAGCGAGTCGGACATCACGTTGATGAAGTCACCGTGGTCCGTGACCGGCTTGTGGAGCTGCTCGGGGAAGCTGTCCACAGCGAAGACCGAGTTCGGCGCGATCTTGTAGGTGATGCGCTGGGTCAGGGCCGGGATGGCCTTGAAGCCCTTGCCGCACGCACCGTTGGCACCGGCGAAGGCCACATGCGTGCGGTGGTTGGCACTGTCGCTGTTCCGGCCGTCCCAGCAGCTCTGGAACTTGAACGTCCGCACCACGTTGCTGCCCTTGGGGCACAGCGGGTACTTGTCCTTGAGCTGGCGGTTCTCGAACCCGGTGCAGCTCCAGGAGGCGTTGGCGTTGGCCGTGCCGTTGGTGAAGGCCTTGGCGTCACCGGTGATGATCCGCAGGAACTTCGGCATCGCCACGACCTTGCCGACCGCGCTGCCGCGGAAGGTGAGCTGGACGGAGGTGGGCTGGAGGATGGTGCCGATGTTGCCTTCGGTGCCGCCGCCCGGGGCGTTCACGTCCTTCTCGTTCTTGCCGTTGCGCAGGCGCAGCACCGGCCAGTAGTGGGTGGAGCGGTCGCCGTTGGTGCAGGAGGTGGTCGCGGTGGCGAGGACCTGGTCGGTGGCGAAGGCGTCGTTCTTCTGGTTGCCCACGTAGTCGTGCATGTGGTGGGCGCCGTTGCTCACACCGGGGGCGACGATGACGTTGTCGGAGTTGAACTTCTTGTTCTCGTTGCGTCCGCAGCGCGAGGAGAAGGTGCCCTTGGAGGCGCCTGCCTGCTTGCGGGGGTTCTTGACGTTGGGCTGCACCTTGCGGATGTCCACGAAGTCGGCCTTCTGGGGGCCGGAGCCCTGCGCACCGGCCGCCGCGGGGGCGGCCGCCACGGCGTTCGTCTCGCCCTGCTTGACCGTGCAGGACGCCATCGAGCCCAGCCCGGACGCCTGCTGCGAGCCCTGCCCCATCCGGGTGGCGATGCGGTTCAGCGCGCCGCGGCGCTGGGTCGACAGCGGCTCCAGGACGCGGGTGCGCACCCACTCCTGGTCGGCGGCCTCGGTGCCCTGCGCGGCGAGCCGCTTGTAGGCGTCGGCGACCTGGGTGTCCAGCTGCGCCAGTTCCTTGTCGACGGCGGGCCGCGCCTTCTGCGGAACGTCCGACAGCCGGGTGGCGACGTCGGGACACTGGATGGTCATCGAGGATGGTCGGGCCGACTCGGTCCGGTTGGGGGACTGTCCGGCCGAGGCGTTGTTGTCGGTCATCAGCAGCGCGCCGCCGCCGATCGCCAGAGCCGTGACGCCGACAGCGGACACGACGAGCACGCGGGACCGCTTGTGTCTCTTCTTGTACCTCACCACTACGCCCCTCATTGGTAGTTGTCGTACTGCGATACGAAAACCGGGGCGGTTCCGCTCATCGGTGGCCGTAGCGGCTGAAGGTGTGGCGAGAAAGCACCGGCCTCACCCGTAGATGAAAATGAAAACCGATGCCATGTACTCTGTGCGTCATGGCCCGGAACGAACTACGCCCGCTCATCAAGCTCAGGTCCACCGCCGGCACCGGCTACACCTACGTGACCCGCAAGAACCGCCGAAACGACCCCGACCGCATGGTCCTGCGCAAGTACGACCCGGTCGTGGGCCGCCACGTCGACTTCCGAGAGGAGCGCTGACCGCCATGAAGCCCGGTATCCACCCCGCGTACGGGCCGGTCGTCTTCCGTGACCGCGCCGCCGGTTTCGCCTTCCTGACCCGCTCCACGGCCACCAGCGACACGGCAGTCGAGTGGGAGGACGGCCGCACGTACCCGGTCATCGACGTCGAGGTGTCCTCGGCGAGCCACCCCTTCTACACCGGCACCCAGCGGATCGTGGACACCGCGGGCCGCGTGGAGCGCTTCGAACGGCGCTACGGATCCGGACGGAGGGGACGGTGAACGGGGACGAGGCGCGGCTCGCCGTCGCGGTCGTCGGCGGGCTGCACGCCGACGCCCGACGGGCCGCCGTCGAGGAGATCCTGCGTACCGTGCCCGGCGCCGTCGCCCTGCACCACGACCTGTCGGCCGCGACCGACCGCGCCGTGCACCGCACCGTACGGGACGCCACCGGCCTGCTCGACAGCGGCGAGGCGCCGCTGGTGAACGACTGCGCGTGCTGCGCCCTGCGCGAGGACCTGATCCCCGAGCTGCTGCGGCTGGCCGCGGCCGGCGGCCGCCGGCCGGCCGTCGTGGAGCTGTGGGATTCCGTCGAACCGCAGGCCATGGCCGGGGTCATCGCCGCCGGGGGTGCGCCGCTGGCGCTGACCGGGGTGGCCACCGCGGTCGATCCGGCGCTGGTCGTGCCGTACCTCGGATGCGGCGACGACCTGGCCGACGCCGGTCTCGCCGCCGCCCCGACCGACCAGCGCACCGTGGCCGACACCTTCGCCCGGCAGCTGGAGTACCCCACGCTGATCGCCCTCGCCGAGGACACGTCGGCGGACGAGCCCGCCGACGACGCCGACCGCGCCCTGCTCACCCAGCTCACCCCCGGCGCACGGCAGGTACGGCTCGGCGACGGCGCGCTCGGGCCCGCCCTGCTGCGGGGCTTCGACGTCGGGGCGGCGGCCGCCCGTCAGCATCCGGCGTGCGCCCTGCTGCCCCAGGACGGCGACGAACACGGCGTGTCCACCCTCGTCTGGCGGCGGAGGCGCCCCTTCCACCCCGGTCGGCTCTACGCCGCGCTGGAGGACCTGACGTGCGCGGCGGCCCGCAGCCGGGGCCGCTTCTGGCTGGCCGACCGGCCCGACTCCCTCCTCTCGTGGGACGCGGCGGGCGGCGCGCTCTGCGTGGAGTCCGCCGGTCCCTGGCTGGCCGCCCTCCCGGACGCCGCCTGGGAGATGGTCCCCGCCGAACGCCGCGTCGCGGCCTCACTGGACTGGCACCCCGAACACGGCGACCGCTGCCAGCACCTCACCTTTACGTCCCCGGGTCTCGACCGCGACGGCCTGCCGGCCCTGCTCGACTCGTGCCTGCTCACCGACGACGAGTACGCGGCGGGCCCGGGCGGCTGGAAGCACCTGTCGCATGCCTTCGACGACCTCCTCGACCCGGTCGCCTGACAATCCGAGCCCGTACGGAAAGGACTCCCATGCGCTCCCGCCCCGCCTCCCGGCGCCCCGACCCCCGGCGCCGCCGCGTCAACCCGCTGGACGCCGCGGGCATCACCTACGTCGACTACAAGGACACCGACCTGCTGCGGAAGTTCATCTCCGACCGGGGCAAGATCCGCAGCCGCCGGGTGACCCATGTGACGCGCCGGCAGCAGCGGCGGATCGCCCGCGCGATCAAGAACGCCCGCGAGATGGCCCTGATCCCGTACGGCTCCCGCTGACGACCTCCGCGCTCACCCCGTCGCACCGGAGCGCGCGGACGACGGCGCCGCGGACGGCGTCGCCGTGGGCCGGTCCGGGCGTACGGAGAACACCGTGTCCCCGGCCATCGCCACGATCGCGTCCTTCACGAGCAGCACGGACGGCGGTCGCTCCTGCGCCGTGTCCCCGGGGGCGTCCAGCGCGGCGGTACGCCACACCTCGGCCCCGGTGTCGCTGTCCAGCGCGAGCAGACGGCCGAAGCGGTTGGAGAAGTAGAGCCTGCCGTAGCGCTTCGACTCCACGGGCGCTGACAGGCTCTCCGTCTCCGTCGTCCGCTGCCACAGCTGCTTTCCGCTGCGTGCCGACACCGCGGTGACCGTCCCGTCGGTCCGGACGGCGTAGACGACCCCGTTCAGCAGGGTGGCCGTGCCGCGCAGGGGCTGCCGCAGCGGGACGCGCGTGGTGTCGCCGGTGCGCGGATCCACCCGGATCAGCGCGTTGTACGGGCGCTCGTACCCGGCCTCGTACACCTCCTTCGCGGTCTGCGGCGCGAGGAAGACCGGCGCCCCGTCGTCGGAGCCGAGGCTCAGCGCCTTCCGGGGGAGGGTCGCGAGCGCGCGCTGCGCACCGTCGTCAGGGTTGAACCGCAGCAGGGTGTACGGGCCCTCGGCGCTCAGCCCGGACGAGGTGAGGGGCGAGCACAGCGCGTACGGGACGCCGGACGCGACCGGCGTCGCCGGATCGCAGAACTGCCCGGCCGGCGCGGGCGACCGCCACAGCAGCCGGCCCGACTTCCCGTAGGCGGAGAGCTGACGGTCGTCGGGCGACAGCGTCAGCAGCCCCCCGCGGAACAGGCGCACCGACGCCGACTGGCTGATCTCGCGTACCCACCGCTGCTTCTTGGTGCCGGTGTCCAGGGCCACGATGCGGCGGCCCTCGTTCTCCGGCTCGGAGTAGCTGTAGACGAGCCCGTCCCGTACCCCGATGGGGCGCGCGTCCTGCGGCCTGGTGCCGCTCCGCCACTGGACGCGACCGGTGGCGGCGTCGACCTTGGCGACGGTGAAGCCCTTGCCGCCGCAGTACAGGGCGGCGGCGTGGTCCTGTACGCACGCGGCGTCCTGGTACACGAGCGGGGGCAGCGGCGCCTCGTACCGCAGCGTCGTCCGCCACGGGCGCCAGCCCTCGGGCAGGGACACGGGGCCCCCGTCGTCGGTGGCGGACGCGGAGGGGCGGTACGGCGGCGTGCCCGCGGTCAGGTCGTAGGCCGCCGTCGCGACCAGCACCCCGACGGCCACGGCGCCGGCCCCGATGAGGATCAGCCGCTTCCGGCGGCTCCCGCCGGGCCCCTCCGTCCGCGGAGTTTCCGCCTCCGCGGGCGCGGGCGGGAACTCCGCCCGCACCGGGACCCTCTCCGGGGAAGCCGCGGCGGCGAAGTCCGGCAGCGCGCCGAGCATGCGGTGCAGCTCGTCCAGGCCCGCCCGCGCGGCCGGATCCTTGTCCAGGCACCGCTTGGCCAGCCGGAGGAGCGGTTCCGGGACCCCGCTCAGCGTCGGCGCCTCGTACATCACCTGATACCCCGACAGATACGGGCTCTCGGCGTCGAACGGCCCCACGCCGGTGGCCGCGTACACCACCAGCGCCCCCAGCGAGAACACGTCCGAGGCCGCGGTGACCTCCCGCGGACTGCGCAGCTGCTCCGGCGACATGAAGCGCGGCGTACCGAGCACCCGCCCGGCGGTCAGGGTGAGCGTCTGGCTGTCGGCGGCCCGCGAGATGCCGAAGTCGATGACGCGCGGCCCGTCCTCGGCCATCAGGATGTTGGCCGGTTTCAGGTCCCGGTGCACCACCCCGGCCCGGTGGATGTCCCGCAGCGCCTCGACGAGCCCGAGACCCAGCGTCCGCACCTCCCGCCCGCCCAGCGGCCCGTCCTGCCGCACCACATCGGCGAGGGTGCGCCCCGGCACGTACTGCGTGGCCATCCACGGCCGCTCGGCCTCCGGATCGGCGTCCACCACCGGAGCGGTGAACGCCCCGCTCACCCTGCGCGCCGCCGCGATCTCCTGCCGGAAGCGGGCCCGGAACTCCTCGTCCTGCACGTACTGCGCGTGCACGAGCTTGACCGCGACCTGCCGCCCCGAGGCCGATCGCGCCAGGTAGACGACCCCCATACCGCCCGAACCGAGCCGGTCGAGCAGCCTGTAGCCGCCTATGGACGCCGGATCATCGGTACTCAGCGGCATCGCCGTTCCCCTTTCCCCTTCCCCAACGCCCGTGACAGCCCCCTACATTAGGCCGCCCCGCCCCCGCCCCCACGGCACCACACCCCCGTGCGCGTCGCCCGGGCGGCTCACCGGCGCGGGGCGGTCGGGATGAGGTGATCATGCCCAGGACGTGTGTAACGGCCATGCAGTGGGGCCCGTTGGACGGAACGGCTCCTGTCCGCCCTGGGGGCTCGATGATCAGTAAGGCTCACTCCCGAGGTGTGAGTGGCACCGCCCTGAAAGAGAAACGATGCGCGTAAACATCGCCGCCTCGGACGACTCCGCCTCGGGCATCAAGGCCGACCCGGTCGGCAGCGGCAAGTAAGGGCTGCTCGCGCATCACCCCAGCCCCAGCCCCAGGTCAGTGGCCTGGGGCTTTCTGCTGGAGCGGAGGTATCGTCGAACGTACATTCGATGACCCGGCGTGCGCCCGCGCCCACGGCGACCGACCCTGGACGGAGGGAGCGCGGACCGGCCCGGAAGGGGACATCGCCATGAAGACACCCCCGATCGTTTCGCCGCAGGAGTGGGAAGACGCACGCCAACAGCTGCTGGTGGAGGAGAAGCAGCTGACCCGCGCCCATGACGCGCTGGCCGCCAAGCGTCGCCGGATGCCGTGGGTGGCGGTGGAGAAGCCGTACGCGTTCGAGGCGCCCGAGGGCACGGTGAGCCTGCTCGACCTGTTCAAGGGGCGCCGTCAGCTGATCGTCTACCGCGCCTTCTTCGAACCCGGCGTCTTCGGCTGGCCCGACCACGCCTGCCGCGGCTGCTCCATGGTGGCCGACCACGTCGGCGACCTCGCCCATCTGAACGCCCGCGACACCACCCTGGTCTTCGCCTCGCGCGCGCCCCAGCCGAACATCGAGGCGGTGAAGGAGCGGATGGGCTGGACGATGCCCTGGTACACGATCACCGACGACTTCGACGCCGACTTCGACGTGGACGAGTGGCACGGCACGAACGCCTTCATCCGCGACGGCGACCGCGTGTTCCGCACCTACTTCATCAACGCCCGCGGCGACGAGGCGCTGGGCAGCACCTGGAGCTACCTCGACATGACCGCCCTCGGACGGCAGGAAACCTGGGAGAACTCCCCCGAGGGCTACCCCCAGACCCCGCCGTACGACTGGTGGAACTGGCACGACGCCTACGGCGACGCCGAACCGGCCCCGGAATGGCTGGAACAAACCCGCCGCGGCCCCCGCCACCTGCCCGCCTGAGTCCTCACCGAGGCGGGCGGATGTCGTGGTCGGCTTCCATCGCCTTGGTCTCGCTCTTGAAGATCCGGGCCGACTTGCCCATGGAGCGGACCAGTTCCGGGAGTTTCCTGGCCCCGATGACGACGATCACGACGATGAGGAGGAGAGCCAGCTCACTGAGCCCCAGCATGGGTGTCTGCTTTCAGTCGAATGCGGTCACTTGAGATCAGGCGCCGATCGGAGGCCGGTCAGAGGTGCACGGCGATGGCGGGCAGCAGGTCCTGGAAGGTCTGTCCGGTGGCGGGCGCGCCGATCGCCGACATCTGCCAGGCGCCGCCCGAGCGGTGGACCTTGGCCATGATCTGGGCGGTGTAGGGGCCGCCGCCGCTGAGGGTGTAGCGGGCCATCTCCTGGCCGTTGGTCTCGTCGACCAGTCGGCAGAAGGCGTTCTCCACCTGCTCGAAGGTCTGTCCGGTGAAGGAGTTCACGGTGAAGAAGATCTGATCGACCTGGGCCGGGACCCGCTCCAGGTCGATCAGGATCGACTCGTCGTCGCCGCCCTGGCCGGTGCCGCCCACGAGGTTGTCGCCGGTGTGGCGTACGGAGCCGTCGTCGCTGCTCAGATGCTGGAAGAAGACCACGTCGACCGGCTGCCGCCCGGCGAAGAGCACCGCCGAGGCGTCGAGGTCGATGTCGCGGGCGGTCATCCGCGCGAAGAAGCCCTTGCGGGGCGCGGCCTGCCAGCCCAGGCCCATGCGCACCGCGCTGAGCGCGCCGCCGTCGGACTTGCTCAGGCTGATCTGCTGGCCCTTGGCCAGATTCACGGTCATGTGCTTCCTCTCACGTTTCCGGGTTCGCGTTTCCGGGGGTGTCATGCGGTGCCATGCGGCGTCATGCGGTGTCGTACGAAGACGGCGGCACGGTGAAGCCGGGGCCGGTGTATTCGGGGGCGGCGAAATCCGGGCTGGTGTAGCCCAGCCGTAGGCGGCGGCCGGGAACAGCGGTCCGGCCCGGCCGCGCCTGCCGCAGCCGGGCGCGCAGGAACGGCAGGATGCCGCGTTCGAGGAGAGCCCGCCGCCATGCCTCGCGGGCCTCGGCCACGCCCGGTGCGCCGCCGACCCGGGCGGGCGGGGCGGCAGGACGTTTCGGGCCGGTCGCCGGGGTGCGGTGGCGGGCGGCGGTGACGAGGATCCAGACCACTCCGCCCGCCGTCGTCACCGCCGTGATCACGGCGGCGGTCTGCCCCGCGGTCAGCAGCTCGTCACCCAGCTCGCGCCCCGAGGAGCTGAGCCCCAGGAGGCAGCCGAGGAGCAGGAAGACCGCGGTCGCGGCCGCCGCCAGCAACGGCGCCAGGACCGCGACCGCGGGCAGCAGTCCGCGCACGCCCGTCGCGGCGGACGGCGCCCCGGGGGTCCGGCCGGTGCGTACGCGAGAGCCATCCGTGGCGCGTTGCCGCAGGTAGGCGGCGTACTCGGGGCCGGCGGCCGCGGCGATGCCCGCGCGCTCGGCGAGCGCCTGCGCGCGTAGCCGCTCGGCCGCCGCGCCCCCGGCGGCGCCGTGCCGCCGCAGGGCCGCGCGGATCTCCGTGGTGTTCAGGGCCTGCCGCAGCGCCCGCTCGAAGTCGGGTCGGTCCTCCGGCCGTAACTCGGGTGGTGTGCCGGTCATGTCAGTGTCCTCGATGAGTGCGGGCCCGCACCGCCGGGCGCGGCCTTCCGGCGCGGGCCCGGCGGTCGGCCCGGCGGTCGGCCCGTACGGGTGTCAGAGGTTGACGCCGAAGTCGGAGGCGATGCCCGCCAGGCCCGAGGCGTACCCCTGCCCCACGGCGCGGAACTTCCATTCCGCGCCGTGGCGATACAGCTCGCCGAAGACCATCGCGGTCTCGGTCGCGGCGTCCTCGCTGAGGTCGTAGCGGGCGAGTTCGGCATTGTCGGCCTGGTTGACCACCCGGATGAAGGCGTTACGGACCTGGCCGAAGCTCTGGCCGCGGCTCTGGGCGTCGTGGATGGAGACGGGGAAGACGATGCGGGCGATGTCGGCGGGGACCGCCGCCAGGTTCACCTTGATCGACTCGTCGTCGCCCTCGCCCTCACCGGTGAGGTTGTCGCCGGTGTGCTCGACCGAACCGTCGGGGCTGGTGAGGTTGTTGTAGAAGACGAAGTGCCGGTCGGACGCGACCTTCCCGGCCTCGTCGCACAGCAGCGCGCTGGCGTCGAGGTCGTAGTCGGCGCCCGTGGTGGTCCGTACGTCCCAGCCCAGGCCGACCAGGAGCGCGGTCAGGCCCGGCGCCTCCTTGCTGAGCGAGACGTTGCCGCCTTTGGACAGGGAAACTCCCACGATCTCCTCCTGAATGCCGTATGCGAACACAGAAGAATCTACAACACTGTAGAAGTATTCGGGTGGGCGGAGTGCGGTCGCGGACCCTGTACCGTCACCTGACGGCTGGTTGTGAGCGGCGTGCTGGAGGGAGATGGCGTGAGGGACCAGGACAAGGACGAACCGCACCCGCGCTTCCGCCGGCGCGGCCAGGGGGAGCTGGAGGCGCAGGTGCTGGCGGTGCTGCGGCAGGCGGAGGGTCCGGTGACGGCCGCCTGGGTGCAGGAACGGCTCGAGGGCGACCTCGCCTACACCACGGTCATGACGATCCTGTCCCGGCTGCAGGCGAAGCAGGCCGTGACCCGGGAGCGCGCGGGCCGGTCGTTCGTATGGCAGGCGCAGTCGGACGAGGCGGGGCTCGCGGCACTGCGGATGCGCCGGGTCCTGGACGGCCAGGACGACCGGGGGGCGGTTCTGGCCAGCTTCGTGACGGGGCTGACGGCCGACGACGAGCGGTTGCTGCGCGGCCTGTTGAGTGAAGCGGAGGGTGACTGAGCGCCTTGGGTATGTTCGTCTTTCTGCCCCTGGTCCTGCCGTTAACTGCGCTGCCGATCACGCGTCTGGCCGAGCAGTACCTCCATCCGCGCCGCGCCACCCGACTGTTGTCGCTGGTGGGCGGCGTACTCGCGGTGTCCTCCACGCTGTGCCTGGTGCTGCTGGTGGTCGTCGGTACGGCCCAGCTGCCGGGCAACCCGCTGCCGGACGGCTGGTCGGACCCCGAGGTGCGGGCGGCGGTGCCGTTCGATGAGGTGGCCGGGAAGGCGGCCATCGTCGCGCTCGTCCCCGTGGCCGTCGGTTGCGCCGGTACGATCCGGCGGCACCGCCGGGCGCGGCGGCGCGCCCAGGAGGCGCTCGCCGGACTGGCCGACGAACTGGTCACCACCCTCCCCGACGACGAGCCGTACGCGTACGCCCTGCCCGCCACGTCCGGCAAGCCCGGCCGGATCGTCGTCTCCACCGCGATGCTCGCCTGCCTGAACGCCTCCGAACGGCGCGCCCTGATCGCCCATGAGCACGCCCACCTGGCCGGACGGCACCACCGCTATCTGCTGGCCGCCCAACTGGCGGCCCGGGCGAACCCCCTGCTCCGCCCGCTGCGGGAAGCGGTCGCCTACTGCGCCGAGCGGTGGGCGGACGAGGAGGCGGCGGGCGCGGTGGCGGACCGTAAGGTCGTGGCCAGGGCGGTCGGCAAGGCCGCGCTGGTCTCCCGTGGCACCCCCGCCCCGACGCTGGCCGGGTTCGCCGCGCCCGGACCGGTCCCGCGCCGGGTGGCCGCCCTGCTGGGCCCGGTGCCGTCCGCCCGGCACTGGCCGCCCGCCTGTACGGCGGCGGGCGTCGCCGCCTGGGTCGCCGCCGGCGGAACGACCGCGTCCGCGCTGTCCTCGGCGAACGCGGCGATCGCGCTCTTCCGGGTCCTCCAGGCGGCGACCCCGCTGTAACGGGCCCCGGGGCACCCCGGGGTCCGTTACAGGTCGAATTCGGCCGGGTCCAGATCCAGGCTGAAGCAGGCCTCGCGGACCACGGCCCGTTCGGTCTTGTCGAAGTCGCCGTCGGCGCCGCCGATGACGATGCCGATCTGGATGACGGCGCGTGCCTCGGCGGGCTTCTTCTTCGCCTTGGCCACCTCCTGCAGGATGCTGACCTTGCCGAAGTCGAAGTCGGCGGTGAGCTTGTCGAGGTAGTCGTTGAAGCGCGACCGCAGGTCGTCGGCGGCGAAGTTCTGCAGCACCTCGTTGGTGGCGATCAGCTGGGCGACGCGCTGCCGCTCGGACGGGTCGATCGAGCCGTCCGCCGCCGCCACCAGGGCGCACATCGCCATGCTGGCGTCGCGGAACGCACCGCTCTTGAGGTCGTTCTTCTTGGCGAGCAGCTGGCTCTGCATCGTCTGGGCGGAATCCTTGATGCGGTCCCACAGGGCCATGACCAACTCCGTACATCGTCGGGGCGCCCGGGCCGGAGGCATGCCGGCCCGGGCTTGTTTCTACATTGATGTAGAAGTTAGCAGAGTGGCCGAGTGTCCGAGCGGGCTCAGTCCTCTTCGTCCTCGAACGCGTCGCCGATCTCGTCGACGACCTCCGCCGCGACCATGCCGCCGACGACACCGACCGCGACGCCCGCCGCGACACCCCCGACGATGGCCCCCGTGCTGGGCCCGGAGCGGCGCTCCCCGTGGCCGTGCCCGTGGTCGTCGTGGTGGTGCTCCCCGAACCCATGGGAGCCGTGGGCCGCCCGGCTGGGCTGCTGCTCCACGAGCTGCCGAATCCAGGCGTCGACCTCTTCGTTCCAGTCGCGGTGCTCGACCCCGTCGTGGCCGACGGTGAAGCGGGTGAGGGCGTCATGCCCCCCGGAGAAGAACCCGCCGCGCTTGTCGGCCTCCAGGACGACGTCCAGGCCGCCCGGGTTCGCGAGGAAGGTCACCTCGAGCTCGCCCAGGGCGTGGGCGTACTGCGGGGCGGGCGTCAGCTCGATCTCCTGGTAGAACGGCAGCCGCTGCCCCGTACCGCCGATGTGCCCCAGCTCCAGATCGGCCGACTTGAAGCCGAATCCGAGCTGCCCCAGCGCCTCCAGGATCGCTTCCTGGACGGGCAGCGGACCCACCGTCAGCTGGTCCAGATCGCCCTTGTCCTTCGCGCTCGCCACTTCCAGCCCGGTACGGACCCCGAGCACGATGCCCAGCGGCTGCCCGTACAGCTCGGTGACGGGCGTCTCCCAGGGAAGCTGAATGGTGAACGGCAGGCTGCGCTGCTCCCCTTCCCCGAGCCGGAACCCGCCCCCCACCGTGAAGTGGTCGAAGACGACGACGCCTTCGCGCTCCTCGTCCCCGTGCTCGTCCTCGACCCGCGCGACGAGGTCCAGGGTGATGGACTCGATCTCGAAGTCCGCCTTGCCGCCCTGCAGGCGGACCTGCCCGCTCAGCGGCCCGCCGGGACGTACGGGGCCGCCCTCCAGCACGGTGTCCACGGTGGGGCCGCCGACACCGAGTGAGCCGAGTAGTCGTTTGAACACCATCGTGGCGTCCACTCCTTATGTACGTATGCGCCTGTGGCTACTTGCTGGTGGTGTCGAGCGCGGCCAGGGCCGAGGCCCAGCGGGCGAACTTCAAATCGGCCAGATCCTTGACGGTCCTGATCCCGAACGCCTCCTCCAGCAGGCCCCCCTGCCGGTCGGAAACCCCCTTGAGCGCCGATACGGGCGCGGCGAGAATCTCCGTCAGGTCCTTGTCGGCCCATGCCTTGTCCAGCACCGGCTCGAGGTCTATGGAAGCCATGCCTGCCCTCCCGGGGTGAGCGTGTGGTGAATGTGCGCGCGCGTGCGTGGCACGGCAGGGAACCTCGCCGGCCGACGGCACGTTGACCGGTTCGAGTCACCGCAGGGGCGGACCCGTTCCGCGTTTCTACACGCATGTAGAAGCATAGGGTCTCACCCCACCCCGCCGGGCACGCATCGCGTCACGCCACCGAGGGAAGTCCGAAAAGGTCCCGGCCTCGTCAGGTAGCGGCCGAATCGGAAGCGGACGCCTCCTGGAACGCTGCGAGCATCTCCGGGGACCAGGTCAGGCTTCCGTCCCGCAGGTCGCCGATCACCCCGCGCAGCCAGCGTTCCTCGGCGTCGAGGACGGCGAGCAGGTATTCGTTCTCGATCAGCGTGATGCGCGGCAGCCCGGACGCGGCTTCGGCGGTTTGCCGCGCCAGTTCGGCATGTTGGGCGGCGACTTGTGCTGCCCGTCGTTCCAGGATCGGCGCCACCTCGTCCGGGCTGAGCAGGAGCATGTTCGACAGCGCCGCCGGGAACACGGGGAACTCCGCCTTGGGTACCGCCAGCATCTGCTCCAGCCACTCGCGGGTGACCGCCCGGCCCTCCTCGGTGACCTCGTAGACGGTCCGCTCGGGGTACTGCTGGTCGCGCTCGGTCTGCCGGACGGTGATCAGCCCGCCTGCCTGCAGCCGCTCGATGGTGCGATACAGCCCGGCCCGCTGGCCGACGTTGACGACCTGTTCCTTGCCCCACTGCTTGAGCAGTTGCTGGATCCCGTACGGATGCAGTGGCCGATGGTGCAGCAGCGCCAGCACGGCCAGTCCGAGCGGCGAGCTTTTGACGGAGGCGGTCATGGAGGCATCGTAGACATGGCGTAACTAGTTGCAGATCTACTAGTTGCTTTGCAACTATAGTCCGGCGTTCATACGGCGCATCCACATGACCCACGGGAGGGGTTATGAGCGACAACCGCGGCCACGGCTCCGGCGTACGGACGGCACTGGTCATCGGGGGCGGTGTGGCGGGCCCGGTCGCGGCGCTCGCACTGGGCGAGGCGGGCATCGCGGCGACGGTCTACGAGGCGTATCCCAGCGCTGCGGACGGCGTGGGGGCCTGGCTGGGTCTGGCACCGAACGGTCAGGCGGCGCTGGCGACGGTCGGTGCCGACGCGGCGGTGAAGGCCGTCGGGCAGCCGGTGCCCGGCATGGTGATGGCGGATGGCGCCGGCAATCACCTCGCCCGTTTCGGCGGGTTCCCGGAGCTGCCCGCCACGCTGACGCTGCCGCGCGACGGGCTGTTCCGGGTCCTGGCCGACCATGCGGTCGCCGCGGGCGTTCGGTTCGCGTACGGCAAGCGGCTGGTCGCTGCCGAGGAGACGCCCGATGGCGTCACCGCACACTTCGCCGACAACACCTCCGCGACCGCCGACATACTGATCGGCGCCGACGGCATCCGTTCCACCGTCCGCACCGTGATCGACCCGCGATCACCCGTTCCCGAGTACGGCGGCGTGCTGAGCTTCGGCGGCTACGCGGCGCCGGGCGGTGAGGCCGGGGCCGAACCGGGCACCATGTACTTCGCGTTCGGCCGCGCCTTCATGGGCTACTGGCAGGGCCCGGACGGGCGCACGATCTGGTTCGCCGGCCTGCCCATGGACACCCCGCCGAGCCCGGCCGACCTCGCGCGAGTGCCCCACGCCGAGTGGCTGAGCCGGCTACGTGATCTGTACGCCGGTCATGTCCCGGGTGAGCGGCTGCTGCGGCACACCGGCCCCGGCGAACTGATGGTGGTCGGCCGGATGGAGCGCATGCCGCCCGTACCGCACTGGTACCGCGGCCGGATGGTGCTGGTCGGAGACGCGGTGCATGCCCCGTCCTCCAGCTCCGGACAGGGTGCCTCGCTCGCCATCGAGAGCGCGGTCGAACTCGCCCGCTGCCTGCGCGATCTGCCCACGCCGGACGAGGCCTTCGCCGCCTACGAGGCCCTGCGCCGCCCACGTGTGGAGGCGATCGGCCGCAACGCCGCGGCCGTCAACAAGGTCAAGTCCGGCAAGAGCGACGCTCTCGCGTCGGCGTTCCCCAGTCCCGAGGAGTTCCTCCGCCCGCTCCACTTCCATCGCATCGAGTGGGAGGCGAAGGTGAACGCGAGGGAGAAGGGCGCGCCCGGCCCCACCGCCTGACGTGTGGCGAGGCCGCCGCCATGTTCCACGGGGACGCACCACGATCCGAAGGAAGACCCTGGTGGACGACTCGAGATGTTGCCCTGTTTGTCCGCATTTAGGGTTGATGTCATGAGTCGAATACACAAGATCGTCCCGTCCCTGACGGTCGTCGTCTTCGTGTTATTGCACGTCTTCGCCTATCCAGGCACGCGCTTCAGCAATGACTCATACCGCTACGCCCGCTCAGCGTACGAGTTCTTGGGCGCCCCCCACCGGGAGGCCCAGGACAAGGCGCTGCGGGCCTACTGCGCGGACACCGCGGCCATGCTTCAGCGAAACCGCATGCTGCATCAGATCGACTTCCGGGCCCCGGTGCGCCGCCATGAGTTCCAGGAGTGCCTGACTCAGTACGCGAAGGGCCTCAACCCCAGCAACCCGCGGTACGAGGCGCTCTTTCACGCTCGCCCCGCCTATCCGCTGATGGCCGCGCCGTTCGTCCGGCTCCTGGGGGCCAAGGCGGGGCTGACCGCCGTAGCCCTGGGTTTCACGGCGCTCGGAGGGCTGCTGGTCCTGGTGCTCTTGCGCGCGCTGCGTGCACCGCCTTCGGTGGCATGGCTCGGTCAGTGCCTGTACTACGTCACGCCCATAGGGCTGTGGGGCAGCCGGCCCATGACGGAGGGGCCGGTGCTTGCCCTCATGGTGGCCATGCTGCTCGCTGCGGTGTGGCTGTACCAGGGTCGGCGGGCGGCGGGGGCTCTGCTGTCCGTGGGGGCCTTCGCGCTGGGTTTCGCGGTCAAGTACTCAAGCTTCGTCCTGGTGGCGCCATGCCTGGTGGCGGCGAGTGCCATGGCGCTGATGTCCGTCCCGCAGGCCCGGCACAAGGGCACGCACTGCCTGCTCATCGTCTCGCTCTTCGAGTCCCTGGCCGCCTTTGCGATGAGCAGGGTGCTCCGGTTGCCCGGATTGGAGGCATCGCTCCAGGACACCTTCACCCTCCACTGGACGTATTCCGAAGTCACTCACCCATGGCGGCTGCTGGTCCGGCTCGATGTCAACTACTGGTGGCAGTGGCTGCAGAGAGAGGCGTTGGCTCCCTCGCTGCTCTTCCTCCTGGCGTTGGGCGTCTGGGGCGCGATGAGCCGGTCGGTGCCCATCGCGCTCTGCCTGATCGCCGTGGGCGGTACGGGCCTGCTGACGACCGCGGCCCACCCGGTGGCGTTGGAGGGCGACAGGCTCTACGTGCAGGTGTGGTTGATAGTCGTCGTCGGGCTGCCTCTCCTGGTCGAGCGGCTGCGCATGAGCGGCCGGTCCTCCGACGCGCTGCCTGCGCGAAGTGATCCTCTGCTGAAGAGCGACGGGCGCCGGTGAGGAACAGTTCATCTCCGGCACCTGCCCGTGACCTCGACCCCCCGGGGGAGACTCCGAGCGGTGTCATCTCAGCAGGCGTCGTCGAGGACGTCGGCGATCTGCTCGAGTACGTGGCGCGGTGGGGTGAAGGGCACGCGCAGATAGCGGGTGAGGGTGGCGTCCGCCGCGAAGCGCGGGCCCGCCGCGAGTGCGACGCCGTTCCGGCCGGCCCGTTCGACGACGGTGTCGGCGAGGGCGGTGGTCAGCCGTAGCCACAGGGCGAGTCCGCCGGGCGGGAGCGTGAAGCGCCAACGGGCGTCGTCGGCGAGCAGACCGCCGAGGTGGTCGCGCTGCTGCCGCAGCTCGTGCCGACGCCGTCCGAGCACGGATTCCAGGTCATCGAGCAGTTCGACGGCGACGAGCTGCTGCACCGGGGGCGCGGACAGCGGCCCCGACAGTGGGTGGTCCCACAGTGCCCGGACGAGCGAGGCACGGGCCCGGATCCAGCCGATGCGCAGCCCGCCCCAGATGGACTTGCTGGTCGAGCCGATCAGCAGCGCGCCGGGGATACGGGGCATGGGGTCCGGCTGGTCGCGCAGATCGAGGTCGCGCATGGTCTCGTCCACCACGAGGGTGACCTGGTGCTGGGCGGCGAGCTGGGCCACGGTCCGGCGGGTGTGCGGGGGCATCAGCGCTCCCGTCGGGTTGTGGAAGTCGGGCACCAGGTAGGCGAGGTGGCCGCGCGCGGTGGCGAAGGCGTCGCGCAGTTGGTCCAGGTCCCAGCCGTCGGCGGTGACCCGGCAGCCCACCAGCCTCGCTCCGGCATGGCGGAGCACCTGCAGCGCGTTGAAGTACGTGGGGGTCTCCACCACCGCCACACGAGGCCCGAAGTGTGCCGCGACCAGGGTCAGCGCGGCCCGCGCCCCGCTGGTGACGAGGATCTGCTCGGGCCGTGTCGCGGTGCCCTCGCGGCTGTACCATGCGGCGATCGCCGCGCGCAGCTCCGGGATGCCCGGGCCTGGTTCGCCGTGTTCGGCCAGCAAGGGCCCTGCCCGCTCGGTGGCGCGCCGGGCCGCCTCCAGATAGAGCTCCTGTGGCGCGGCGGGTGCGGCCCGGCGCAGGTCGATGAGGGAACCGGCCTCCCCGGTCGCCGACAGGGGAGCGATCCGTTCCGTAGCGGCCGCGGGGAGTTGCACCGTGCTGGCGCTGCCGTGCCGGGTGCGGACCCATCCGGCGTCGCGCAGCCGCTCCAGGGCGGCTGTCACCGTGCCCCGGCTCACTCCGAGAGCGGCGGCGAGGCGGCGTTCGGCGGGCAGCTCGCTCCCGGGGCGTATCCGGCCGTCGAGCAGCGCCTCCCGTAGCGCACGGGCCAGCGCCGCGCTGAGGGGCGCCTTGGCGTTCCGCCAGGGCCCCAGCGCCTGCACCACGTAGTCGTCCCTCACGCGCACTGGTCCAGTTTTCCATGATTGGACCAGGCGCCGGACCGGTGTGCTGCCTACGGTCGTGGCCACCCGATACGAACGGAGACATGGCATGCACCCACGACTCGCCGCCGATCGCGACGGGCTGCCGCACCTGCTGGAGTCCGTCCGGCAGCACGCCGCCGAGGTGCTCGGGCAGGTCGCCGAGCGGGACGTCGTTCCCGCGGCGCCGGTTCCGGAGCCGGATCCCTTGTCCGAGCAGGGGGTGGGAGCGCGGGCGGCGCTGGAGGAGTTCATCGCCTGCTGGGAGCCGGTGCTGTCGGCGAGCGCCGGGCCGCGCTATCTCGGATTCGTCACCGGCGGCACGACGCCGGCCGCGCTGGCGGGCGACTGGATGACCACGACCTGGGATCTGAACGCCTTCTCGTCACTGGACGGGGCGGGACAGAGCCTGGAGCGCGAGACGATCGCCTGGCTGCGGAGTCTGTTCGGCCTGTCCGACGAGCACCATGGAACCTTTGTCAGCGGCGCCACCATGTCCAACACCGTCGGCCTCGCCATCGCCCGCGAATGGCTCGGAGAGCGACTGGGCGTCTCACCCGCGGAGCACGGAGCGGGCGTACTCGGCGCGGCACAGGTGCTGTCGGGATCAGCGCACTCGAGCGTGCCCAAAGCGCTGTCGATGCTCGGGCTCGGACGCCGGGCCCTCCTCCCCGTGCCGACCCTGCCGGGACGGGAAGCCGTCGATGTGTCGGCCCTGGAACAGGCGCTTCGTGAGGCCGAGCCCGACGGCCCGTGCGTCGTGGTCGCCAACGCCGGCACCGTCAACACCGCCGACTTCGACGACCTGCGCGCCATCGCCGCGTTGCGCGAACGCTACGCGTTCTGGCTGCACGTGGACGCCGCCTTCGGCGCCTTCGCCGCACTGTCACCCGATCACGCGCACCTGGTCGGCGGCCTCGACCTGGCCGACTCGATCTGCGTCGACCTGCACAAGTGGCTGAACGTCCCCTACGACAGCGCCGTGCAGTTCACCCGGCGGCCCGACCTGCAAACGGCCGTCTTCCAGAACGCGGCGGCCTACCTGGGCCCGCTCGGCGACACCCCCGACCTGGCCCACCTCACCCCGGAGAATTCCCACCGCCTGCGGGCCCTCGCCGCCTGGTTCACCCTGCGGGCCTACGGGCGGGACGGCCACCGCGAGATCACCGAGCGGTGCATCGGCTGCGCCCGCGCCCTGGGCACCGCCATCGAGAGCATGCCCGGCCTCCGGCTGCTGGCACCGGTCCGGCTGAACGTCGTCTGCTTCACCCTCGCCGACAACCCCACCGCCGAACGCCTCACCGCCCTCACGGGCCAACTCGCCGACGAGGTCTTCCTCACCCCCACCGTCCTCGACGGCGTGCCCGCACTGCGCGCCGCCTTCAGCAACTGGCAGACCACCGAAGCCGACACCCGCCGGATAGCCGCGGCGTTGCAAGCCGCGGTACACGATGTGTGACCCCGGCACCGGAACCGGACAACCGCGGCCCGCTTGTACGTCGAGGCGGCACTGACATACACCAATCTGGTGTATGTGTCACTCTAGGTACATGTCCATGAAGCGCACCAACGTTTACGCGGACCCGGAAGACCTCGCCATCATCAAGGAGGCGGCCAAGCGCCGCGGCATCAGTGAGGCCGAGATCATCCGGCAGGGCATCCATCTCGCCGCGATGGCCAATCGTGTGTGGGATGAGCCGCTGTTCTCCCGCACCTTTGCCGGTCCTGGGCGCACCCTTGCCAAGGACGAGGTGCGTGATGTCGTTGCTGATGCTGCCGGGCGCGAAACCGATGCGGGAACCGCTGCGTGATCATCGTTGTCGCTGACACCTCCGGCTTGCTGGCCGCACTCGATTCCACGCACCCGGAGCACGAAGCGGCCCAAGAGGCGATCATGGCTGCCGGGCTGCTCGTCATGTCTCCCTTGCTGCTCGCTGAACTCGACCACGTAGCCACTCGCGAACTGGGCCGCGAAGCCGCGGTGAGCGCGATCGACGACATCCGGGGCTGGATGCGCCGCGGCCGTGTATCCGTACCGGAGATCACCGAGGGGCACCTGCGCATCGCTCAGTCCGTCCGATCCCGCTACCCGGCGCTCGACCTTGATCTCACCAACGTGGTGAACGTCGCCCTGGCAGCCGACTACGACACCGACGCGATCCTCACCTTGGACCGCCGAGACTTCCGCGCCGTACGTCCCCTCGGTCATCACAAGGCGTTCCGCGTCCTGCCCGACGATCTGCCCGTCTGAAGTCCTGCACGCACTCCGTAAGACCTCGAAGGCCGGTCCGCTTCACGGGGCGGTCGACGCGGGGCACGCGGTTGACCAGCGCAAACGAGCACTGACGGCAAGCCGCCGGGCCTGCCGCAGCACCCGTCGTCGACCGCTGTTCACCGCCCCTGTCCGGTGCGCATCCGGTGCGTCCGGGAAAATTGTGACCAGCGGGGCGTGTGGGGGTGGACTTGATTGCCCCGATTTTGACGCGAGCGCCAGTGGCGGATCTGCTGGTCATATCTCTACCGTGACGAGACGGTCGGCGGTGCCCCCGCACCACTCGACCAGGAAGAGCGTCGCGT
This sequence comes from Streptomyces sp. NPDC007983, assembly GCF_042958345.1. NCBI lineage: Bacteria > Bacillati > Actinomycetota > Actinomycetes > Kitasatosporales > Streptomycetaceae > Streptomyces > Streptomyces sp. NPDC007983. Next base: position 818,284 of record NZ_JBIBJI010000001.1, read on the forward strand.
CGTCAGTGGTGACTCCGCCCCGTTCCTGCATCAGGGCGTGGGACAGGCCGCGCACCATTTCCTGTACGCCTTCTCCTTCGCATCCCGCGCGGTTCACGAAGTCGAGCAGTCGCTCCTCGCCGAACGGCTCTTCGCCGGCGAGGTGCTCCTCGACGAGACCGTCCGTGAAGAAGAGGATCCGGTCCCCGCGGGACAGCGCCTGCTCGCTGATCTGCGGAATGGCGCCGCCGAAGCCGACGGGCAGGGTGCCAGGGCTCTCCAGCGCCTGGAGGACGCGGTGGTCGCGGATCAGCAGGGGGGCCGGGTGCCCGGCGTTGACCCATTGCAGGTGGCCGGTTCCGATGTTCAGGCGCATCATCTGTGCCGTGACGAAGTGGTCGGGCCCGAACTGCTCGTTGATGGCCGTGTCCATGAACATGTACAGCTCGGCGAGCCCGACGTCGGCGCGTCTGGCGTGCCGGTAGGCGCTGACGGCAACGGTCGCCAGCACGGCGGCGTCCAGCCCGTGCCCCATGGCATCGATGACGGCCATGTGCAGGATGTTGTCGTTCAGGGCGTAGTCGAAGCTGTCACCTGCGACGTTGTAGGCAGGCTCGAGGATTCCGGCCACCGCGACCTGCGGTGTGATCATGGTCAGCGGGGGCAGCAGCGCCCATTGGATCTCCGCGGCCAGACTCATCGGCTCACGGCGCCGGGCCCGGAAGAACTGATCGGTATAGCTGTTCTTGGTGACCAGCATGTCGGCGACCAGGCCGGCGAGGCGCCGCAGCAACCGCCGGTCGTCGTCATCGACGCTGCTCAGGGTGACGGCCAGCACCCCCACCTCGTCGCTGCCGTCCAGCAGCGGCAGGAATACCCGTACGCCATCGGCCTGCGGCTGTTCCACCGGCACCGCGCCCAGAAAGGCCCTGCCGGCCTCGGAATCGTCGATCCGCTCGGGTTCCCCGACCACGAGCCTCATGCCCGGCAGGGGGCCCAGTACGAGCTGTTCGTAGTCCTGAAGGAGGATCGAGACGTCCCGACCGCCGATCCTGCCCACTTCCTCCGCGACCAGCGGGGCGATCAGCTGGGGTGGCATCTCGTGAGCCCGGTCCAGCAGCACACCCAGCAGCCGCTCACCGAATCCCTCTGACCGATCCACTGTGACTTTACGGAAGCCCTGTTCGCCTTCTGCCATGGCGACCTCGATTCGCCGCACTGTGCTCACACAGGGATGAGCCTTGTGCTGTTTGCCGCACTGTGGTCCTGCTGCCTCCTCCACCCCAGTATCGGGAGCTCCCCGACGCCCCGCGACACCTCTGAAGATCGCCGTGAGATCGCTTCCCGCGCGTCGGCGACGCGACCGGCGACGCTGCTGATCACGCCCTGTTCCCTGCCGTCCTGTTCCCTGCCGTCGCGCCGATATCGGCACAACGGCCCCGGCGCAGAAACACCGGGGCCGCCCTTTCGGGTCGGTCGCACGTGAGAGTGAACCGGCCCATTCACCATGCTATGCCTGGCGCACCTTTCCGGCATGAGGGACTTTTCGGGGGTCCTGGAGTTCCTCCGCCGACGTGGACACGGGGCGTGAGCGACGTGCCCGCACCCGCTGAGGGGCATCCCTTCAGACTTCGTCCGTCTGCGTGGGGTCTTGCCCGGAGGACCGGCTTGCTACCAGCCAGGACCGTGGTGGCTCTGCCGTGTGCGCGGTATCCACGATGAGATGGAGGCGGGTTCCGCCGTCCGCGCCGGCGGGGTAGCTCCGCTGTTCGGTGCCGTCGAAGCAACGACGGAGTACCTCCGCGACCTGGCGGGCTGCCTCGGGGTACGCGGCGACAATACGCACCTCGGCGCGCCCTGCCGAGGGGGGATCCGGTGGCTGCATGGTGACCCCGTTCATCCGGCTGATCGCGGACACGGTGATCACGGTCTCCATGTCCTCACCTCCCTCGGCCGGAGTCCAGAAGTCCGGCCGGTCGGCTTCGGCTTCCGGCCGCCATAGAGGGCCCGCCATCGGTCTCCCACTCCTCCTCCTGGCTGAGATACTCCCGGGCATCACGGGTGGCGGTCTCGTTCGCCATCAGACTGCCGGCGGTGAGGAGGCTGCCGGGGGTTGCCGCGGCGCCCATCAGCCGGGAGGCGGCTGCCGCACTCGTCTCCGGTGGGATCACCAGAAGGTCCCAGCGGCCTGCGGTGTAGGAGAGCAGAATCAGTTTGTGCGGGTCCTGCTCGTCGGTGAACCAGCCGACGTGCACGGTGTGCCCGGTCGCAGGCACCTTGCGCGGGATCACGGGCCAGTGGGCCGGGTTCACGGAGACGCGAGTGATCCGGCCCCAGCGCGCGTCCAGCACGTCCGTCAGGGCGGGCAGCTCACGGAGGAGATCGCGGGAGCGAGGCCACCACGCACCGTCCAGAAGACCCGGAACCGGGCCGGCCGGAGTCAGTGACAGGCGAACCGGGCGAATCGGTGGCGACGGCACGCGCTCATGGGCGGTCGTACGGTCGATGGTCATGGTCATGGCGCGGACCTGTCCCCGGACGCGTCTTCAACGTCCCGGCGTTGTCGCTCCCCGAGAACGACACCAGCGTGGAAGCCGGTGTGCGGAGTACTCCCGGTGTTTTCACTGTACTCCGGGACGTTGCCCCGCTGAGCCCACGTATGATCCGCCACTTCTTCAAGAGCCCGGGCCCGGGTCCGCAGGGCGCCGATGGGCCTGGGCGCGGGCTCTCGGAGTACGGTGAAACCGGCGGGCCACCGAACCCCGTAAGAGGGCGAGCAGCCATGTCCGACGCCGACACCCCGCGTGAAGTGAAACTTCTGCCAGACGCGATCCACCATGCTGTGAAACCTGGAACAGCCCTGCTGCGGTTGGCGACGACACATACCCGCGAGGGCATTCTCGACGGTGCGTGGTGGCCGCGTTCCCGCGACATAGGCGCCGAACTTCCCGCCCTGATCACCGCATTGACCGAGCACCTCGGACCCGTCACGCGCGTCGGCCTGGACGCCGACGCCTGGGAAGAACTGCCGACACGACTGATCATCGACGACCGCATCGTGCATATCGACTCGTTCCCTGTGGGCGACGGCACCGTCCTCATCACCCGAGGCGATCAGGACCACTTCTCCCTGCTGGTGGTCCCACCGCACGCGACGCCCGACGCGGCACGCACCGCGATGGCCCAGGCCGTCCGCGTCGACAACATCGCGCAGGCCCAGCAGATCCTCATCGACACCGGCACCGGCCGAGCCCGCCCGATCGCCGAGGAAGGCCCGCGGGCAGGCCCGGGCCGTGGCACGTCCTGACGCCTCATCCCGGCGCGACTGCAGCCGCAGCCCCAGCCCGCCGACGTCCGGAAGGACACCGACACCACCCTCTCCGATGAACGGCCGGCCGAGCTGTGCGCCCCTTCCAAGCAGGTCCGAACAACGCCCCGTTCGGCCCGCCCACTCGTGGTTCCGGTTCGCAGCGGGCGGACTGAGATACTCCGGCCATGGATGCTGGGGTGATGCGGAGCGGTACGCGATCAGACATGGCAGTGCCTGCACGGACCACGCCGGCGCACGCGGGCTGGGTGCTGCGTTCTGCGGTGGCGGCGGACATCGAGGTGATCGCGGAGTTGCGGGCCACGGTCATGCGTGTGGACTTGGAACGCCTTGGGCGCTACGACGAGCACCGAGTACGGCAGCGGCTGCGGGACTCCTTCTCCTCGCAGCACACATCGATCATCATGATCGGCCGTGAACTCGCGGGATGCGTTACGGTCCGGCCCGCCGAAGGCAGGCAGTGGCTGGAGCACTTCTACCTTGCTCCGCACTGGCAGGGCCGAGGGCTCGGATCCGCTGTGTTGCGCACGGTACTGGAGCGAACGGACGCGCAGGGCATGACCGTGGGCTTGAACGTCTTGCAGGGCAGTGCTGCTCGTCGACTCTACGAGCGCCACGGATTCGTCGTGGAAGCCCAGGACCCGATCGACGTCTTCATGATGCGCCCGCCAGGGGCGATGGCCAACCCTCCTGCGCAAGCCTGACCTGCGGCGGTGCGACGGCCTCGACTCGGTTCGCGAGGCCGTCCTCTACGGCCGTGACGTGACCCGCGGTGTACTCGCCGCTGCGGTAGACGAAGGGGACGCCGCGGACGGACACCGAGCGGGTCGGCGCGTCTCGGTACGACGAGGGTGGTCGGGAGAGGGGGGCTGAGGGGAGTGCTCATGTCCGGGTCCTTCTGGCGGTGGGGCCCTTGTCCTTGGCTCTCGCCGGCGTGCGGCGGTTTCGGGCCACCGCACGATGACCTTGCCGGTCGGGAGACATCCGTTCATGTCATCGTGACGACGACCTTGCCGGCCGTGGCGCGTCCCATCTCGACGTACGCCATGGCCTCCCGGGTCTCCTCGAACGGGAAGACACGATCGACGACGGGGCGGATCTTCCCGGCGTCGACGAGCGGGGTGAGTTCGCGCAGCTGGTCGCCGTCGGCCTTCATGAACAGGAACGAGTACGTCACGCCTCGGCGCTTGGCGCGGCGCCGGGTGGTGAAGCTCAGCGCGCTCATCGCCAGCCGGAGGAACGCGTTCGCGCCCAGCTCACGGGCGAAGGCCGCGTCGGGAGGGCCTGCGACGCTGATGACCTTCCCACCGGGTTCGAGTACCCGCAGGGACTTCTCCAGCGTCTCACCGCCGAGGGTGTCCAGGACGACGTCGTAGCCGTCGAGGACCGTCTCGAAAGCCTGCTTCTTGTAGTCGACGACGATGTCCGCGCCCAGCTGCTCGACCAGGTCGACCTTGGCCGTGCTCGCGGTGGTGGCCACGTGGGCGCCCAGGTGTTTGGCCAGCTGGATGGCGATGGTGCCGACGCCGCCGGAGCCCGCGTGGATCAAGATCTTCTGCCCTGGCCGTACCTGTGCCCGCTCGACCAGCGCCTGCCATGAGGTCAGGGCGACCAAGGGAAGGGACGCGGCCTCGGTCATGGTGAGCGTGGCCGGTTTGATCGCCACGTCGTCCTGGTGGACGGCGATGAGTTCGGCGAACGTGCCGATGCGGTCCTTGTCGGGCCGCGCGTAGACCTCATCGCCCACCGCGAATCCCGTGACGGCCGATCCCACCCGGACGACCACCCCGGCGAGGTCGTTGCCCAGGATGAGCGGGAGACGGTACGGCAGGATCGCCTTGAAGGCCCCGTCACGGAGCTTGAGGTCGAGCGGGTTGACGCTCGCCGCGTGAACCCGGACCAGGACATCGTCCGCGCCCACCCGTGGGTCGGGCATGTCACCGGCGCGCACGTCGTCGCCGTACCGCTCGACCATGAACGTCTTCATCGTCGTCTCCGTCTCGTTCATGCCTTCGCGTGTCAGGCCACGGTTTGAGCTGGGGCGATGACGCGGCTGGAGTCGCCGCCCCGGATGCCGTCCAGGGATGCGGCGATCGCCTCGTGAGGAACGCCGAGCGGCGCCGCACTGATGTCCGAGAGGCGGGCGAACTGCTCGGGGTTCAGCTGGACGTCGAGGGCGCCCAGGTAGCTGTCGAGCTGGGCGAGGTTGCGCGGCCCGATGATCGGGACGAGTGAGGTCGCGGACCGGGCGGCCCGCTCCCGCACCCAGGCCACCGACACCTGGGCGGGCGTCACGCCGGTCTCCTCTGCGATGGCCAGCACGGTGTCGACGACGGCGGTCTTCTGGCCGGTGCTCTCGGTGTGGATGACCGCCCCCAGGTCACTCAGCCGCCCCTCGCTGCTGAGCCGGTACTTTCCGGTGAGCAGTCCGCCGCCGAGCGGGGACCACAGGGCGGCGCCGAGTCCGAGGCTCTCGGCCATCGGCAGCAGCTCGCGGTCGGCGGTCCGCTCGACGAGGCTGTATTCGTTCTGGATGCCCACGATGGGCGACCAGTTCTTCAGGTCCGCGAGGGTCACGGCGCGGGAGACCCGCCAGGCGGGGAAGTTGGACAGGGCGGCGTGATGGATCTTGCCGGAACTCACCAGATCGTCCAGCCCCCGCAGGATCTCCTCCATGGGGGTGAGCTGGTCGGGGAAGTGCACCCAGAGCAGGTCGATGTAGTCGGTGCCCAGGCGCTTCAGACTGGACTCCACCGAGGCGACCATGTTCTTGCGGCTGTTGCCCGTGGCGGAGATGCCCGGCCGAGGAGCGGCTCCGAGAGTGAACTTGGTGGCCAGGACGAAGTGGTCCCGATCGGCAGAGATGAACGTGCCCGTCAGCTCTTCCGACTCGCCGAACTGGTAGGTGTCCGCAGTGTCGAGGAAAGTGCCCCCGGCTTCGGCGAACCGGTCGAAGATCCGGCGCGCCTCGTCCGGCTCGGCGCCGGCGCCCCAGCCGGTGCCGAAGTTCGCCGTGCCGAGCGCGTACTCGGACACGCGCAGCCCAGTGCGGTGTCCGAAGGTCGTGTAACGCATCAGGTGTCCTTGCTCAAGATCAAAGATCGATAGGAGGAGGGAGGGGCGTGGCGGGGCGCCTCAGGCCGCATTCGGCGAAGTGGCCAGGGTCTGCTTGACGTACCGGGTGGTCTCATCGGCGAGGATCTCGGGCAGGCCCGTCTCGATGCCGTGCAGGGCCTGCGCGGCGACCTCGGCGGGGTCGGCCTTCTGGTCGGCGGGAACGCCTGCGGCCATGTCGGTGTCCATGTATCCGACGTGCAGTGCCGAGACGGTGATGCCGCGGGGTGCCAGCTCCTCCCGGGCCGCGTCGGTCAGCGCCCATGCCGCGGCCTTGGCCGCCGCGTAGGACCCGAGGCCGGCCGGGTGCAGCCAGGACAGCACGGACAGGACGTTGAGCACAGCGCCGCCGCCGTTGCCCTCGATGACCGGGGTGAAAGCCCGCGTCACGGCGAGCGGACCGAAGAAGTTCGTCTCCATCTCCAGGCGCACCGCGTCCAGGCCGCCCGCGACCAGCGGCGTGGCGGTGGAGATGCCCGCGTTGTTCACCAGCAGTGTCACGTCGGATGCAGTCCGGGCCGCGGCCCGGATCGACTCCTCGTCCGTCACATCCAACCGCAGCGGGGTGACGCCCGGAAGATCCACCGTCTCGGGGCGGCGGGCCGCCGCGTAGACCTTCGCTCCGCGCTCCACGAGCTGGACGGCCAGGTGGCGGCCCAGTCCCCGGTTGGCGCCGGTGACCACCGCGACAGCGTTCGTCAGATCCATGTGTGCTCCCAGCGATGCGGGGCCGATCGACCCGACCCGCAGCTAATTAGATGATGACTGTAATCTAAAACCGCGCCTAGGATAGATGTCAACCGGCATCCAATCGGGAGGTGGCTGATGGGTCGCGTATCGAAGGCGCAAGCGGAGGAGAACCGCAGGCGGGTCGTGGAAGCCGCCTCCCGGCTGTTCCGGGAACAGGGAACCCAGGTCAGCGTCACCGACCTCATGAAGGCGGCCGGCCTGACCCACGGCGGCTTCTACAAGCAGTTCGTCTCCAAAGAGGCGCTCGTTGACGAAGCCACCGCCCACGCGTTCGACGGACTCACCCGGCTCCGCGACGAGGGCCTCAAGCGGCACGGCGGGCAGCGCGGCGCCGCTCAGCAGGAGCTGATCGACACCTACCTGTCCATCGAGCACCGCGACAGCGCGGCAGATGGGTGTCCCGCTGCCGCGCTCGCCGCCGACATGGCACGCGAACCCGGAGATCGCGAGGCCCGCCGCGTCTACGCCGAGGGAGTGGGCGAGTTCGCCGAGTGGCTCGCCACCGAGGACCAGGACGGCATCGCCCGGCTGTGCACCATGCTCGGCGCACTGGTCCTGGCCCGGGCTACCAAGGACTCCCCGCTCTCCGAGGAGATCCTCACCGCCGCGCGCGCAGCCTTGACGACAACCAGCTGATCAGGGATGCGGTGGCGGACGGCAGGCCGCAGGACATCACCGGCCTGTCGGGGGCAAGGTCTCATGCATGGCGACGGTGAGAGCGCGCCATTGCCCCTGGAGGCTCACCCGCCCAGGCTGCCTTGTGGAGTTGGGGGCGCGGCAGGCGATGTAGTGGCCTGTCAGTGCGGTTGGCCGCGATGGTGGTTGCAGGTGTGCAGCCAGTCGGGGAATGCTTCCCGGTGCTCGGCCTCTGAAGGGTGGGGCCCTGCCTGGGCGCTCGCAGGGAGCCGGGGTTGAGCAAGCTGCCGGTCAACGGCCTTGTGGTCGCCGTCGTCGAGGACGTTGGCATCGCCGGATGCCCGCCTGCTACCGCCGACTCACTCAATTGACCTCTCCGTGGACACGAGGCACGGCGCCGCACGGACTGACGTGCAGGCGGTCGGGGGCGCGGCCGAAAGGCGGTTCCTCCGCCAAGCCACCAGGGCCAGGAAGATCTGGGTTTCGCGGAACTCCATCAGACCGCGGCTGTTTCGAGGACGGTCTGGACGAACGCGCACACCTTCGGGGTGTTTCCCGTGGCCGACCACAGGAGGCCGTACTCCACCGGCGGGGCGTCGCGGAAGGGGACGTAGACGATATCCGGCCGGGAGTAGTAGTGCGCCGCGCGTGCGGAGGTGGGGGAGACTCCCTTGCCCGCGCCGACCAGGGTGAGCACTTCCTGCCAGGCGGTGGTCGACGGGCCGCGCGGGATGGGCCGGCCCTTCGGTGTGCGGTGGGGGTAGTGGAGGTCGAGGAAGTACTGGGGCTGTCCAGTGATGGTGACCAGTGGGGCCTCCGCGAGGTCCTCCACTGAGACGGTCTCCCGCTCGGCGAACGGGTGGTCCGCGGGGACGACCAGTGCGCGGGGCTCCGAGAAGAGGACCGGGCCGTTGACGATGTCGGGCTCGTCGATTGGCAGCTCGATGAGCTGGAGGTCGCGACTGCCGTCGCGCAATGGGCCGAGCGGGTCGAGCATGGGGGACTCGTAGATGTGGATCAGACAGTTGGGGTGGCGGGTCCGGAAGGTGTCGGCGGCTGCCACTATGAGATTGCCGCACCACGCGGTGGCGTAGCCGATGTGGAGTTCCCCGGTGATTCCCTGTCCCGCGGCGGCCGCGGCGGCCAGCGCCTCCTGGATCTGCTGATAGCCAACGGCGAGGCCATCTCTCAGTCGTGCGCCAATGGGTGTCAGTTGGACGCTGCGGCTGGTCCGCTTGAACAGTTCGGCGCCGATGGTGCGTTCCTGCTTCTTGATGGCCTGGCTGACACGGGCCGGAGTGACGTGTAACCGGTCCGCCGTCCGGCCGAAATGTAGCTCCTCCGCCAAGGTCAGGAAGATCTCTATCTCTCGCAGCTCCACACTCCCCACCCCCGGTTCGTGAACCGCTGTGTTAACCATCGTTGCGAGATGCGTCGTTGATCCGCCTTCCCGCAGTGACGATGCTTGAGCGTGACGGCAGGTGGATGCGCGGAGGGGGTCAGTATATGAATATCAGTGCGTCAGCGGTGTTGTTGACCGTCGGCGATCCTGCGGTCTCCAGCCTTCTTCACCTGCCATCTGGGATTCAAGGAGGTGTTGGTGGCCGAGGGAGTCCTCCACCCTTCGCGTGACGACGCAGCCACGGATCTTGGCGTCCTGGAACGCGATCCGGCACTGCATTCGGGGCGGCAGCATTCGACCGCGCAAGGCGAAGTGGTGGTGTCCTTCACCGTCACCGGCCTCGCCGCTGTGGAGTGGCTGCCACCCACCGGCACCTGACGGCTTCTCCATTTCTGCGTGAACACCGTTCGCTTTGGCGTCCATGTATGCCGCTGTGCAACGGAGCGCCCCCATCTCCCGCATCATCCTCAACTCATCCGATCCCCCCGCAACTTCAGCCTTCGAACTGGAGGGCCTCATGCCTTCTTCTGTCATGGCCACGCCCATACGGCATCACGGTCCGCAGTCGACCGCCGCCGTCTCTGCGATCGGTCTGCGCAAGTCGTACGGCGACAAGACCGTCCTCGACGGCATCGATCTGCGCATCCCGGCCGGGGCCGTGTTCGCGCTGCTCGGGCCGAACGGCGCCGGTAAAACCACGGCCGTGAAGATCCTTTCTACGCTCATCGCCGCCGACGGCGGGCAGGCCGAGGTCGCGGGCCACGACGTCGCCGCCGACGCCCAGGCGGTGCGGGCCGCGATCGGTGTCACCGGGCAGTTCTCCGCCGTCGACGGGCTGATCACCGGCGAGGAGAACATGCTTCTCGTGGCGGACCTGCACCATCTGTCCAAGCGCGAGGGGCGGCGGGCCGCCGCCGAGCTGCTGGCCCGCTTCGATCTGGTCGAGGCGGCGAAGAAGCCTGCCGCCACCTACTCCGGTGGCATGAAGCGCCGCCTGGACATTGCCATGACGCTGGTCGGCAATCCGCGGATCATCTTCCTCGACGAGCCGACCACCGGCCTCGACCCGCGCTCCCGCCACACCATGTGGCAGATCATCCGCGAGCTGGTCACAGGCGGCGTCACCGTCTTCCTCACCACGCAGTACCTGGAGGAGGCCGACGAGCTGGCCGACCGTATCGCCGTGCTCAACGACGGGAAGATCGCCGCCGAAGGGAGCGCCGAGGAGCTGAAGCGGCTCATCCCCGGCGGGTACGTGCGGCTCCGTTTCACCGACCCGTCCGCGTATCAGTCGGCCGCCTCCGCGCTGCGTGAGGTGACCCGGGACGACGAGGCGCTGGCGCTGCAGATCCCCAGCGACGGCAGCCAGCGCGAGCTGCGCTCCATCCTCGACTGGCTGGACACGGCCGGCGTCGAGGCGGACGAGCTGACCGTGCATACCCCCGACCTCGACGACGTGTTCTTCGCCCTCACCAGCCCGGCCGACGTCCCCAACCAGTCCAAGGAGACCGTCCGATGAACTCCGCCCTGGCTCCCGCCCGACCGACCCGGATCTCCCTCGCCGTCCGCGACTCGTCCACGATGCTGCGCCGCAATCTGCTGCACGCGCGCCGCTACCCGTCCGGAACCCTGAACCTGCTGCTCGCGCCGATCATGATGCTGCTGCTCTTCGTCTACATCTTCGGCGACGTGATGAGCGCGGGCATCGGCGGCGGTGGCCCCGACCGCTCCGCGTACATCGCCTACATCGTCCCGGGCATCCTGCTGATGACCATCGGCAGCACCGTGATCGGGGCCGCGGTGTACATCTCCATGGACATGAGCGAGGGCCTCATCGCCCGCTTCCGTACGATGGCGATCCACCGCGGATCTGTGATCATCGGGCATGTCGTCGGCAGCGTGCTGCAGTGCATCGCCAGCGCGGTTCTCGTCGGTGCCGTCGCCGTGGCCATCGGATTCCGCTCCAAGGACGCCACGGCCCTGGAGTGGCTGGCGGCATTCGGACTGCTCGTGTTGTTCGCCCTGGCGTTCACCTGGATCGCGGTTGGCATAGGTATGGTCAGCCCGAACGCCGAGGCGGCCGCCAACAGTGCACAGCCGCTGATCCTCCTCCCGCTCATCTCGAGCGCCTTTATCCCGGCCGACACGATGCCGGGCTGGTTCCAGCCGATCGCCGAGTACCAGCCGTTCACGCCCGCCATCGAGACCCTGCGCGGCCTGCTGCTCGGCACCGAGATCGGCAACAACGGGTGGATCGCGATCGCCTGGTGCGTCGGTCTGGCCGCGCTCGGCTACCGCTGGACGACGGCGCAGTTCAACCGCGACCCGAAGTAACCGCAACATCAGCGTGGGCCACGTCCCTCCCGCGACTCGTCCCGCCCAGGGCGGCGTACTCCGACACCACGTCGCTTGTACGCCGCCCTGCTGGCGTTCGTCACGGTTGGCCGAAGGGGCTGAGGTGCGGCGCGAGTGTGGTCTCCAACCGTTGCACCGCGTCTTCGTGCTCTCGCAGCATCTCAAATGCCGGACCCTTGAGGCCGTTCCAGTGAAATTCAGCGGACGAGGAGCGGTGCTACTCGGGTCAGCGTCTCCAGGACATTTGGCCTCGCTGACCGCCCTCCGGGCCTCGTCGTACCTCCGCGTCCGGCCACGGCGCCAGGTCAGGCAGTCGCGTTTCCACCTGACCTTCCCGCACCGCGATGACGAGCGGATCACGCTCCCCTGGATCCGCATGCCCGCCGACCAGTAGCCACGACTGTTGCCGCTGATGCCATCGCAGCAGTACCCGACCGCTGTCCGGGTGCACCACCAATGCCGAGGCCGTGACGTGCAGAGAGCTGCCCGCCGCCATGGATCACCAGCTTCTTAAGGCTCCGTTGGGGTTCGCGGAAATTCGCCGGGCGCGTACCGGTACGCCGGCTGGTGGCCGACAAAGTGCTGCACATCTGGCCGGCCCCCGTTGTCAGAGGGGCCTGCGATAGTGCGTCCATGATCGCAGAACATGAGTACGCAGTCGTGTTGCGCCCGGGTGAGCAGTTGGTCCGCCGGACTGTGAGCTGCCCCTCGGGTGAATACAGTGTGGTGCACCAGCACGATGGCAATGTCGTCGTGTACCGGAACGCGGACCACTTCGCCGTCTGGGCCACTGGGACCAATTTCCAGCACTCCGTGTGCCGTCCGGAGGCTCTCGAGCATCAGGACCTGGACCGCGCCTTCGGTCGGCCGGGACGCCTGTTGTTGCAGGAGGACGGCAACCTGGTGGTGTACTCCCCGACGGACCAGCCGCTGTGGTCCAGCGGCACGATGGGCCGGTCGATGGCCGCCCTGATGATCCAGGACAGCGGCAGGCTCGTGCTGAGGACCGCAGAGGACACCATCCCGTGGCACAGCTCCAGCGCGCCCCAGCGGTGGGAGGGCTGGAACCGCGTGACAGACGGCAGGCGACTGCGGCGCGGGCAGTGCCTGCGCGGCGGAACCCTGGTGTCGGACAACGGCGCATACGCGTTCGTGGCGGAGGGGGGCAGCGCCGCCTATTTCTGCCATACCGCTGGCGGGATTCTGTGGACGGTGGGACTCCACCCCCAGCAGGGCTACGAACTGACCGGCGACGGCCGTCTGGTCACACGCGACGCCGACGGCACGGAACGTCCCGCCGAATCGCTCGGGATATCCGACTCCGCCGCCGCCGCACTGGCCAAGAGGGGGGCGGCAGAGATGTCGGTGACCGACGACGGACTTCTCGTGATCACCGATGGCGAGGGTATGGTCCTGTGGACCATGACGCCTCCATTCACGCACACGCCCAGGCAGCGCCTGCCACGGGCGGAGCGGCCGAGGCCCCGAGTGGCTCCGGACGTGCCCTTGCTGCCCGTGGGTGAGGACCTGCCAGTGATCCGGACCGACTTCTCCGACGACGCCGCCTGGGAAGATGCGGTGGCGCGGGTGAGCGCGGAGTACGACGACTGGTCGGTGGACGTGACACCGATCGACGACCGCCGCTACGCGGGCCTGACATCGGACCAGGTGGCGCTTCTCGTCCCGGAGGACGTGCACTGGCCCATGTTCGTCATGGCAGACGTCCGGACCATGGCCTCCCCCGGACGCGAGATGCTGATGGTCGCGACGGACCCGGAAGCCCTGGTGGACAGTGCGCGCGCCACCCCGACCGCCATCGTGGAGATAGCGGTCAACCTGTGGATCGCGAACATGGACTGGGAGGATTATGTGGGTAGGTCCGATGACTCGGCCGAAGCCGACGACCGTGTCCTCAAGGCGTGGAACATCGAGGAACCGCCCGAATAACCCGGGAAGGTCAGCCGACGTTCGAGTAAAAGTGCCCGCACCCGCTCGATGTCGGTACGTTCCGCTGTGGTCCTCGGCTCGTAGCGGCGACCGCAGTCGAGCCGCCTGTGGTGGTGCCCGCCCCGCGGCCGCATCCGGAGCCGGCGGCGGTGTCGTGGCCGTCGGCGGACGGTGAGGCGGTCGTGGTCGAGGTGGACCGGGGTGGTGCCCCGGTCGGGGAATCTGAGTCTGTGCGGGCAGCAGATCTGGTTCGGTCCGGCGCTGGCCGGCACGGCGGTGACCTTGCGGATCGATGTGAACCGGCTGCATGTGCTGATCGGTGGAGCCCGGCACAAGACGCTGCCCTCGAAGCTGTCCGGCCGGGATCTGCGGGCCCTGCTGGCCAGCAGGCAAGCCCGACCTGCCGGAGCCTGGGCGCCTGATCCCGGCCCGGTCGTCGATGGTTCGGCGGTGGAGGTGGACCGCACGGTCAACCCGGTCGGCTACGTCGGTCTGGGCGGTGACCGGTGCAATATCGGCTGGGCGTTCGCAGGACAGCGGGTCACCCTGCGGCTGGACGGCACGGTGATGCAGGTCCTGGACGAGCAGCGCGTCTTGCTGGCCGCGCTGCCCTGCCCCCTGTCGGCCACGGCCTGCGGCCGGTTGCGCGGAGCACGCCCAGCAGGCCCACCCCCGACCATTCCGCCGCCCGCCCCGCAGATCGCCGAGCGGACCGTCACCAGCAACGGCGGCTTCACCCTCGCAGGCCAGCGCGTCCAGATCGGCCGATCCTGGGCCCGCCAGGTCGTCACCGCCCACCTCGACGAGACCGTCATCCGGGTCTTCCACGGCAACGACCTGATCACCACCGTCCCCCGCACCACTGCAAGGAGGTGGCCGTCCGCAAATCCGGAGAGTACAACCGACGGAAGATCGTCTAGGACAGACGTCAAGCATCACCCGACGCCAAACCGTCAACCATCACCCGAGACCCGACAGCTGGCGCTTGGCGCGTTCGTGCTCGGCAATGCTGATGATGGTCTCGGCTCCGTTGATCTGGTGCTGGAGCTTGTTGAGCACGTCGGTACGGGCCGACTGAATGAGGTGGTCCGTCGTCGGGGTAGTGCCGGTGCTGGTTCCGGTGGGGGTCCAGAACGTCTTGTGGCTGCACTCGCGGATGATGTCTTGGCACGTGCGGATCACCCAGTTCATGGCCACGGTGATCTCGTCGCGGTGGAGCTGGTCCAGGTCCGAGCTGTCGTTGTGCTCGGGGCGGTGTGTCATTCGGTGTGCCCTGCGGTCGGCGTCGACTTCCTGGTGAACCAGACCGTCTTGCCCACGGTGTGCTCGATGTCGCCCCAGTCGTCGGCGAGTTCGGTAACGAGGAGCAGGCCGCGGCCGTGTTCGCAGTCGGGGCGTGGGGTGAGGGAGATAGGGCGGCCGGAGCCGGAGTCGCGTACTTCGATGCGTACCTCCTCCTCGGTGGCCTCGATGCGCACCCGAAACAGCCGGCCGGGCGGGACGCCGTGGAGGAGTGCGTTGGTCGCGAGTTCCGATACGCAGAGCTCGATGTCTTCTAAGCGGTCGACGTAGCCCCACTCGGAGAGTGTTCGGGTCACGAACTGTCGGCTTGCCTGGATGGATGGCTTGCGCCGCGTGAACAACTGCTGGCCCGTCAAGTGCACGGCCGGTCACCGCCTCAGAGCGTGCTGTGAGATTGAGGTCACCTTATTGCTATTCACGAAAGGTGGCAAGGTAGTCTCGAGGGCGGTGGCCATGGGGTCGCTTACTGTGTAAAGCGGCAAGGTTGGCGAGTCCGATCAAGCTTGAGGAGGGGTTCGGTGCCTGGCGACGTGTGGGCCAGTACCTCGATGCCTTATCTGCGGCCGGCTGCCGGAGGGCAGGGCGATGTGTGGGGGCAGGAGGCCGCGGCGCTCGGGCGTCGGGGTACGCAGCGGATCGTGAGGGCGGGGGAAGTGCCGGCCCCCGAGGTTGTGGCCCGGCTTCTGGGGCTTGAGGAGGGGGATCGGGTCGTCGTGCGGCGGCGGATCATGTACCTGGACGAGCAGCCGTGCGAGCTGACCGACTCCTACTACCCGGCCCACATCGCGGCAGGAACCGCCCTCGCGGGCACCGCGAAGATCCGCGGCGGAGCGGTGGCTCTGCTCGCCGAACTGGGTTACGTGGGGCGCCGGGTGCAGGAGGACGTGACGGCTCGGATGCCTGATCAGGAAGAGCGGGGGTTGTTGGGGACCGGCGCCGACGAACCGGTCTTGCGGCTGGAGCGTGTTGTCCTCGACGGGGACGGGCGCCCGATCCAGGCCGACCTGATCACCATGCCCGCCCACCGGCAGCGTCTGCGCTACGAACTCACGATGGGATGACCGTGCCCAAGGCCGAACAGGACGCCGTCGACCGGCGCTCGCTGCACGAGCGGATCGCCGCCGACCTGCGGGACGAGATCATGTCGGGCGACCTGCGCCCCGGCGCGAATCTCCCCTCAACCGCGCAGCTCAAGGAACGGTTCACCGCGTCGAACGCGACCGTGCAGAAGGCGCTTCAGCTACTGAAGGACGAGGGCCTGGCGGTGGGCCGTGCCGGAGCGGCTGTCACCGTGCGGGAGCACCGGCAGCGCACCATGCGCCCCGCCTCGTACATGGCCCCGGCCGCGCCCGGTGAGCCGTATCGGTGGATCAGCGAGGCCGCCAGCCGTCAGACGCGCGGGAACAGTCGGCTCCTGGACGTGGCCGAGGTTCGGCCGTCGGCTGATGTCGCCGAGGCGCTGGGGCTCCCGGAGGACGGCACGGCGCTGCTGCGGGCGCAGGTGCTGCTCATGGATGACGAGCCGGTGGAGCTGGTGAAGTCCTACTACCCGCTGGAGCTGGCGCGCGGGACGGCGATGATGGACCGCCGCAAGATCAAGGGCGGCACCCCGGCCCTCCTCGCGGAACTGGGCTACCCACCCCGCCTCAGCGTCGACAAGGTCTCCGCCCGCGTGCCGACCCAGGAGCAGTACAGGGTGCTCGGTCTGCCCGGAAACCTGCCCGTGCTGCGCACGCTGCGGGTGGTGTACAGCGACGACGAGCGCCCTATCGAGGCCACGGTGATGGCCAAGGCAGGTCACCTCTACGAGCTGCAATACGAGTTCACCCCTTCTTGATTGCCTCCTGATGAACGGGGCCGTTCACCGGTCCGGCGACCGGTGTCGGGTCGGGGTGGTGGAGTTCCGGGAAGTGGGCTTTGCGAGCCGCTTTGGCCGAGAGGGGAAGAAGCAGGTCCCGTCGCATCCGCCGCAAGGGCATCGCCTTCAGGCGAGTGTTGAGGTCGTCACACGATCGGGCCCCGCCTCGCCGCCTGTGAGGTGACAGTTCGGGGAGTGCGGAGCCATCTGGTGCGGATCTGGCACGAGACGCTTAGAGAGGTCTAGACAACAAAGAAGCCCCGGGCCGCTGGCCTGGGGCTTTGTGGTGGAGCGGGTGACGAGAATCGAACTCGCGCTCTGAGCTTGGGAAGCTCATGTTCTACCATTAAACTACACCCGCGAGTGAGGCGCCGATCTCTCGGTGCCGCATCGTCGCTCACTTTACCTCATGGCTGACCCCCGGTGCATGCGCTGTGGGGTTTTCGCGTTTTTCGGGTGCGGGTGGGGCCCGGTCGGAGAGGGTGGAGTGGGGGAAGGTGCTCTTGGGGTGGGGGAGTTGGGGCGTACCGTGGGGGGCGGAGTGCCGCTTGGAGTGGCGTGCGGTTGATCCCCTAATGTGGCTTTTGTCGTCCGCGTCGTCCACGTTCATGGGGAAGGGACTCAATGGAGCGCACCGTCGTCCGTTGTGCCGAAGGGCATGTGTTCAGCACCGCTTCGTTCCCGATGCGGCACCTTACGGTCGACCGCATCGGTCCCGGGCGGCTGCTGCGGTGTCCGCGTTGCGCCAGGCTCCGGCATGCGGTGCCGGTGGCGCGCGAAGAGCGGTAGGCGCCGTAGGGGCCGTAGCAGCAGCGGGTAGTTGCGGTAGTCGAACGAAGATCGTGGGCGCGGGGCCCGGGCGGGGGGCCGGGGCCCCGCCCAGGGGGGGGGGGGGGTTGGGTCTACAACTTGCGTGGGTATCTGAGGAACGGGCCACCGGACGGCGATCGTCCCCCGCCGCGGGGGGGGGGGGGGGGGGGGCGGGCTGGGGGGGGGGGGGCGGGGGGGGGGGGCCGCGGGGGGGGGGGGGGGGGGTTCCGCGCGGGGGGGGGGGGGGGGGGCCCGGGGGGGGGGCCCGGCCCCCGCGCCATGGGGTGGGGGTGGTTTGCGTATCCTCGTTCCGTGCTTCTCTCAGACAAGGACATCCGGACGGAGATCGACGCCGGACGGGTGCGGATCGATCCGTATGACCCGGCGATGGTGCAGCCGTCGAGCATCGACGTCAGGTTGGACCGGTTCTTCCGGGTTTTCGAGAACCACCGCTATCCGCACATCGATCCGGCGGTCGAGCAGCCGGATCTGACGCGGCTGGTGGAGCCGGAGGGGGATGAGGCGTTCATCCTGCATCCGGGGGAGTTCGTGCTCGCCTCCACGTACGAGGTGGTCACGCTCCCGGTGGACCTCGCCTCGCGGCTGGAGGGGAAGTCGAGCCTGGGCCGACTGGGGCTGCTGACGCATTCGACGGCCGGTTTCATCGACCCGGGGTTCTCGGGGCATGTGACGCTCGAGCTGTCGAACGTGGCGACGCTGCCGATAAAGCTGTGGCCGGGGATGAAGATCGGGCAGCTGTGCATGTTCCGGCTGACCTCGCCCGCCGAGCATCCGTACGGCTCGGCGCGGTACGGCTCCCGCTACCAGGGGCAGCGTGGGCCGACGCCTTCGCGTTCGTTCCAGAACTTCCACCGGACGAAGGTGTGAGCAGCGGTGGCTGAGGAGCGCGAGAATCTTTCGTACGAGCGGTTCGGCGTGGCGGTCCGCGAGCTGGCGCAGGAGATCGCGGACGACGGGTACGAGCCGGACGTCGTGCTGTCCATTGCCCGCGGCGGGGTCTTCGTCGCGGGCGGGCTGGCGTACGCGCTGGACTGCAAGAACATCCACCTGGTGAACGTGGAGTTCTACACGGGGGTGGGGACCACCCTCGACATGCCGGTGATGCTCGCGCCCGTGCCCAACGCGATCGACTTCTCCGACAAGAAGGTGCTGATCGCCGACGATGTCGCGGACACCGGCAAGACGCTGAAGCTGGTGCGCGACTTCTGCCTCGGGACGGTCGCCGAGGTGCGCAGCGCCGTGATCTACGAGAAGTCGCAGTCGCTGGTGAAGTGCGAGTACGTGTGGAAGCGCACCGAGCAGTGGATCAACTTCCCCTGGAGCGTCGAGCCGCCTGTCGTGCGGCGTGACGGGCAGGTCCTCGACGCGTAGGACGCGTAGCAGGGGGTGTGAAGGGGCCCTTGCGGGCCCCTCTCCTACAGGGTTCCGAGCTTCACCAGCGACAGCAGCGCGATCAGCTGGATCGCCGACGCCCCCAGCGCCTTCTGCCACGGCAGGTCGTGCGACTTGCTCACCATGGACGTGAACAGCGCGCCCGACGCCAGCCAGGTCGCCCAGCCCAGCACCTGGACCAGGGAGCTGTCGCCGCCCAGGAAGAGCGCGAACAGCAGCCTCGGCGCGTCGGTGATCGACATGATCAGCATCGAGAGGCCGATCGTCGGTCCCCAGGTGCCGTCGCCGCCGAGCTGGCGGGCGAGGGTGTGGGTGACCGCGCCGAGCACCAGGGCGCTGATCACGACGGCGACGCCCGCGCTGAGGATCCACGGGATGCTGTTGGCCATCGGGGCGTTCAGGACGTCCTTACGGGCGTCGTCGAAGCCGAAGACCGCCAGCAGGCCGTAGACGAAGGTCACGATGAGGGCCGGGCCCCACACCGTGTAGTCGCGCATCTGCCAGAAGGTGGGCGCCGGGCGCAGCACGATGCCGCTCAGCAGCTGCTTCCAGTGCAGCCGGGGGCCGGCGGGCGGGGCGGTGGAGGAGCCGGCGCGGTAGGTGCTGCCGTCGTCGTACGAACCGGGGCCCTGGTCGTACGGGTCGTACGCGTCGGGCGCCTCGCCCACGCTGAACGCCTGCGTATGCCCGGAGTTGTTGTCGGCGTACCCGCCGGGGCCCCCGGGGCCCGGTCTGTACGTGCCGCCCTGGCCGTAGCCCTGGTCCGGGCCCGGTCCGCCGCCGGGCCCGCCGCCGGGTCCGTAGTACGGGTCCTGGCTGCCGAAGTACTCCGGCTCTCCCTGTGTAGCGGGCTGCTGCCACTGCGGCTGCGTGCGGCCGTACGGGTCCTGCGACCCGTGCGGCGGCTGCTGCGGTCGCTGCTGCTGCCCTTGTTGCGCGGAGTGGGAGTCCCGTCCGCGTCCGATCCTGAATCCAGCCACCATTCGAACGTACCCGGTCGCGGAGGGTGGGGTGCCGGAGCGGGGGGACAGGCCCGGCATTGCTGCCGAGCTGTGACATCCCTTAGGGGGACCCTGGGGGGTTAACCCCCCGCTCGTACGCCAGTTGGTGCTAGGAGGTCGCGGCGAAGGGCCGGCTGGAGAAAGTGATCTTGTCGGAGGCGCCGTTGGTGATCCACCACCGCTCGGGCCGCTCGCCGTACAGGGAGAACGCGATGCCGGGGCCCCAGGCGAGCACGATCTCGTCCTTGCCGTCGTGATCGAAGTCCGCCGCGCCGTAGAGCCGGGCGGCGCGCTCGTCCCGGCGTACGGCCTTGCCGTCCACCCGGGCCGGGACGGTGCGGGTGAGGGTGTGGCGGGCGAGGGCGGTACGTCCGGGGCGCGGGGCCAGCAGCCGGGCGCCGCCGGAGCCGAGCGGGACGGCCAGCTCGTCGGCGCCGTCGCCGTCGGTGTCGGCGGCCACCATCGTCCCCGACATGCCGGGCACCGGGATCGACGGGGAGGAGCGGACGACGCGGCCGGTGGCGGTGCCGTAGTAGACGCTCACCGTGCGGCCGATGTCCGGCTTCTCCGTCGCGTCGCCGCCCTCGTCGGCGCGGGTGCCGCTGGCGCCGACCGCGACGTCCCGGCGGCCGTCCCCGTCGAAGTCGCCGAAGGTGATCGAGTTGCCCTTGCGCAGCGGGCGCCCGGTGTGGCGCAGCCCGTGCGGGCCGGCGGACAGCAGGGCGGAGCCGGACTGGGTGGCGGCGCTGATCCCGTGCACGACCAGGTCGGTGGGGCGGTCGCCGTGGATCCGGTCGGCGACGAGGTCGCCGATCTCGGCGCCGCCGCCGTGGAACGGGCTGCGGTACGGCACGGTCCGGGCGGCCCGGCCCGCGCGGTCGAACGGCCCGTACAGGACGAGGAACGAGCGCCGGTCGGCGCGGACGACCGCCAGGTCGTGGTGGCCGTCGCCGTTGAAGTCGCCGACGGTCGGGCGCGCCGGGTCGACGGAGTCGGAGGGGCCGGTGAGCTGGACGCGGGCGGCGGAGCGGGCGTGCGGTGGGCCGCCCGCGCTGCCCCAGGCGATGTACGGGACGGTCCGGACCGTGGCGTGGGTGCGCTTGGCCTCGGCGGCGCCGAGCCGTTCGCCGCCGGTGGTGGTCACGTCGGCGTAGCCGTCGCCGTCGAGGTCGGCGGTGGTCACCTCGGTCGCGCCCGCGACGGCGACGTCGCCGTCGGGCAGGCCCAGGTCGGCCCGGCGCAGCACGGTGCGGGTGGCGGGGTGGAGGCCGTCGTCCGAGCCGTGGACGAAGGCGATCCGGCTGGGCAGGCCCCGCTTGCGGGGCGGGACCGGAAGCTGGAGGTCCGGGTAGCGGTCGCCGTTGACGTCGTCGGGCAGCTTGCTGCCCTTGCCGCGCGGGACGGGGGCGGTCGCGGCGGACCCGGCGCCCGCGGAGGCCGCCGAGGCGTGGGAGGGGCGCTGGTCCCGTGGCCCGTCGGCGGAGGCCCCCGCGCCGCATCCGGTGAGCAGCGCGAGCACACCGGCCCACACCGCGCAGGTGGCGAGGGCGGTGCGGCCGGGGGATCGCGTGGGGGGAGTGGGCGGAGGCGCGGGCGTCATCGGTCACCCCTAACCCATGCGGCACGGTCGCGGCAACCAAGGGGTTACGGAGGTTCTGGGAGCCATCAGTCCGCTTGACTGTAAAGATGACCTTTGGAGCACAAGGGCTGTCCAGGACATTTACCCACCCATGGGTGGGGCATGATCCCTGTGAGGATCCACAGGGATCCACAACCTTGTTGTGAGAAGGGATACTTCACGGCCAGGATCGGTTCATGTTCGAAGCGGGCGAGCGGGGGCTGCCATGTGCGTATCGCACGATGCGTCAGTGACGGGTGAGGCACCGAGACCCATGGAGGGTGCGAGCGGGGTGTAGGCGCGATGTCGGACGGGAGTGGCCGGCCGGCTGCGGCGGATGCCGCTCGCCCGCCAGAGCACGAGGGTGCTGGAAATAACGGCATGGCCGGACTTTTCGGTCGAGCACGGGTCCCCCTGGCGCGGACCATGACCGACTGGCGGAATCAGCGCGGCCATCAGGGTCCCCGCCGTCAGCGGAATGCCCGCGAGCGGAATGTCCACGAGCGGAACGGGCACGACCCCGCGGTGCGTGACCCCGCGGCGCACGGGACCGAGGGGCGTCCGACGAGCGGGACGGGCCAGGCGCTACGGACCCGCGAGGGGTACGAGGGGCAGGGCCCCCGGGGCCGCCGGGGCGGGCGGTCGCGCCGCCTCCCGGGCCGTGGCGTCCGTACGGTCGCGGGCCAGGTGTTCGTTCTCCAGGTGGGCGTCGTGCTGCTGCTCGTCGTCGCCGCC
This sequence comes from Streptomyces sp. NPDC007983, assembly GCF_042958345.1. Taxonomy (NCBI): domain Bacteria; kingdom Bacillati; phylum Actinomycetota; class Actinomycetes; order Kitasatosporales; family Streptomycetaceae; genus Streptomyces; species Streptomyces sp. NPDC007983. The sequence continues at coordinate 840,532 of NZ_JBIBJI010000001.1, forward strand.
GTGGTGGCGCTCGTCCTGCAGTCCCGGTACGACAGCGAGCGCGAGGCCCGTAACCGCTCGATGGCCGTCGCCGAGAGCTTCGCGAACGCGCCGGGCATGGCCGCCGCGATGCGCGGCCCCGATCCGGCCGCCGCGCTGCAGCCGCTCGCCGAGCGGGCCCGCAAGGGCTCGGGCGTCGACTTCGTCGTGGCCATGTCGCCGCACGGGATCCGCTACACCCACCCCAATCCGGACCGGATCGGGAAGCACTTCATGGGCAGCATCGACGCCGCGGTGCGGGGCCGGAGGGTCACGGAGACCTTCACCGGCACCCTCGGCCTGTCCGTGCGGTCCGTGGTGCCCGTGTTCGACCACCAGGGAGACCACCCGGGAGACCGCCAGGGGAGCCACCGGGGCAAGGTCGTGGGCCTGGTCTCGGCCGGGATCACGATCAAGAAGGTGAGCGGCGCGGCCAACCACCAGCTGCCGCTGCTGGTCGCCGCCGCCGTTGCCTCGCTCGCCCTGGCCACCGGCGGCACCGCCCTGGTCAGCAGGCGGCTGCGGCGCCAGACCCACGGTCTGGACCCGGCCGAGATGACGCGGATGTACGAGCACCACGACGCGGTGCTGCACGCCGTGCGGGAGGGCGTGCTGATCGTCAGCGGCGACGGACGCCTGGTGCTGGCCAACGACGAGGCGCGCCGCCTGTTCGCCCTGCCGCCGGACGCGGAGGGCCGTCTCGTCGCCGAGCTGGGCTTCGATCCGTACACGACCGAGCTGCTGGTGTCGGGGCGCGCGGCCACCGACGAGGTGCACACGGCCGGGGAGCGGCTGCTGTCGGTCAGCCACCGCCCCACCGACCGCAACGGCGGCCCGCCCGGCAGCGTCGCGACCCTGCGCGACACCACCGAGCTGCGCGCGCTGACCGGCAAGGTCGACCTGGCCCGCAACCGCCTGAAGCTGCTGTACGACGCGGGCGTGTCCATCGGCACCACGCTGGACGTGGTGCGCACCGCGCAGGAGCTGGCCGAGTACGCGGTGGCCCGGTTCGCCGACTACGTCTCCGTCGACCTCGCGGACTCGGTCCTGCGCGGCGAGGAGCCGCAGGAGGGCGCCGCCGGTACGGCGGGCGGCGGGGGCGGCGCGGACGGCCGCCCCACGCCCCTGCGGCGTACGGCGCTCAGCGGCATCCGCGACGACGTGCCGCTCTACCCGCTCGGCAAGCTGATCCGGTTCACGCCGAACGCGCCCCAGGCCCGCGGCTTCCGCACCGGCACCGTCACGGTCGTCCCCGTGCTGAGCGACCACGGGGGCTGGCAGGAGCAGGACCCCGACCAGGCCCGGAAGATCGTCGACTCCGGCATCCACTCGATGATCACGGTCCCGCTGCGGGCCCGGGGCGTGGTGCTGGGCGTGGCCAGTTTCCTGCGCGCGGAGAAGCCCGAGCCGTTCGAGGAGGACGACGTCTCGCTCGCCGAGGAACTGGTCACCCGGGCCGCCGTCAGCATCGACAACGCCCGCCGTTACACCCGCGAGCACACCATGGCGGTGACGCTGCAGCGCAGCCTGCTGCCCCGGGTGCTGCCCGAGCAGAACGCGCTGGACGTGGCGTACCGCTATCTGCCCGCCGAATCGGGCGTCGGCGGCGACTGGTTCGACGTCATCCCGCTGCCGGGCGCGCGGGTGGCGCTGGTGGTGGGTGACGTCGTCGGCCATGGGCTGCACGCGGCGGCCACCATGGGGCGGCTGCGGACCGCGGTGCACAACTTCTCCACGCTCGATCTGCCACCGGACGAGATCCTGTCCCATCTGGACGATCTGATCGCCCGCATCGACCACGACGAGGGCCACAGCGCCCTGGCGGACGGCGACGGCGGCGGTGAGGTGATCATCGGGGCCACCTGTCTGTACGCGATCTACGACCCGGTGACGCGGCGCTGCACCATGGCCCGGGCCGGGCATCCGCCGCCCGCGGTGGTGAGCCCGGACGGCTCGGTGGAGTTCCTGGATCCGCCCGCGGGCCCGCCGCTGGGCCTGGGCGGGCTGCCGTTCGAGACGGACGAGCTGGAGCTGCCCGAGGGCAGCCATCTGGTGCTGTACACGGACGGCCTGATCGAGAAGCGCGACCGGGACATCGAAACGGGCCTGGAGATGCTGGGCGACGCCCTGTCCCACCCCGGGCGCACCCCGGAGCAGACCTGTACGGCGGTGCTGGACGCGCTGCTGCCCGAGCGCCCCAGCGACGACATCGCGCTGATCGTCGCCCGTACGAGGGTGCTGGAGCCGGGGCGGATCGCCGACTGGGAGGTGCCGTCCGACCCGGCCCAGGTCGCCGAGGTGCGGGCGGCGGTGGCCCGGCAGCTCGCGGAGTGGGAGCTGGGTGAGGTGGCGTTCACGACCGAGCTGATCCTCAGCGAGCTGATCACCAACGCGATCCGCTACGCCACCGGCCCGATCCGGGTGCGGCTGCTGTGCGACCGCAGCCTGATCTGCGAGGTGTCCGACACCAGCAGCACCTCACCGCATCTGCGGTACGCGGCGACGACCGACGAGGGCGGCCGCGGGCTGTTCCTGGTCTCGCAGTTCGCCGACCGGTGGGGGACGCGGTACACGGCGGAGGGCAAGGTCATCTGGACGGAGCAGACGCTGCCGTTACCGAAGAACGGCAAGCCGCGGGCATAGAGCCGTAAGCGGCATGGAGCGAGGCCCGCCCGTGCACTGCACGGGCGGGCCTCATCCTTCGTCATCGTGACCCCGGGGGCGTCACTTCACCGGGGCGGGCTCCGGGGCCTCGGTCGACTCGCCGTCGCCCTCCGGCTCGGCGGGGGTCTTCACCGAGTCGAGCAGCAGCTGCGCCACGTCCACGACCTGGAGCGATTCGGCGACCTTGCCATCGTTCTTCTTGCCGTTGACCGAGTCCGTCAGCATGACCAGGCAGAACGGGCAGGCGGTCGAGACGATGTCGGGGTTGAGCGACAGGGCCTCGTCGACGCGCTCGTTGTTGATGCGCTTGCCGATCCGCTCCTCCATCCACATGCGGGCGCCGCCCGCGCCGCAGCAGAAGCCGCGCTCCTTGTGGCGGTGCATCTCCTCGTTCCGCAGGCCCGGCACCTTGGCGATGATCTCGCGCGGCGGGGTGTAGACCTTGTTGTGGCGGCCCAGGTAGCAGGGGTCGTGGTAGGTGATCAGACCCTCGACCGGGGTGACGGGGATCAGCTTGCCCTCGTCGATGAGGTGCTGGAGCAGCTGGGTGTGGTGGATGACCTCGAAGTGGCCGCCCAGCTGCGGGTATTCGTTCGCGATGGTGTTGAAGCAGTGGGGGCAGGTCGCGACGATCTTCTTCTTCGCCTTCTCGACCACGACACCCTCATCGGCGTCCTCGCCGAAGGCCATGTTCAGCATCTCGACGTTCTGCTGACCGAGCTGCTGGAACAGGAACTCGTTGCCGAGGCGCCGGGCGGAGTCACCGGTGCACGCCTCGTCGCCGCCCATGATCGCGAACTTGACGCCCGCGATGTGCAGCAGCTCCGCGAAGGCCTTGGTGGTCTTCTTGGCGCGGTCCTCCAGGGCGCCGGCGCAGCCGACCCAGTACAGGTAGTCGACCTCGGTCAGGTCCTCGACGTCCTTGCCGACGACCGGGACCTCGAACCCTGCGTCCGCTGCAAGCTCCTTGGTCCACGCCAGCCGCTGCTTCTTGGCCAGCCCCCAGGGGTTGCCCTTCTTCTCCAGGTTCTTCAGCATCGTCCCGGCCTCGCTCGGGAAGGACGACTCGATCATGACCTGGTAGCGGCGCATGTCGACGATGTGGTCGACGTGCTCGATGTCGACCGGGCACTGCTCGACGCAGGCGCCGCAGGTGGTGCAGGACCACAGCACGTCGGGGTCGATGACCCCGCCCGCGGCGAAGCCGCTATCAGACACAGCCTCCAGGGTGCCGATCAGCGGGCGCTCGGCCTCCGCGAGCGCGGCCTGCGGAACCCCGGCGAGCTGCTCAGCGGTCGCCTTCTCCTCGCCCTCGGCATCCTTGCCGCCGCCCGCGAGGAGGTACGGGGCCTTGGCGTGCGAGTGGTCGCGCAGCGCCATGATCAGCAGCTTCGGCGAGAGCGGCTTGCCGGTGTTCCAGGCCGGGCACTGCGACTGGCAGCGGCCGCATTCGGTGCAGGTGGAGAAGTCGAGGATGCCCTTCCAGGAGAAGTGCTCGATCTGCGAGACGCCGAACTGGGCGTCCTCGTCCGGGTCCTCGAAGTCGATGGGCTCACCGGCGGAGGTCATCGGCTGGAGCGCGCCGAGCGCCACCTCGCCCGAGGCCTCGCGCTTGAACCAGATGTTCGGGAAGGCCAGGAAGCGGTGCCAGGCGATGCTCATGTCGATGTTCGTGCTGACCACGATCATCCAGATCATGGTCGTGCCGAGCTTGATCATCGCGAAGAGGTAGGTCAGGTTCTGCAGCGTGCCCAGACCGAGGCCCTTGAAGAGCAGCACCAGAGGGTACGAGGCGAAGTACGCCGGCTCGTAGTGGTCGACGCCGTGCAGGGCGCCCTCGAGGCCGCGCAGCGCCATGATGGCCAGGCCGATGATGAGGATGACGTACTCGACGAAGTACGCCTGCCAGGCCGTGGAGCCCGTGAACCGCGACTTGCGGCCGGCCCGGCTGGGCAGGTTCAGCAGCCGGATCACCATCAGGGTCGCGATGCCGAGGGTGGTCATCGTGCCGATGAACTCGATGTAGAGCTCATAGGGGAGGAAGCCGCCGACGACCGGCAGCGTCCAGTCGGCCTGGAAGAGCTGGCCGTAGGCGTTGATGATGGTCGGCGGCAGGGTCAGGAAGCCCACCGCGACGAACCAGTGGGCGATGCCGATGACACCCCACTTGTTCATCCGGGTGTGCGCGAGGAACTCCCGGATCAGCGTCACGCTGCGCTGCCAGGGGTTGTCGGTCCGGGTGCCCGCCGGGACCGGCGCGCCGAGCCTGAAGAACCGTACGAATTGCGCGACGGCGCGGCCAAGCAGGGCAACGCCGACCGCGGTGAGGACCAGCGACACGATGATCGCGGCGAGTTGCATGGAGGCTCCTCGAACCTGCGAGTGCGGGCATTACTAAGCAGTAACTTAATTGGTCTTGACTGACATTACCCGTCCGGGTGCACCCCCATGTAGTCGACCGGCCGGTGATTTGCGTCGCCAGACGGCCCCGTGGTGCGCCCCCTTGGTCATAAGACCCGTATAAAAGTTGAGCGGCCACGACTCAGGTCTGTTGACAGCGGGAAGTTGATCGTGCACGCTTGAGTCTGTTCCACTCAATGCTGTAGCTGGAGGATTGCGAAATGGCACGTGCGGTCGGCATCGACCTGGGTACGACGAACTCCGTCGTCAGTGTTCTCGAAGGCGGTGAGCCCACCGTCATCACCAACGCCGAGGGCGCCAGGACCACGCCTTCCGTCGTCGCCTTCGCGAAGAACGGCGAGGTGCTGGTCGGCGAGGTGGCCAAGCGCCAGGCGGTCACGAACGTGGACCGGACCATCCGGTCGGTCAAGCGCCACATGGGCACTGACTGGAAGGTCAACCTTGACGGCAAGGACTTCAACCCGCAGCAGATGAGCGCCTTCATCCTGCAGAAGCTCAAGCGGGATGCGGAGGCGTACCTCGGCGAGAAGGTCGCGGACGCGGTCATCACCGTCCCGGCGTACTTCAACGACGCCGAGCGCCAGGCGACCAAGGAAGCCGGTGAGATCGCCGGCCTCAACGTCCTGCGTATCGTCAACGAGCCTACCGCCGCCGCGCTCGCCTACGGGCTGGAGAAGGACGACCAGACCATCCTGGTCTTCGACCTCGGCGGCGGCACCTTCGACGTCTCGCTGCTGGAGATCGGCGACGGCGTGGTGGAGGTCAAGGCCACCAACGGTGACAACCACCTCGGTGGTGACGACTGGGACCAGCGCGTCGTCGACTACCTGGTGAAGCAGTTCAACAACGCCAACGGCGTGGACCTGTCCAAGGACAAGATGGCCCTGCAGCGCCTCCGTGAGGCCGCTGAGAAGGCGAAGATCGAGCTGTCCAGCTCGACCGAGACCACCATCAACCTGCCCTACATCACGGCCTCCGCCGAGGGCCCGCTGCACCTGGACGAGAAGCTCAGCCGCTCGCAGTTCCAGCAGCTGACCTCGGACCTGCTGGAGCGCTGCAAGACCCCGTTCCACAACGTCATCAAGGACGCGGGCATCTCGCTGTCCGAGATCGACCACGTGGTCCTGGTCGGCGGTTCGACCCGGATGCCCGCCGTCGCCGAGCTGGTCAAGGAGCTGACCGGCGGCAAGGACGCCAACAAGGGCGTCAACCCGGACGAGGTCGTCGCCATCGGCGCGTCCCTCCAGGCCGGTGTCCTCAAGGGTGAGGTCAAGGACGTCCTGCTGCTGGACGTCACCCCGCTGTCCCTCGGCATCGAGACCAAGGGCGGCATCATGACCAAGCTGATCGAGCGCAACACGACGATCCCGACCAAGCGCTCGGAGATCTTCACCACGGCCGAGGACAACCAGCCGTCCGTGCAGATCCAGGTCTACCAGGGCGAGCGCGAGATCGCCGCGTACAACAAGAAGCTCGGGATGTTCGAGCTGACCGGCCTGCCGCCGGCCCCGCGCGGGGTGCCGCAGATCGAGGTCACCTTCGACATCGACGCGAACGGCATCATGCACGTCGCGGCGAAGGACCTGGGCACCGGCAAGGAGCAGAAGATGACCGTCACCGGCGGCTCCGCGCTGCCGAAGGACGACATCGACCGCATGATGCGCGAGGCCGAGCAGTACGCGGAGGAGGACCACAAGCGCCGCGAGGCCGCCGAGACCCGCAACCAGGCCGAGCAGCTGGTCTACCAGACCGAGAAGTTCCTCAAGGACAACGAGGACAAGGTCCCGGGCGAGGTCAAGACCGAGGTCGAGGAAGCGGTGACCGACCTCAAGGAGAAGCTCAAGGGCGAGGACACCGCCGAGATCCGCACCGCGACCGAGAAGGTCGCCGCGGTCAGCCAGAAGCTCGGCCAGGCGATGTACGCCAACACCGAGGCCGGCGCGGGCGAGGCCGGTGCCGCCGGTGCGGCCGGTGGCGAGGGCGCCCAGGCCAAGGCCGACGACGATGTGGTGGACGCCGAGATCGTCGACGACGAGAAGGCCGACAAGGGCCAGGGTGGTGCCGCGTGACGGAGGAGACCCCGGGCTTCGAGGAGCAGCCCGACGTCCCCTCCGAAGCCGCGCAGACCCCCGACGACGCGGCGAAGGGCGCCGGGTCCGCCGACAAGGCGGGCCCGGGTGCCCCGGCCGGGGACCTCGAGCAGGTAGCCATTCAGGCGCAGCTGGACCAGGTGCGTACCGCCCTCAACGAGCGGACCGCCGACCTCCAGCGACTTCAGGCCGAGTACCAGAACTACCGGCGCCGGGTCGAGCGGGACCGGGTGCAGGTCAAGGAGGTCGCCGTCGCGAACCTCCTGACCGAGCTGCTTCCCGTGCTCGACGACATCGGCCGGGCGCGGGAGCACGGCGAACTCGTCGGCGGCTTCAAGTCCGTCGCCGAATCGCTGGAGACGGTGGCGGCGAAGCTGGGCCTGCAGCAGTTCGGCAAGGAGGGCGAGTCCTTCGACCCGCTGGTGCACGAGGCGCTCATGCACTCGTACGCGCCGGACGTCACCGAGACGACGTGCGTGCAGATTCTCCAGCCGGGGTATCGAATCGGCGAACGAACGATTCGCCCGGCGCGGGTCGCGGTCGCCGAGCCCCAGCCGGGTGCCTCGCCCAAGGGCCCGGGCGAAGGCGACGGCACGGCGCCGGACGAGGAGAGCGGTGGCCCGGAAGAGGGCTGACGCGACGGTGACAGCAGGACCAACAGGATCCATAGGAGAGGAGGGACGTCGGGGATGAGCACCAAGGACTTCGTCGAGAAGGACTACTACAAGGTTCTCGGCGTCCCCAAGGACGCGACCGAGGCGGAGATCAAGAAGGCGTACCGGAAGCTCGCCCGCGAGTACCATCCGGACGCCAACAAGGGCGACGCCAAGGCCGAGGAGCGCTTCAAGGAGATCTCCGAGGCGAACGACATCCTCGGCGACCCCAAGCGGCGCAAGGAGTACGACGAGGCCCGCTCCCTGTTCGGCAACGGGGGCTTCCGCCCCGGGCCGGGCGGGGCGGGCTCCACCGGAAGCTTCAACTTCGACCTGGGCGACCTCTTCGGCGGCGCCCAGGGCGGCCCCGGTGGCGCGGGCGGCTTCGGCGGCGGGCTCGGCGACGTGTTCGGCGGGCTCTTCAACCGCGGCGGGGCCACCCGTACCCAGCCGCGGCGCGGCCAGGACGTCGAGTCCGAGGTGACGCTCAGCTTCACCGAGGCCGTTGAAGGGGCCACCGTTCCGCTGCGGATGTCCAGCCAGGCCCCGTGCAAGACGTGCTCCGGCACCGGCGACAAGAACGGCACCCCGCGGGTCTGCCCGACCTGCGTCGGCACAGGGCAGGTCAGCCGGGGCGGCGGGGGCGGCTTCTCGCTCACCGACCCGTGCGTGGAGTGCCGGGGCCGCGGTCTGATCGCGCAGGACCCGTGCGAGACCTGCAAGGGCAGCGGACGGGCCCGTTCCGCCCGCACCATGCAGGTCCGCATCCCCGCGGGTGTCAGCGACGGCCAGCGGATCCGGCTGCGCGGCAAGGGCGCCCCGGGCGAGACCGGCGGTCCGGCCGGTGACCTCTACGTCATCGTCCATGTGGACCCGCATCCGGTCTTCGGCCGCCGCGGCGACAACCTGACCGTCACCGTCCCCGTCACCCTTCCGGAGGCGGCGCTCGGCGGCGAGATCAAGGTCCCGACCCTGGGCGGTCCGCCGGTCACCCTGAAGCTGCCGGCCGGCACGCCGGGCGGCCGGACGATGCGCGCCCGCGGCAAGGGCGCGGTGCGCAAGGACGGCACCCGCGGCGACCTGCTGGTCACCGTGGAGGTCACGGTGCCGAAGGACCTCAGCGACTCGGCTCGTGAGGCGCTGGAGTCCTACCGGGAGGCGACCGCGGGCGAGGACCCGCGGGCGGAGCTGTTCCAGGCCGCGAAGGGAGCATGACCCGATGGAGACGCACGGCCGAGGGGGCCTTGGAGGCAGGGGAGCCGGCCGATCCCGCAATCCGTACGAGCTGACCGACGAATCGCCGGTGTACGTCATCTCGGTCGCCGCTCAGCTCTCCGGCCTGCATCCGCAGACCCTGCGTCAGTACGACCGCCTCGGTCTGGTCTCCCCGGACCGCACCCCCGGCCGCGGCCGGCGGTATTCCGCGCGCGACATCGAGCTGCTGCGCCAGGTGCAGCAGCTGTCCCAGGACGAGGGCATCAACCTCGCGGGGATCAAGCGCATCATCGAACTGGAGAACCAGGTCGCCGCGCTCCAGTCGCGCGTGGCCGAGCTGCAGTCGGCCGTCGAGGGCGCGGCCGCCGCGATGCAGCAGCGCGAGGCCCAGGTCCACGCCTCGTACCGCCGCGACCTGGTCCCCTACCAGGACGTTCACCAGGGCAGCGCGCTGGTCGTCTGGCGCCCCAAGCCCAAGCGACGCGGCGAATAGCACGGCCCTCATCGCGTGCTCATATGGCCCGGCGACCGGTTTCCGGCCGCCGGGCCGCTCTACTTTTCCGGGCAGCTCCACTTCGCGATCTTCATGACGCGGATGTCGAAGTCGACATCGACGGGCCCGGATCCGCCGCCGCCCTTGGCGACGACCCGCGCGCGGACGGTGTCCGCGCCCGTACGGCGAAGGCCGCCGACGCTGAAGGTGGTGTCCGCGGTCACCTCCCCGCAGGTGGCCGCCGGGCTGCCCGCTTCCGTGCGTTTGCGGATCGCCTCGGCCCTCAGCGCCGTGGGCGTGAGGTGGGTGGCCATCAGCTTCGACAGCTTCGAGGACGCGGCCCGCCCGCCGGAGGCGAAGGCATCGGGCAGGGCGGAATAGTAGGAGCGCAGTGTGTCGTGAGCTCTTCTCATGTCGGCGCTTTCCCCGGGGCGGGACGGCTCCACCGCTGATCGCTCCGGCCGCGTGGCATTCCAGCCGGCGACTCCCGCGAATGACGTCACGGCCACGGTGGCGACAGCGGCGGCCAGTACGCGGCGCCTGCGCCGTCCGGCGCTTCGCCGGCGCACCTCCCGCCCGGACAGGGTCCGCTCGACCCGAACGTCGTCGAGCAGGGTCGCGTTCTCGGCGAACCATGCGTGAACCCGGCGCTCATCCGACATGATCTACCTCTTTGTCCGGCAGGGAGGAAAGGTAGTGAGCGAGTGACGTCCGTCCACGGACCAGCCACGTCCTGACGCTGCCCGTCGGCCAGCCCGTCTCGGCGCTGATCTGCTCAACGCTCAGATCGCAGAGATGGTAGAGAACGATCACGCTTCGCTGTTTCACCGGAAGCGTTTTGAGGGCGGCGATGACGACGACGTGCTCGGGGGACGGGCCTTCCACGTTCCGTTGCTCGTGATGGCGTTGCATCAGTTGCAGACCGCGCCGCACGCGGCGGAACCGGGACACGGCGAGCCGCCGGGCCGTGGTGCGGATCCACGCCTTCTGTGAAGCGGCGCCCGAGAACCGCTCCCATCGGTCCCAGGCCTTGATGAACGCCTCCTGGACGACGTCCTGGGCCTCGGGGAGATCTCCGGTCATCGCGTAGAGCTGCCGAACGAGCCTGGGATAGGCCAGTGCGTAAAAATCGTCGAACTCCTCTTCCCGCCCCACCCATCGCCCCTCTTCCCGTCGATTCCCCGCACGGGATGACGCACCGGCGCCCGCGCCGCGCTACGGCGGGCCGCTGTGACCTGTATCACCGGGGCCGGGTGTCGCCGCGGGCGCCCCGGGCCGCGTATCCGGCATGTCCCGTCGGACCGACAGTGAAGGAACACCCATGCGCCACGCCGGACGCCGCAAGGCGAGCAAGACAGCCACGAAGCTCAAGACCGCCGCGGTCAGCGCCCTCGCGCTCGGCGGCCTGCTCCTGGCGGCGGAGTCACAGGCCAACGCCGCTCCGACCTCCCACTCCTCCCCGGACGTGGCGAAGCAGTTGGACGCGCGGAAGGCCAAGGCCGCCGCCGAGTCGCACACGCCCTCGCTCACCGGGGCCCAGAAGCGGGCCCTCGCGCAGCGGAAGAGGATCGTCGCCATCGCGGAGGCGGAGGCGGAGGCCGGGTCCCACGCGTCCTCGTCCTCGACGGCTGAGAAGCAGGCCCGCGCACAGCGGGCGAGGGCAGTGGCGGCGGGCACGGACGGTGCCGACGCCCGGGCCCAGGAGCGGGCCCGCGCACAGCGGGAAAGGTCCGCGAAGATCACGAAGATGACGGAGCTGGAGGCGAAGACGCGCGCCGAGAAGGCCCGGGCGGTGGCGAAGTACCGCTCCTCCCACCGCTGATCACCTGAGCGAGTGGCCCGGCGACCGTTCCCGGAACGCCGGGCCGCTCGTATGCCCGGCGTGCGGCCGGGGGGAGCACCATGGAGGTATGGGAGGAGGTACCGCCAATGTTGGAGATCAAGACGATGGACAAGCCGGATGAGCGGCGGGACTTTCCCGGTGGTCATCTGGAGACGCTGCATCTGACCGGGTTCGACTTCGCCGTGGGCACCTTCGAGCCAGGCTGGCGCTGGCGGGAGTCGATCCGGCCGCTGGCCGGGACGGAGAGCTGCCAGGTCCGCCACGCCGGGATCGTGATGAAGGGGCGGATGCGGCTGCGCATGGACGACGGGGCCGAGGCCGAGGTGGGCCCCGGCGACGCGTACGTGGTGCCGCCCGGTCACGACGCGTGGGTGGTCGGCGACGAACAGTGCGTAGTGTACGACACCGGCGGTGAGATGGCCGAGGCCTATGCGCGGCTGGAGCGGGCCGAAGCCTGATCCGCGGGGTTTGGCCGGGCGCGGTGCCGGTAACGCGTAGCAGCCCGGATCCGTCGACAGGTAAGAAATGAGTACCGGCCCCACACCCCCGCACCAGGGCGGCCGCCCGGCCAGAGGCGGCGGCAGCGCACGTACCGACCGGATGCTGCGGACCCTGCTCCGCCGCCGCAAGAAGTCGCTCGCTTACGAGGACGTCACCGTCGTCGACCGGCCGCGGCTGCGGCGCGCGGTGACGGCGACCGCGGTCGGCAACACCATGGAGTGGTTCGACTTCGGCGTCTACGCGTATGTCGCGGTCACCCTCGGCAAGGTCTTCTTTCCGTCCAGTTCCCCGGCCGCCCAGGTGGTGTCGACGTTCGCCACCTTCGCGGTCGCCTTCCTGGTGCGTCCGCTCGGCGGGCTGGTCTTCGGGCCGCTGGGCGACCGCATCGGGCGCCGGCGGGTGCTGTCCACCACCATGATCATGATGGCGGTCAGCACCTTCGCCGTGGGGCTGCTGCCCGGTTACGGCTCGATCGGCTTCGCCGCGCCGCTGCTGCTGCTGGTGTGCCGGGTGCTGCAGGGCTTCTCGACCGGCGGTGAGTACGCGGGGGCGACCACGTACATCGCGGAGTTCGCGCCCGACCGGCGGCGCGGCTTCCTGGGCAGCTGGCTCGACTTCGGCACGTTCGTCGGCTATTCGCTGGGCTCCGGGCTGGTCACGGTGCTCACCGCCGTGCTCGGGGACGACGGCATGGTGGACTGGGGCTGGCGCCTTCCGTTCCTGGTCGCCGGGCCGCTGGGCGCGATCGGTCTGTACATGCGGCTGCGGCTGGAGGAGAGCCCGGCGTTCCAGCAGGAGGCCGACCGGGCGGCCGAGGCGGCGAAGGCCGCGGCGGCAGGCGGTGGCACCGCGCCGGTGGAGGACGCGCGGCAGTCCGGCAAGGGGCGGCTGAAGGAGATCTTCACCCGGCACTGGCAGGCCGTGCTGATCTGCATGGGTCTTGTGCTGCTGTACAACGTCACCAACTACATGGTGACGTCCTATCTGCCGACGTACATGACCTCCACGCTCGGCGAGAACGCCACCACCGCCCAGCTGCTGGTGCTCGGCACCATGATGGTCGTGGCGCTGACGATCACCGTGGTCGGGCGGTCCTCCGACCGCTGGGGGCGGCGTCCGATGTTCATGGCCGGGAGCGGGGCCATGATCCTGTTGGCGATTCCGGCGTTCCTGCTGATCCAGGAGGGCGGCATCCTGCTGCCCGCGATCGGCTGTCTGGTGCTGGGGCTGCTGCTGGTCACGTTCGCGGGCACGAGCGCCGCCACGCTTCCGGCGCTGTTCCCGACCCGGCTGCGCTACGGCGCGCTGTCGATCTCGTTCAACCTCTCCGTGTCGCTGTTCGGCGGGACGACGCCGCTGATCGCGTCGTCGCTGGTGGAGTCGACGGGCGATCCGCTGGTGCCCGCGTACTACCTGATGGCGGCCGGTGTGGTGGGCCTGGTCGCGGCCCTGTTCCTGTACGAGACGGCCGGGAAGCCGCTGCGCGGCTCGGGCCCGATGGTGGAGACCGAGGAGGAGGCCCGTACGGCGGTGGCGGAGAGCCGCACCGAGGCCGGGCGCAGGGCGCGGGACATCTGGATCAGGGTGCGCCACCCCCGGGGGCACCACCAGTACGACGAGGAGCGCTGAGCCCGGGGCCGGTCAGGCGCGGCCCATCGCGCGGGTGATCGTGATCTCGATCAGGACGCGGTGCGGGTTGGGGCGGGGCGTGCGCTCGTAGCGTTCGGCGTAGCGGTGTTCGGCGTCGGCGATCAGCTCGGGTTCGGTGCGTACCCTCGCGATGCCCTCCAGCGTGGCCCACCGCTTGCCCGCCATCTGGCAGACGGCGACCCGCGCGCCGTCCTTGCCCGCCGCCCGGACGTGGGCGGCCTTGCGGCTGTGGCCGCTCGCGATGACGCGTGCGAGCCCGGCGCCGGGGTCGTAGGTGACGCCGACCGGGACGACGTGCGGGGTGCCGTCGGGGCGGAGGGTGGTGAGGGTGCACACGTGGCGTTCGCGCCAGAACGCGAGGTACGCGGGGTCCGGGTGACGTGGATCGAGGGCCATGCACGGGAACCTATGGCCAGAACGCTGGCGGAAGCACAGTTGAGTGGAATAGACTCAACTTTACGCATGTTGTGCAGGGCAGGATTGTGGGCCGCCGCCGCGTGACGAGGAGGAGCACAGAACGTGGACGCCGAGCTGACCAACAAGAGCCGGGCGGCACTGAGCGCCGCCAATGACCGGGCGGTGTCCGCCGGGCACGCCGACCTGACCCCGGCCCATCTGCTGCTCGCCCTGCTCGAAGGGCAGGACAACGAGAACGTGATGGATCTGCTGGCCGCCGTCGACACCGACGCGGCCGTCGTACGGAACGGGGCCGAGCGGCTGCTCGCCGCCCTGCCCAGCGTGCAGGGCTCCACCGTGGCCCCGCCGCAGGCGAGCCGTGATCTGCAGGCCGTCCTCGTGGACGCCGCGCAGCGCGCCAAGGACCTCGGCGACGACTACATCTCCACCGAGCACCTTCTGATCGGCATCGCCGCCAAGGGCGGCCAGTCCGGGGAGCTGCTCGACCAGCAGGGGGCGAGCGCCAAGAAGCTGCTCGCCGCGTTCGAGAAGGCCAGAGGTGGACAGCGGGTGACGACTCCCGACCCGGAGGGCACGTACAAGGCGCTGGAGAAGTTCGGCACCGACTTCACCGCCGCCGCCCGCGAGGGCAAGCTCGACCCGGTCATCGGCCGGGACCAGGAGATCCGGCGCGTGGTGCAGGTGCTCTCGCGGCGTACGAAGAACAACCCGGTGCTGATCGGCGACCCGGGCGTCGGCAAGACCGCCGTGGTGGAGGGGCTGGCCCAGCGCATCGTCAAGGGCGATGTGCCGGAGAGCCTGCGCGACAAGCGGCTGGTCGCCCTCGACCTCGGCGCGATGGTCGCGGGCGCGAAGTACCGGGGTGAGTTCGAGGAGCGGCTGAAGACCGTCCTCGCCGAGATCAAGTCCAGCGACGGCCAGATCATCACCTTCATCGACGAGCTGCACACCGTGGTCGGCGCGGGCGCCGGCGGGGACTCTTCCATGGACGCGGGCAACATGCTCAAACCCATGCTGGCCCGCGGCGAGCTGCGCATGGTCGGCGCCACCACGCTGGACGAGTACCGCGAGCGGATCGAGAAGGACGCCGCGCTGGAGCGCCGCTTCCAGCAGGTGCTGGTCGCCGAGCCGACCGTCGAGGACACCGTGGCGATCCTGCGCGGGCTCAAGGGCCGGTACGAGGCCCACCACAAGGTGCAGATCGCGGACGGCGCGCTGGTGGCCGCCGCGACCCTCTCCGACCGGTACATCACCTCCCGCTTCCTGCCCGACAAGGCCATCGACCTGGTCGACGAGGCCGCCTCCCGGCTCCGCATGGAGATCGACTCCTCACCCGTGGAGATCGACGAGCTCCAGCGCTCCGTCGACCGGATGAAGATGGAGGAGATGGCGCTCGCCAAGGAGACCGACGAGGCCAGCAAGCTGCGGCTGGAGAAGCTGCGCCGCGACCTCGCCGACAAGGAGGAGGAGCTGCGCGGCCTGACCGCCCGCTGGGAGAAGGAGAAGCAGGGCCTCAACCGGGTCGGTGAGCTGAAGGAGAAGCTGGACGAGCTGCGCGGCCAGGCCGAGCGCGCCCAGCGCGACGGCGACTTCGGCACCGCCTCCAAGCTGCTGTACGGGGAGATCCCGGCCCTGGAGCGCGAGCTGGCCGAGGCCTCCGAGGCCGAGGAGGAGGTGCAGCGCGAGGACCGCGGCACCATGGTCAAGGAGGAGGTCGGCCCGGACGACGTGGCCGACGTGGTCGCCTCCTGGACCGGCATCCCGGCCGGCCGGCTGCTGGAGGGCGAGACCCAGAAGCTGCTGCGCATGGAGGACGAGCTGGGCAAGCGGCTGATCGGCCAGACCGAGGCCGTACGGGCCGTCTCCGACGCCGTGCGCCGCACCCGGGCCGGGATCGCCGACCCGGACCGGCCCACCGGATCGTTCCTCTTCCTCGGCCCCACCGGCGTCGGCAAGACCGAGCTGGCCAAGGCGCTCGCCGACTTCCTCTTCGACGACGAGCGGGCCATGGTCCGCATCGACATGAGCGAGTACGGCGAGAAGCACAGCGTCGCCCGGCTGGTCGGCGCCCCGCCCGGCTACGTCGGCTACGAGGAGGGCGGCCAGCTCACCGAGGCGGTGCGCCGCCGCCCGTACAGCGTGGTGCTGCTGGACGAGGTGGAGAAGGCCCACCCCGAGGTCTTCGACATCCTGCTCCAGGTCCTGGACGACGGGCGGCTCACCGACGGCCAGGGCCGGACGGTGGATTTCCGCAACACCATCCTGGTCCTCACCTCCAACCTCGGCAGCCAGTACCTGATGGACCCGCTGCTCGGCGAGGAGGAGAAGAAGCAGAGCGTCCTGGAGACCGTGCGCAGCTCCTTCAAGCCCGAGTTCCTGAACCGGCTGGACGACCTGGTGGTCTTCTCCGCGCTCAGCCAGGACGAACTGACCCGCATCGCCGAACTGCAGATCGCCGCGCTCGCCCGGCGCCTCGCCGAGCGGCGGCTGAGCCTGGAGGTCACCCCGGAGGCCCTGGCCTGGCTCGCCGAGGAGGGCAACGACCCGGCCTACGGGGCGCGCCCGCTGCGCCGTCTGGTGCAGACCGCGATCGGCGACCGGCTGGCCAGGGAGATCCTCTCCGGCGAGGTCCGGGACGGCGACACGGTCCGCGTCGACCGCGCCGGCGACGGCCTTCTGGTGGGCCCGGCGCAGTGATGCGTCCCCCCGGGCGGACTTGATCGCGCCAAGGTGCGTCCGGGGTTGCACGCCGGGGGCCGGTGTGAGGGAGGATGGCGGTATCCATACGAAGGGAAATCCACGGTGAGCATCGACCCGTCCTCGATTCCGAATTTCGGGGGCCAGCCCGAGCCCGAACCGGCGGGTCCGAGTGGCCCCGTGCTGCCCGACCAGGACCTGGTCAAGCAGCTTCTGGAGCAGATGGAGCTGAAGTACGTCGTCGACGAGGAGGGAGACCTCGCGGCGCCGTGGGAGCAGTTCCGCACGTACTTCATGTTCCGTGGTGAGGAGGAGCAGCAGGTCTTCTCCGTCCGGACGTTCTACGACCGGCCGCACGGCATCGAAGTGAAGCCGCAGCTGCTCGAGGTGACCGACGACTGGAACCGCCGCACCCTGTGGCCCAAGGTCTACAGCCACACGAATGACGACGGCACGGTCCGGTTGATCGGCGAAGCGCAGATGCTGATCGGCACCGGCGTCAGCCTGGAGCACTTCGTGTCCAGCACGGTCAGCTGGGTGCGGGCTTCGATCGAGTTCGACCGCTGGCTGGTCGAGCAGCTCGGTCTGGAGACCGACGTCGAGTCCGGCGACGACGAGAAGCCGGGCGACGACGAGGCCTGAGCCAAAAGAGTCCCCGAGCCCGGTCGACGCGCCGCCCCTGAAGGCGACGGCGCGCGGCCGGGCTCTTGCCATGTCCACTGCGTGAGCGGGAAGGGCCGCGATGAACGAGCACGCCGGAACGGAAGCGGATCGATTACGCCACCCCGCCGACCCCCCAACGGGCGGGCGGGTCATCGGCGTGCTGCTCCGGCTGGCCTGGTCGACCGTACGCACCCGGAAGGTCTCCTTCGCCGGGTCCTTCGTGGCGATGGCGAGCGCCCAGGCCCTGGTGGCGACGTGCGCGGTGCTTCTCGACGCGGGCGCGAGGGCGGCACCGGCCCAGGGCGGCGAAGAGGTGATGTCCTTCGTCGTACCGTTCGGTCTCACCTGCCTGTTCGTCTCCGCCTTCGCCGTCTCCGGCGCCTTCTCCCTCTCCGTCCAGCAACGCACCCGGGAAGTCGCCCTGCTGCGCGCCGTCGGCGCGACCCCCCGTCAGGTGCGCCGGATGATCGCGTACGAGGCGTTCGTGGTCACCGTCGCGGCGGCGGTCCCCGGATGCGGTCTGGGCATCCTCCTCGCCGCCGCGCTGCGGGCCTGGCTGATCCACCAGGGCTGGGTGCCGGACGCCTTCCCTCTGGACTTCGGCCCCTGGAGCCTGGCGATCGCGGTGGCGATCTGCTGCGTGACCGCCCAGCTCGCGGTCCGGAGCAGCGGCAGGCGGGCCTCACGGGTACGGGCCGTCCAGGCGCTGGGCGAAGCGGCGGTGCCGCCCCGGCGGGTGGGCGTGGTACGCACCTCCCTGGGCCTCGCGGTGCTGGCCGGCGGCGTCTGGGGACTGGCGGCCATCGACGAGTGGGGCGGCTCCGACGCCGCCAATTCGGCGGTCGCCATGGTCATGGTGCTCATGATCGCGGTGTCGCTGCTCGGCCCGTGGATCGGGAAACTCGCCGGAGCGGTGTTCGGCGTCGCGTGCCTGATGCTGCTGCCGGTGACCGGATCGCTGGTCCGGGCGAACCTGAGCCTTCGGCACCGGCGGCTGGGCGCGGCCGTCACCCCGCTCGCGCTCACCGTCGCCTTCGCGGCCGTGGCCCTGTTCGTACCGCAGATGAAGTGGCACGAGCTGGAGCGGCAGGACCGCGAGCGGCTGCTGGCCGACTACCTGGTGGGGACCACGGGGCTCGAGGGCCTGCCCGACTCGACCGCCAGGACGGTCGGTGACCTCCCGGGCGTCGCCGCGGCCATCGGCACCCTGGGCACCCACGCCACGGTGCTCGCCGGCGACGACCCGGGCGGCCAGGGCCCGGACGGCATCGCCCAGGCCGTCACGGACGGCCCGCTGAACCAGGTGCTCGACCTGGCCCCCGCCCACGGCGGCCTCGACCGGCTCGGACCGCGTGACATCGCGCTGAGCCGGAGCATGGCCCGCCGGGCCCACGCCGCCGTGGGCGACACGGTGTGGCTGGCCCTGGACGACAACCGCACCGAACGTGTCCGGGTGGCCGCCGTCTACACCCGCGACCGGGGCCTCGGGGAGGTCATCCTCCCGCGCCGCATGGCCGCCGCCCACCGCCTCCCCGACGAACCGTCCAGCCTCGACACGGTGTACGTACGCGCCCTCCCGGGCCGGCAGCACGACGTGGCGGCTCAACTGGCGGCCCTGACCAGGGGCCGGCCGTCCTGGCAGGTCCAGGACCGCTCCGCCCACCGGGCCGAGGCCCGTCGTCAGCAGGACGCCTCGATGACCGCCACCTATCTGCTGCTGACCGTCGTGACCGTGTTCACGTCGATCTCGGTCGTGAACACCCTGGTGATGACGACCATGGAGCGTACGGGCGAGTTCGCCCTGCTGCGGCTCGTCGGCTCGACCCGCACCCAGGTGGCCCGCATGATGCGGGCCGAGAACGCCGTGACCGTGCTCGCGGCGCTGCTGGTCGGGGCGACGGTGGCGGGGATGGTCCTGACCGTGTTCAGCAAGGCCCTGACCGGCTCCCCCTACCCCGCCCTCCCGGCGGCCACCATCGCCCTCATCGTGGGCGGCGCCGGCCTGCTCGCCTTCGTCACCGGAGTGCTGACGACCTGCATAGCCCTCCGCCAGGGCCCGGCCACCGCCCTGAACACCGCCGAATGACCGGCCCCCTCCGCCCGGGTCAGCCGGAGAGGGCCTTGAGGCGGGATACGGCGTCGGTGAGGACGTCCTCGCGCTTGCAGAAGGCGAAGCGGACGAAGGGGGCGCCCTGGGACTGGTGGTCGTAGAAGACGGCGTTCGGGACGGCCACGACGCCGCAGCGTTCGGGGAGGGAGCGGCAGAAGGCGAAGCCGTCGGAGGTGCCGAGGGGGCGGATGTCGGTGGTGATGAAGTAGGTGCCGGCCGGGCGGAAGACGGTGAAGCCCGCGTCGGTGAGGCCGTCGGCCAGCAGGTCGCGCTTGGTGCGCAGGTCCTCGCGGAGGCTGTGGAAGTAGGTCTCCGGCAGGCGGAGGGCCTCGGCGACCGCGTATTGGAAGGGGCCCGCGGAGACGTAGGTGAGGTACTGCTTGGCGGAGCGGACCGCGGTGATCAGCTCCGGGGTGGCGGTGACCCAGCCGACCTTCCAGCCGGTGAAGGAGTACGTCTTGCCCGCGCTGCTGATGGTGACGGTGCGCTCGCGCATGCCGGGGAAGCCGGCGAGCGGGGTGTGGGCGGTGCCGAAGACGAGGTGTTCGTAGACCTCGTCCGTGATCACCAGCAGATCGCGCTCGACGGCGAGGGCGGCGACGGCGGTCAGCTCGTCGTGGGTGAGGACGGTGCCGGTGGGGTTGTGGGGGGTGTTGAGGAGGATGAGGCGGGTGCGGTCGGTGACCGCGGCGCGCAGTTCGTCGAGGTTCAGGCGGAAGGCGCCGTCGTGCGGGCGGAGGGTGACGGGGACGCGGGTGCCGCCCGCCATCGCGATGCACGCCGCGTACGAGTCGTAGTACGGCTCCAGGGCGATCACCTCGTCGCCCGGCTCCAGCAGGGCCAGCAGCGAGGCGGCGATGGCCTCGGTGGCGCCCGCGGTGACCAGCACCTCGGTGTCGGGGTCGTAGGACAGCCCGTAGAAGCGCTGCTGGTGCTCGGCGACGGCGGTGCGCAGCTCGGGGATGCCGGGGCCGGGCGGGTACTGGTTGCCGCGGCCGTCGCGCAGGGCGCGCACCGCGGCTTCGCGGACCTCTTCGGGGCCGTCGGTGTCGGGGAAGCCCTGGCCGAGGTTGATGGCACCGGTGCGCACGGCGAGGGCGGACATCTCGGCGAAGATCGTGGTGCCGAATGCGGCCAGCCGGCGGTTGAGCAGCGGTCGTCCCATGGGCCTATCCTCCGCCGAACCTCTGGACTTCCTCAACTCCGCTTTTGAGGGGGACGAAGTCGGGCAGGAGCCCGGCAGACACGACAGAGCGGTACCTCGCTATGGGGGCTCGCTACGGGGGATGGAAGGAGTGAGGACCCCATGGGTTTCATCGTCTTTTTCGTCGTCGGCGTCTTCGCGATCATGGCGGTGGCGGCGCTGAGCGCCGGTAGGGCCAGGAAGCGGAACGGCGGTCGCCGGGGAGCGTACCGGGCAGGGTCGGCCGGTGGAGCGGCCGGCGGTGGCTGGTGGCTCGGCAGTGGTGGTTCGAGCGGCGGTGGCTGCGGTGGTGGCGGGGGCCATCACGGCGGTGGCGGTTGCGGTGGTGGCAGCGGCTGCGGCGGCGGAGGGGGCTGCGGCGGTGGCGGTGGCGGTGGCGGCGGTGGCTGCGGGGGAGGCGCCTGAGCCGCTCCTCGCAGAAGCCCGGTTCGGGGGAACCCGGTGATTCGCGCCCGGCGCGCCAACGTGCGCCGGGCGTCGGCGTGTTGAACACTTGAGCTGGGGACCGCCCTAGAGGGTGGAAACCCGGCGAAGGTGGGTAAAAACGATGTGGCGCCGACCATTTCATGATTCCGTATACCACCGCCCTACGGACCCCCACGTGCACCGCCCTACGGACCCCACGTGGGCACGAGCCGGCGTATCCGCATACCCCAGGACCACCGCGGGGCGAGCCGGCCCACCTTTCCCCTGCGTGCTTGCGGAGCCGACCCATGCTCACGACCCTCAAGACTGCCTACACCGACACTCGTGCCGACGACCTGGCCTGGGCCCTGGGGCGGGAACCGCTTCCGGCGCTGGCCGTGCTCGACCTCTCGCTTCATGGTTTCGCCGTGCAGTTGAGGCTTCTCGGGGCCTCGCATCAGGTCCTCCTCGAAGCGGAGGACGGGCGCTGTTCGGAGACCGTGGCCTGCATGTCCGGCAGCAGCACCCCGCTTCCGCTGGGGGTTTCCACCCTCGTCGACGGCCGTGAGTACGAATTCGCGGCGCGCGTCGAGGAGTTGTCGCAGGGCTCGTTCGCCGGACGGGCCCAGGAGTTACTCGCCCTGGTCGCCGACCATCCGCACGGCCTGGCCGGGACGTTCCCCGGCAGCCCGCACGCGTTCACCGCGCTGCTCGCGCAGTGGCACGAGGGCACGGTGGGATGGCGCACCTGGCACGCGTACCCGCAGGAGGGGCGGCTGGTCACCACCCGTACCTGCCTGGGGGTGACGTCCATACCGATGCCGCTCCGGCCGCCCGCCGATCCGCCACCCGCCGATCTGGTGTCCGGATGATGCGGTGTACGGATGAGCGGCAGTCAGTACACCCTTGTGGGTGACCAGGCGTGGGTGATTTGTAACGTAGCGTTCCGTTCGTGACCGAATACCCGATGCCCGCGCCGGAGTCTGAGAGTCCGGTGCGGCTGCCCGTACGGGCCGGGTTCGGGCGCTTCCTGATCCTCGTCACCGTCTTCGTCTGCGCCGCCTGCGGACTGGTCTACGAACTCGAACTCGTCGCCCTCGCCTCCTACTTGGCGGGCGACTCGGTCACCCAGGCCTCCGTCGTCCTGTCGGTGATGGTCTTCGCCATGGGTGTCGGCTCCCTGCTCGCCAAGCGGCTGCGCTGCCGCGCCGCGGTCGGCTTCGGCGCCGTCGAGGCGGTGCTCGCGCTCCTCGGCGGCTGTTCGGCGATGGCCCTGTACGCGTGCTTCGCGTGGTGCGGGCAGTCGCGCTCCGCGCTGGTCGGCTTCTCGTTCGCGATCGGCGTGCTCATCGGCGCCGAGGTGCCGCTGCTGATGACGCTCATCCAGCGGGTGCGGCGGCAGGACCCGGGCGGCGCGGTCGCCGATCTGTTCGCCGCCGACTACGTGGGCGCGCTGGTCGGCGGGCTCGCCTTTCCGTTTCTGCTGCTGCCCGCGTTCGGCCAGCTGACCGGCGCGCTGGTGACGGGCGCGGTCAACGCGGTCGCGGGCGGGGCGCTGGTGCTGTGGCTGTTCCGCCGCGATCTGAGCGCACGGTCCCGGTGGGCGCTGATCGTCACCAACGCCCTGGTGCTGGCCCTGCTGGCCGCGGGCGCCGTCCTCACCCCGTCCTTCGAACGGGCCGCCCGGCAGGCCGTGTACGGGCCGGAGGTGCGCGTCGCGCTGCGCACCGGGGTGCAGGAGGTCGTGCTCACCGGCGGCCGGACCCGCGGGCGCCCGCTGTCGCTGTTCCTCGACGGGCGGCTGCAGGTCAGCGGGAACGACGAGCTGCGCTACCACGAGGCGCTGATCCATCCGGCGATGGCGGCCGGGCCGCACCGCCGGGTCCTGGTGCTGGGCGGCGGCGACGGGCTCGCGGCCCGCGAGGTCCTGCGGTATGCCGGGGTCCGGTCGGTCACCGTCGTCGAGCGCGACCCCGAGGTGGTGCGGCTGGCCCGCCGCGACCCCGCGCTCTCCGCCCTCAACGCGGGCGCGTACCGCGATCCGCGGGTGCGGGTGGTCACCGCGGACGCCTTCGACTGGCTGCGGCGGAGGGCGGCGTACGACGTCGTGGTGTGCGATCTGCCCGACCCCGGCCTCACGTCGAGCACCAAGTTGTACTCGCAGGAGTTCTACGGCCTGGCGGAACGCGTGCTGGCCCCCGGCGGCCGGCTCGCCGTGCACGCGGGGGAGGCGGGCCCGCGGCCCCGCGCGTACTGGACGGTGGACGCGACGATGCGGTCGGTGGGGCTGCGGACGGTGCCGTACGTGGTGGCGGCGCGCCCCTCGGGCGGCGGCCCGGCGGCGGACGGGCCGACGGGGGAGGGGCCGCGCGACTGGGGGTTCCTGCTCGCGGCCCGCACCCCGCCCCGGCTGGCCCTCGCCCGTCACGGCCCCCGCCCGCGCTCGCTCACCCCGGCCGGTCTGGACGCGGCGCGGCGCGCGGCCGAGCGGAGGCGGGAGCCGCGTCTGCCGCCGTCGACCCTCATGCACCCGCGGTACGGGGACTGACACCGCGTGGGCCACGGGGACCGGTGGGCCGGTGGGCCGGTGGGTTCGTGATCTCGTGGGCTCATGGGACGAAAGTTGCGTGGGAACGGGTCTCAGTCAACGTGCGATGGGTAGTGTCTTGAGCTATGGAGCATGAGGTGTTCGTTCCGTTTCCCGTCGACACCGTCCGGCAGGCGCTCTCGGAGCCCGACCGCATCGCCCGTTGCGTCCCCGGGCTCCAGCAGGATGCTGATGAGGACGCGGGTCCGCTCGCCGGGCGGCTGCGGCTGCGCATCGGCGGATCCACCATCACCTACCGCGGTGCGCTGCGCGTCACCGAGCGCGGCGGTGGTGTGGAGGTCGAGGGCGAGGGCGCCGAGGCGCGGGGCGGCGGCTCGGTGAAGCTCGCGCTGACCCTGACGCCACGGGCCGTGGAGGGCGGCGGTACGGGGCTGCGCTGCTCCGGGACCGTGCGCAGCGAGGGGCGGTTGGCCGAATTCGACGCGCACGCGACCGGGACGGTGGCCCGCCGGTTGCTGGACCGCTTCGGGGCGGCGCTGGCGTCCGGTCTCGAGGCGTCCCCGATCACCCCGCCCGCCGATCACGACCCGCTCGCCGAGGCGGAGCTGCCGCTGCGCGCCGACGACACCGCTCAGGCCGACGACACAGCTCAGGCCGACGACACCGCTCAGGCCGACGACCGGGCCGATGGCGTGGAGGAGGCCGAGGACGTCGACGTGGACGACATCGGCGACCTCGACGACATCGACTCGGTGGACGACGTCAGCGCCCTCGCCGAGCTGGGCGGGCTCGACGACGACGAGCCCCCGGCCGAGGCCGCGCACGCCCGCCGCACCATGATCGGCCGCTCGACCGAGGAGGTCGACCACGCCCCGCCCCGCGGCCGCTACGCCCCCGTACCGGCGCCCGAGGCCGGGTCCACCAGCGCCGCGCTGCGCTGGGCCGCGCCCGCTGCCGCCGTGGTGCTCGCGTCGGCCGTCGTCGTCGGACGGCGCGTCCTGCGCCGCCGCCGGTGAGCGGGCGGCGTCGCTGACCGGTCGCCGTCCCTGAGCGGCTGCGCATAGGGTCGTGACGTGACCGAAGAGACAACGGATACCAAGGGCGTCCGGCTGACCGCCGGGGACGCCGAGCTGACCGTTTCGCCCGACAACGGCTGCCGCATCGGCTCGCTGCGCATCGGTGGCACGGAGCTGCTGCGGCAGGGCCCGCGGTACGGGTCCTTCCCGATGGTGCCCTGGTGCGGCCGGGTCGAGCTGGGACGGTTCCGCGACGGCGGCCGGAGCCATCAGCTGCCCGTCAACTCCCCGCCGCACGCGATCCACGGCACCGGCCGGGACCTCGCCTGGCATACGGTCCGCACCGGGCCGGACAGCGCGGCCTTCACCTACGACCTCGCCGACCCCTGGCCGTACGAGGGCCGGGTCACCCAGAGCTTCGACCTGGCCGCTGACGCGCTGACCGTCACCATGAGCGTGGAGACGGACGGCGACTCCTTCCCGGCGCAGGCCGGGTGGCACCCGTGGTTCCTGCGCGACCTGGGCGAGGGCGGCGCCGACGTCGAGCTGTCCTTCACCGCGGAATGGCAGGAGGAGCGCGGCGAGAACCACCTCCCCACCGGCCACCGCATCCCGCCGCGCCCCGGCCCGTGGGACGACTGCTTCGGCATGCCGGACGGCGTGGACGTCACGCTGACCTGGCCGGGGCGGCTCGAACTGACGGTCACCAGCCGCAGCGAATGGGTCGTGATCTACGACGAGCAGGCGGAGGCCGTGTGCGTCGAGCCGCAGTCCGGGCCGCCGAACGGTCTGAACACCCTTCCCCGCCTGGTCACGCCCATCGACCCGCTGGAGATCTCCATGACGTGGAGCTGGCGCGAGCCGGCGTAGGGGCCGATGGGGGCCGGTGCGGATACCGCCTAAGCTCGTCCGCATGAGCGAAGCGCGTGACGCCCTGCTGCAGCAGATCAAGGACAAGGCCGTGGTCCACGGCACGGTGACCCTCTCCTCCGGCAAGGAGGCCGATTACTACATCGACCTGCGCCGGATCACCCTGGACGCCGAGGCCGCGCCCCTGGTCGGGCAGGTCATGCTCGACGCCACGGCCCACCTGGACTACGACGCGGTGGGCGGCCTGACCCTGGGCGCCGACCCGGTGGCCACGTCCATGCTGCACGCGGCCGCCGCGCGCGGCCGCGGGCTCGACGCCTTCGTCGTCCGCAAGGCGCAGAAGACCCACGGTCTGCAGCGGCGGATCGAGGGCCCGGACATCGCGGGGCGGCGGGTGCTGGTGGTCGAGGACACCTCCACCACCGGCGGCTCGCCGCTGACCGCCGTCGAGGCGGCGCGTGAGGCGGGCGCCGAGGTCGTCGCGGTCGCCACGATCGTCGAGCGCGGGGCCGCGCCCGCGATCGCGGACGCCGGGCTGCCGTACGTACCGGCGTACTCGCTCGCCGACCTCGGCCTGAGCTGACCTCGGCCTGAGCCGACCTCGGCCTGAGCCGACCTCGGCCTGAGCTGCTCTCGACCTGAGCTGACCTCGGCCCGACCTGACCAGGAGCAGTCGCGTGGGTGGTTTCACGTGAAACCACCCACCCCCGTCCGTGTGGTCCCCGCGTGCGCCGTGTGGAGCAATCGACGGAGTCTGGGAAGATGGCCGCGACGATGACGTCGCCGCAGGACTCCCCCTAGGTCAGGGCCAAGAACCTCACCCGCACATCACAAGGAGCGGACAGATGCCCATCGCATCCCCTGAGATCTACAACGAGATGCTCGACCGGGCGAAGGCAGGCAAGTTCGCCTACCCGGCGATCAACGTGACCTCGACGCAGACGCTGCACGCCGCGCTGCGGGGCTTCGCCGAAGCGGAGAGCGACGGCATCGTCCAGATCTCCACCGGTGGTGCCGAGTTCCTGGGTGGCCAGTACAGCAAGGACATGGTGTCGGGCGCGGTCGCGCTCGCCGAGTTCGCGCACGTCGTCGCCAAGAAGTACCCGGTCAACATCGCGCTGCACACCGACCACTGCCCGAAGGACAAGCTGGACGGCTATGTGCGTCCGCTGCTCGCGGTCTCCCAGGAGCGCGTCGCGAGCGGCCAGAACCCGCTGTTCCAGTCCCACATGTGGGACGGCTCCGCCGAGACGCTGGACGACAACCTGCGCATCGCGCAGGAGCTGCTGGCCGAGGCGGTCAAGGCCAAGATCATCCTTGAGGTCGAGATCACCCCGACCGGCGGCGAGGAGGACGGCGTCTCGCACGAGATCAACGACGAGCTGTACACCACCGTCGCTGACGTCGAGCGGACCGCCGAGGCGCTGGGCCTGGGCGAGAAGGGCCGCTACCTGCTGGCCGCCTCCTTCGGCAACGTCCACGGCGTCTACAAGCCGGGCAACGTCGTGCTGCGGCCGGAGCTGCTGCGTCAGCTGCAGGACGGGATCGCCGCGAAGTCCGGCAAGACCGACCCGTTCGACTTCGTCTTCCACGGCGGCTCCGGCTCCACGGAGCAGGAGATCCTCACGGCGCTGGAGAACGGCGTGGTGAAGATGAACCTGGACACCGACACGCAGTACGCCTTCACCCGGCCGATCGCGGACCACATGTTCCGCAACTACGACGGTGTGCTGAAGGTCGACGGCGAGGTCGGCAACAAGAAGACCTACGACCCGCGCAGCTGGGGCAAGGTGGCCGAGAAGAGCATGGCCGAGCGCGTCACCCAGGCCTGTGCGAACCTGCGCTCCACCGGCACCAAGCTGAAGTAACCGGCGCCGTCCTCCCGGGCCCGGCGGCCCGCCCTCGCGGCGGCCGCCGGGCCCGTGCGCTTCCCGCACCGGCGGGCCAGGGTGCGGCGGCCGCCGGCGGACCGCGCTCGTGGGCTGGCTCCTCGCGGGGGACGCGAGGATGATCCAGGTATGAGCGATGACGCACCCGCCGCCGCGGTGCGGCTCTCCAGCGCCGCTGGGCGGTGGGTCGTGCTGACCACCGTGCTGGGCTCCGCGATGGCGCTTCTCGACAGCACCGTGGTCAATGTCGCGCTGCCCCGCATCGGTCTCGACCTCGGCGCCGATCTCGCCGTCCTGCAGTGGACCGTCAACGCGTACATGCTCACCCTCGCCGGGCTCATCCTCCTCGGCGGGGCGCTCGGCGACCGCTTCGGGCGGCGGCGGGTGTTCATCATCGGCGTGGTGTGGTTCGCGCTCGCGTCCCTGTTGTGCGGGATGGCCCCGAACGCCCCGGTGCTCATCGGCGCCCGCGCCCTCCAGGGCATCGGCGGGGCGCTGCTCACCCCCGGCTCGCTGGCGCTGATCCAGTCGGTCATCCACGCCGACGACCGGGCCCGGGCGGTCGGGCTGTGGTCCGGGTTCGGCGGGGTGGGGGCGGCGATCGGGCCGTTCCTCGGGGGCTGGCTGGTGGACGGTCCGGGCTGGCGCTGGGTGTTCTTCCTCAACGTGCCGCTGGCGGCCGTATGCGTACCGGTCGCGCTGCGGCACGTACCGGAGTCCCGGGATCCGCGGGCGCATGGCCGGTTCGACGTGCTGGGCGCGGTGCTCGGCGCGTTCGCGCTCGGCATGGTGACGTACGCGCTGATCGCGGCGCCGCAGCGGGGCGCGTCGCTCTCCGTGGTGCTGCCCGCCGTGGCCGGGCTGCTGGCGGGGGTGGCGTTCGTGTACGTGGAGCGGGTCCGCCCCGAGCCGATGCTGCCGCTCACGCTCTTCTCCTCGCGCCAGTTCACCGCCGTGAACGCGGTGACGCTGTGCGTGTACGCGGCGTTCGGCGGCTTCTTCTTCCTGGTCGTCCTCAACCTCCAAGTGGTCGTCGGCTACTCCGCGCTGGCCGCCGGGACCGCGCTGCTGCCGACGACGCTGCTGATGCTGCTGCTGTCGGCCCGCTCCGGCGAGCTGGGCAAACGCATCGGCCCGCGCATCCCGCTGACCGTCGGCCCGCTGCTGTGCGCGGCCGGAATGCTGCTGATGACCCGGGCCGGGGTGGGGGCCGTCTACTGGCGGGACGTGCTGCCCGCGCTGCTGGTGATGGGACTGGGCATGGTGGTGCTCGTCGCCCCGCTCACCGCGACCGTCCTGGCCTCGGTGGACGTCGGACGGGCGGGCCTGGCCAGCGGCATCAACAACGCGGCGGCGCGGGCGGCGGGCCTGGTGGCGGTGGCGGCGCTGCCGCTGCTGGCGGGCATGGGCTCGGAGGCGTACCGGTCGGCGGACCGGTTCTCGGAGTCGTTCCGGAAGGCGATGCCGATCTGCGCGGCGGTGCTGGTGGTGGGCGCGCTCATCGCCTGGCGCACGGTACGGGCGGACGCGCTGGAGTGGGCCGGGGGCGCGGAGGCCGAGGCGAAGACCGAACAGGAGGGGGCGCGGGCGGCGGAGGAGCGCCCCTGCCGTCCCGAGTGCGCGTACCACTGCGGGGTGGGTGCCCCGCCCCTGGATCCGGGCGAGCGCCCGGGCCGCCCCCGCCGCTCCGACGGCCCACCCGCCTGACTCAAGGCCCCTTCGTGGGGCCCGGGGGTGGACGGAGCCGGGTGTGGGGCGGCGGGCGGGGCGGGTGGTCCGGCAGACTGGAAACCATGGCCATTCACGAGAACCTGCTCGGGGGACCGCCCCCGACCCATCTGCCCGACGACCCCGAGCCCCGGGAACTGCTCGCGTCCGGCGCGGCTCCCACCGAGGTCGCCGCGAAGTACCCGGCCTCCTCGCTCGCCTGGGCCCAGCTCGCGGACGAGGCGTTCGAGAACGGCCGGGTGGTCGAGTCGTACGCGTACGCCCGCACCGGCTACCACCGCGGACTGGACGCGCTGCGGCGCAGCGGCTGGAAGGGCCACGGTCCCGTGCCCTTCGAGCACGAGCCCAACCGGGGCTTCCTGCGCGCCCTGCACGCGCTCGCCCGTGCCGCGCAGTCCATCGGTGAGCAGGAGGAGTACGAGCGCTGCTCGACGTTCCTGCGCGACAGCTCCCCGACCGCGGCGGACACGCTGTCCTGACCTCTTCCGAGGCTGATTCCGAGACGGGCCCGCCGGGGGCGATTCGCGCCGGCGGGCCCGTTTCGCGTCGCCGTGAACGTGCCGCACGCACTTGCGAGCGGCGCGCGCGGGACGCATGATGCGGGCAGGGACCACACAGGTGGCCCCTGAGGGGACCGGGGCTCCGAGACCGAAGGGATGGGGCGGACCGCTACCCGGTGGCGAGCAGTACACAGGAGATGCGATGTCGCAGCAGCCTGCCCCGAAATCCGCCCCCGATGAAGCCGTCCGCGAGGACGCCATCACGTCCGACGGCGAGCCCGAGGCTCCCCATCTGGACTTCCAGGGCACGACCCCGTACGAGGACTACGTCCGGGCGTCCGTCCTCACCCACCTCCAGCACCCGCTCTCCGACGACCCCGGCGAGATGGTCTTCCTGGTCACCACCCAGGTCATGGAGCTGTGGTTCACCGTCATCGTCCACGAGTGGCACACCGCCGCGCAGGCGCTGCGCGAGGACGACCTGCCCACCGCGCTGGAGGCCCTGCGGCGCTCCACCTACGAGCTGGAGTCCCTGAACGCGTCCTGGAAGCCGCTCGCGCACCTCACGCCCGGCCAGTTCAACGCGTACCGCTCCGCGCTCGGCGACGGCTCCGGGTTCCAGTCCGCGATGTACCGGCGGCTGGAGTTCCTGCTCGGCGAGAAGTCGGCGTCCATGCTGGTCCCGCACCGGGGCGCGCCGCGCGAGTACGCGGAGCTGGAGAAGGCGCTGACCGAGCCCAGCCTGTACGACGAGGTGCTGCGCTTCCTGGCCCGCCGTGGCCACGCCATCCCCGCCGCCGTACTGGACCGCGACCCCGCCCGCAGGTACGAACCGGACCCCGGCGTGGAGCGGGTGTGGCAGGAGATCTACTCCGGCCCGCGCGAGGACGAGCTGACCCGGCTCGGCGAGGCGCTGACCGAGGTCGCCGAGCTGGTGTGGCGCTGGCGCAACGACCATCTGGTGGCCACCCGGCGGGCCATGGGCGCCAAGACCGGGACCGGCGGCTCCGCCGGGGTCGCCTGGCTGGAGAAGCGGGCCACGAAGAACGTCTTCCCCGAGCTGTGGACGGCGCGCAGCCATGTCTGACGCGACGCTCTCCACGGAACTGACCGGCGAGGCCGCCGCGCTCGACGCGGCCGATGAACTCCGCGACCGGCGCGACGCCTTCACCCTCGACGACATCGTCTATCTCGACGGCAATTCGCTCGGCGCGCTGCCCCGCGCCGTCCCCGACCGGCTGGCCGATGTCGTGGCCCGCGAATGGGGACAGCTGCGCATCCGCTCCTGGGAGGAGAGCGGCTGGTGGACCGCCCCCGAGCGGATCGGCGACCGCGTGGGACGGATCGTCGGCGCCGCCCCCGGACAGGTGGTGGTCGGCGACTCGACCAGCGTGAACGTCTTCAAGGCGGTCGTCGCCGCGGTACGCATCGCCCAGGAGCGCGGCGCCCACCGCGACCAGATCGTGGTGGACGAGGCCACCTTCCCGACCGACGGCTACATCGCCGAATCCGCCGCCCGCATGACCGGCTGCACCGTGCGGCCGGTGGCGGCGGGCGACGTACCGAACGCGGTCGGGGCGCGCACCGCCGTCGCGCTCGTCAACCACGTCGACTACCGGACCGGCCGCCTCCACGACCTGCCCGGCACGACGGCCGCCGTGCACGCGGCCGGGGCGCTCGTCGTGTGGGACCTGTGCCACAGCGCGGGCGCGCTGCCGG
Organism: Streptomyces sp. NPDC007983; assembly: GCF_042958345.1. NCBI lineage: Bacteria > Bacillati > Actinomycetota > Actinomycetes > Kitasatosporales > Streptomycetaceae > Streptomyces > Streptomyces sp. NPDC007983. The sequence continues at coordinate 871,846 of NZ_JBIBJI010000001.1, forward strand.
TGGGCCTCGACGCGCACGGGGTCGACCTCGCGGTCGGCTGCACGTACAAGTACCTCAACGGGGGGCCCGGTTCGCCCGCCTATCTGTACGTGGCGCACGAGCACCAGCCGCGCTTCGACTCCCCGCTCCCCGGCTGGAACTCCCACGCCGACCCCTTCGGCATGGACCCCGGCTACACCCCCGCCGACGGCGCGGCCCGCGGCCGCGTCGGCACCCCCGACATCCTCTCCATGCTCGCGCTGGAGGCCGCGCTGGAGGTGTGGGACGACGTCCCCGTAGAGGCCGTACGGGCCAAGAGCCTGGCCCTGACGGACTTCTTCCTGCGCTGCGTCCAGCGGTACGTACCGGCAGGCCGCGTCGAGTCCGTCACCCCGGCCGCCCACGCGGAACGCGGCAGCCAGGTCGCGCTGCGCTGCGCGGACGCGGGCCCGGCGATGGCCGAACTGGTGCGGCGCGGCGTCGTCGGCGACTTCCGCCGCCCCGACGTGCTGCGCTTCGGCTTCACCCCGCTGTACACCGGTTTCGCCGAGGTGGAGCGGGCGGCGCGGGTGCTGGCCGACGTACTGGGCGAGGTGGGCTGACCGATGCGTCTCGACGCGGCCGCCGAGGAGGCGTCCCTGTTCGGCCACGCCCCGGTGGCGCCGGACGCGACGGCCGCGTACGGCGAACACCCGGACCAGGTGGTGGACTTCCACCTCCCCCGCGACCCGGCGGCCCCCGCCCCGCTGGTCGTCCTCTTCCACGGCGGCGCCTGGCGCGCCCCCTACGACCGCCGCCACCTCTCCCCGTTCGCGGCGCACCTGGCGGGTCGCGGCTTCGCGGTGGCCCTCCCCGAATACCGCCGCGGCGCCGAGCCCGACCGTGGACACCCGCCAGGGGCGCGGCACCGGGCGGGACGGTGGCCGGAGACGTTCGACGACATCGCCGCCGTCGTCGACCGGGTGCCGCGGCTCGTGCGGGAGTCGGGGCTCGGCGGGGTGGCCGACGTCGATCGGGTCGTGCTCGCCGGGCACTCGGCGGGCGGGCATGCCGCGTTGTGGGCGGCGGCCCGGCACCGCCTGCCGCCGCACGCCCGGTGGCATCTGGCCGCGCCACCCCCGCTCCGCGGCGTCGTCGCGCTCGCCCCGATCGCGGATCTCAGCGCCGCCCGCGCGCTGCGGGTGTGCTCGGACGCCGTCGACGAACTGCTCGGTGACCGGCTCGCCGCGCGGCTGCCGTTCGCCGATCCCGCCGCGCTGCTGCCCACCGGCGTGCCCACGGTCCTCGTGCAGGGCGGCACGGATGTCGACGTTCCGCCGCAGGTCGCGGATTCCTTCGCGGCGGCCGGGGCGGTCGCCGGGCAGCCGCCGCGAGTGGTGCGCATCGCCGCCGTCGGGCACTTCCCGCTGATCGACCCGGCCACCGCCGCCGCCCGCACGGTCGCCGACGAGATCGCCCGGCTCGCCGCGTAGTACGCGTGGTACGCGTAGTACTTGAGAGGGACGCCGGACAATCACCATCGGTGGGGACGACGCGGGACCGCCCGCTCCCTACGGTGTGAGGCGTGACCCAGACGATTCCGCGGACCGAGCTCCGCATCGCCCGCAGTGCGCTGTCCGGCCTGCGGCAGGACTTGTTCGAGGATGCGTTCGCCATCCGCCCCCTGCCGCCGCTGAGTTCGGGGCATCCGCTGATGCGCCGGGCCCCGGAGCGGGCCCGGCACTACGTGGGCCGGCTGCCGCATGCCGCGCTCACGGCCTGCGCGTTCTACGTCATGGCCCAGTCGGTCTTCATCGTGCCCGATGAGGTGGGCCCGGTGCTGGCCCTGCTGAGCGGGGTGCCGCTGCTTCTGACGCTGTTCCGGCCGGTCGGCGCCTGGTGGCTGTCGTTCGGGGCGAGCGTCGTGACGGGAATGGGGCTGCTGCCTCTGGAGCTGGGGATGGGCTGGCCGTGGCCCATTCCGATGTTCACCTCCCACATCGTGGTGATGGTGGTGGTCGCGGCCCGGTCGCGCCCCCGGGTGGCCGCCGAGATATGGCTGATCACGGCCCTTCTCGGGGGTGTGGTCGAGCACTACGACGACGACATGTACGGCTCGGACGCCTTCCGGATGGTGCTCGTCTCCGGGCTGGTGCTCTGTGCCGTCGTCACCGGGCGCAGCCTGCGCGAGAGCAAGCGGGCCATAGCGGTGCAGGAGTCGGCGACCGTCGAGGAACGGTCCCGCCGCACCACCCTGGAGGAGCGCGCCACCATCGCGCGGGAGCTGCATGACGTCGTCGCGCACCACATGTCCGTCATCGCCATTCAGGCGGAGGCGGCCCCGTACCGGGTGGAGAACCCGCCCGAGGAGCTGACCAGGAGCTTCGCGACCATCCGGGAGAACGCGGTGATCGCCCTCACCGAGCTGCGCCGCGTCCTCGGGGTGGTGCGGGCGGACGCGTCCGACGGCTACCCCGACGCCGGCCCTGAGGCGCCCCAGCCCACGCTGGCCACGCTCGACAGCCTCTTCATGGGCGTCAGGGCCGCGGGCCTGGCGGTCGATCACGTCACGACGGGCGCGGTGCGCCCGCTGCCGCAGGGCGTGGAGCTGTCCGCGTACCGCATCGTGCAGGAGGCGCTGAGCAACGCGCTGCGCCACGCCCCGGGGTCGACAGCGCGGGTCGAGGTGTCGTACGTGCTCGGCGGCCTCGGGCTGCGCGTCGTCAACGGGCCGCCCACCAAGGCGGTGTCGCCCTCGCCGGGCATGGGCCAGGGGCTGCTCGGGATGCGGGAGCGGGTCGCGATGCTGGACGGGGAGATACGGGCGGGGGAGCGGGAGGAGGACGGCGGCTACGAGGTCACCGTCTTCATCCCGGTCCCGGAGGCGCCGGCTGCGGACACGGTCCCTCTGGAGAAGGCCCCCCTGGAGAAGGTCATGGAGTCGGAGCCGGGTGCATGACGCACGACACCGCGACCGCCCCCGCGCCCGCGATCCGCGTGCTGATCGTCGACGACCAGATGATGGTCCGCGAGGGCTTCTCCGTGCTGCTGGGCGCCCAGCCGGACATCGAGGTCGTCGGTGAGGCGGTCGATGGGCGCGAGGCGATCGCCCAGGTCACGGCGCTGCGCCCGGATGTGGTGCTGATGGACATCCGGATGCCGGTGCTGAACGGGCTGGAGGCCACGCGGGAGATCGTGGCGGCGGACGCCGACGCCAAGGTCCTGGTGCTGACCACCTTCGACCTCGACGAGTACGTCTACCAGGCGCTCCGCGCCGGGGCGAGCGGCTTTCTGCTCAAGGACGCCTCGGCCCGGCAGCTCGGCGAGGCGGTACGGGTGGTGGCGGCGGGGGAGGCGCTGCTGGCGCCCACCGTCACCAAGCGGCTCATCACGACGTTCTCGCAGGGCGGCGGGCTCGACGCCCTGCCCGGCGGGCCGCGGCCGGGCCCGCAGGAGCGGCTGAAGGAGCTGACCGAGCGGGAGAACGAGGTGCTGGTGCTGGTCGCGCAGGGCCGGTCCAACGCGGAGATCGCGGAGCAGCTGGTGGTGGCCGAGTCGACGGTGAAGACCCATGTGAGCCGGATCCTGGTGAAGCTCGGGCTGCGGGACCGCACCCAGGCCGCGGTCTTCGCGTACGAGGCCCGGATCGTGACCCCCGGCGGCTGACCCCCGACAACAGACCAAAGCCCTCTTCAGGACGGGCCGGTCCGGCGATACGGTCCGGTAATGAGCAGCGCAGCCCCTGCCTTCGACCCGTGGCAGCCGTCGTTCGTCGCCGACCCCTACCCGGCCTACGCGAGCCTGCGAGAGCAGGGCCGGGCGCACTGGTTCGCGCCCTCCCGCCAGTGGCTGATCCCGCACTACGAGGATGTGCGCGCCCTGCTGACCGACCGGCGGCTGGGGCGTACGTATCTGCACCGCTTCACCCACGAGGAGTTCGGCCGCACCGCCCCGCCCCCCGAGCACGAGCCGTTCCACACCCTCAACGGCAACGGCATGCTGGACCTGGAGGCGCCGGACCACACCCGGCTGCGGCGGCTGGTCTCCAAGGCGTTCACGCCGCGCACGGTCCAGGGGCTGGTGCCGACGATCCGGCGGCTGGCGTCCGGGCTGGTGGACTCGTTCGTGACGTCCGGCGGCGGCGATCTCATCGCGGCGGTCGCCGAACCGCTGCCGGTCGAGGTCATCGCCGAGATGCTGGGCATTCCGCCCGCCGACCGCCCGGCGTTGCGCCCCTGGTCGGCGGACATCTGTGGGATGTTCGAGCTGAACCCGGGCGAGGAGACGGCGCGCCGCGCGGTGCGGGCGTCGGAGGAGTTCTCGGAGTATCTGCGCGGGCTGATCGCCGCCCGCCGTAAGTCTTCGGGCGAGGACCTGATCAGCGCGCTGATCGCCGCGCACGACGAGGGGGACCGGCTCTCCGAGCAGGAGATGGTCTCCACGTGTGTGCTGCTGCTGAACGCGGGCCACGAGGCCACCGTCAACACCACCGGCAACGGCTGGTGGACGCTCTTCCGCCACCCCGAGCAGCTGGCCCGGCTGCAGGCCACCCCGGACGCGCTGTTGTCCACCGCTGTGGACGAGCTGCTGCGCTACGACACCCCGCTGCAGCTGTTCGAGCGCTGGGTCCTGGAGGACATCCGGGTCGGTGACACCCTCATCCCGCGCGGCAACGAGGTCGCCCTGCTCTTCGGCTCGGCCAACCGCGACCCGGCCCGCTTCGAGCGGCCCGACACCCTCGACCTCGCCCGCGCCGACAATCCCCACCTCAGCTTCGGCGCCGGGATCCACTACTGCCTGGGCGCCCCGCTGGCCCGTATCGAACTCGCCGCGTCCTTCGGCGCGCTGCTGCGCGCCGCGCCGGAGCTGCGGCTGGTCCGGGAGCCGGAGTGGCAGCCGGGGTATGTGATCCGAGGGCTGACGGAGCTGCTGGTGGAGGTCTGACGTCCGAGGTCTGGCATCCCCAGCCGCATCCGCAGCCGCAGCCGCAGCCGCACATGACTCGGCGCCGGGACCGCCACAGGGGGAGTGCGGGCCCGGCGCCGAGAGCGGTGACGGTCAGCCGCCGATGTCGCGGCGGCGCAGGGCCACCAGTCCTCCGGCGGTCAGGACGGCCGAGAGCAGAACCATCCACACGAACGGGGCCGCGGTGACATGCTCACCGGGCAGCTTCGGCAGATGGCTGAACGGCGAGGTGTTCATGACGGACTGCGGCACCTTGAGCGCCGGACCCATCCAGCCGAGGGCGGCGACCCAGCCGACCAGGCCCCAGGCGGCGGCCGAGTACTTCGGCAGCGCCCCGACGATCAGGACCGTCAGGCTGGTGATCAGCCACACCGCCGGGGTCTGGGAGAGGGCGGCGCCCAGGACGCGCGGCAGCGAGCCGCCCACGTCGCCCGCCGCCAGCCCGTAGCCCAAGCCCAGCGCGAGACCGCCGACGGCGAGCACGGCGACCGGGCCGAGGTAGGCGATGACCAGGTGGCTGGCGGCCCAGCGGACTCGGCTGACGGCGTTGGACAGCAGCGGTTCGGCGCGCTGGTCGGTCTCCTCGCTGCGCAGCCGCAGCACGGAACCGGCGGTGTAGACGGTGAGGATGGTGCCGAGGACGCCGACCATGGCGGCCAGGAAGGCGTCGTTGAGGCCCTGGGCGCCACCCATGCGCTCGATGATCTCGCGGGTCTGGTCGCTGTCGCCGAGGAAGCCGTCGGCGCCGTCCGAGATGGCGCCGAAGAGGGCGCCCGCGAAGACGAACCCGGCGGCCCAGCCGGCCAGGGCGCCGCGCTGGAGGCGCCAGGCCAGGCCGAAGACGCCGCGCAGGAACGGGCCCGCCGCGGGCGGTCCGGGGCGGGTCGCGTAGAAGCTGGCGCCGACGTCGCGGCGGCCCGCGAGGGTGTACGCGAGGGAGATGGACGCGGCGGCCAGCACCGCGATCAGCAGCAGGGGCCACCAGCGCTCGGCCGCGAACGGCCGGGCGTACTCGGCCCAGCCCAGCGGCGAGAGCCAGACCAGCAGATGACCGGAGCCCTTGGAGCCGTCCTCGGCGGCGTCGCCCGCCATGCGCAGCACGAACGCCACGCCGACGGCGGCCGAGGAGAGCCCCCGGGCGAGCCGCGCGCTCTCGGTGAGCTGGGCGGCGACGGCGGCCAGACCGCCGAAGGCCATCCCGGACAGGCCGACGGTCAGCCCCAGGGCGACCGCCCCGCTGCCGCCCTGGCCCGCGAGACCGCCCGCGATGAGCAGGGTGACGGCGGCGTTGGCGATGGCCACGGTGAGCAGGGCCGCGGTGAGGCCCGCGCGGCGGCCGACCACGCACGAGGACAGTGCCTCCTGGCGGCCGGTCTCCTCCTCCTCGCGGGTGTGCCGGATGACGATGAGCAGGCTCATGATCGCGGCGAACACCGCGAGGAAGGCGCCCACCCGCCAGACGGTGAGCGCGCCGAGCGAGTCGCCGAAGGCGGTGCCGAACAGCGCGCGGGTGGCCCCGTTGCCGTTCATGTCATGGACGAGCTGGGCCCGCCTGGCGGGGGTGTCGTAGGCGCTGTCGAGGCGGGTGACGGTGCTGGAGGCGGTGAGCCCGAGGCACAGCACCCACACCGGCATCATGATCCGGTCACGGCGCAGCGCGAGCCGCAGCAGGGTGCCGGTGCCGGTCAGATCGCGGGACGAGCCGCGGGCGCGGCCGGTGACCCGCGCGTCGGCTACGGCGGTCATCGGGCGATCGCCTCTTCCGTGCCGGTGCCGGTGCCGGCACCGGCACCGGTGCGGGCGATGTCGTCCTGGTAGTGGCGGAGGAACAGCTCTTCCAGGGTGGGCGGGGTGGAGGTGAGGCTGCGCACTCCCGCCTCGGTGAGCCGGCGGAGCACGGCGTCCAGGTTCTCGGAGTCGACCTGGAGGCTGACCCGCTGGTCCTGGACGTCGAGGCCGTGCACGCCGGGCAGCCCGGACAGCCCGCTGGGCGGGGCGGCCAGCTCCGCGGTCACCGACGTACGCGTCAGATGGCGCAGCTCGGCGAGCGAGCCGGACTCGACCCGCCTGCCCTTGCGGATGATGCTGACCCGGTCGCACAGCGCCTCGACCTCGCTGAGGATGTGGCTGGAGAGCAGCACGGTGCGCCCGCGGTCGCGCTCCTCGGCCACGCACTCGCGGAAGATCTCCTCCATCAGCGGGTCGAGCCCGGAGGTCGGCTCGTCGAGGATCAGCAGCTCGACCTCGGAGGCGAAGGCGGCGACCAGCGCGACCTTCTGGCGGTTGCCCTTGGAGTAGGTGTGGCCCTTCTTGGTCGGGTCCAGCTCGAACCGCTCCAGCAACCGCTTGCGCCGGGTCTGGTCCAGCCCGCCCCGGAGCCGCCCGTACAGGTCGATGACCTCGCCACCGCTCAGGCTGCGCCACAGGGTGACGTCTCCGGGGACGTACGCGATGTGCTGATGGAGGTCGACCGCATCGTGCCAGGGGTCCTTGCCGAGGAGCTGGACCGCACCCGAGTCGGCGCGCAGCAGTCCGAGCAGGACCCGGATGCTGGTGGACTTCCCGGCGCCGTTGGGCCCGAGGAAGCCATGGACCTCGCCTGCCTCGACTTCGAGGTCGAGGCCGTCCAACGCGTGGGTCCGACCGAAGGACTTGTGCAGGCCGGACACGGAGATTGCCGTCGTCATGGTGGCGAAGCTACGCTACTTTCACAGATTTGTGAAGTTAAGGAACTATATAAACTTATGATGATGTGACGAAGAGAGGAGATGATGAGCCGGTGGGCGAGATGATCGAAGAGCAAGACGCACGTGATGACGAGGCGGTGTCCCGGTTCGTCGAGCGGTTCGCGGCCGATCTCGTCGAGGCCGGGATGCAGCGGATGGGCGCCCGCGTCTTCGCCGCGCTGCTCGTCTCCGACTCCGGCGCGCTCACCTCCGCCGAACTCGCCGAGCAGCTTCGAATCAGCCCGGCCGCCGTCTCCGGCGCGATCCGCTACCTCGCCCAGGTCGATCTGGTCGCGCGGGAGCGCGAACCGGGCTCCCGGCGCGAGCGCTACCGGCTCTACAGCGCGACCTGGTACGAGTCGCTGTCCCGCCGCGACCAGCTGCTCGTGCGGTGGGAGTCCACCATGCGGGACGGGGCGAAGATCCTCGGCCCGGACACCCCGGCCGGGCAGCGGGTGTCCGAGACCGCCGAGTTCTTCGAGTTCATGCAGAGCGAACTGCGCACGATGCTGGATCGCTGGCGCGCCCACCAGGCGGCGCGCGGCGGGGCCGAGGAGCAGTAACGATCACCCTGGCCCGCAGCCGGTCACCGGTGGTGCGGCAGGGTCAGGTTCCACGCCCCGGCGAGCACCGTCCAGGTCCGGCTGCGCACCGGGCCGCGGACCAGCGCGTCCGAGTGGTAGCGGAAGTCCTGGCCGGAGACGGTCACGGCGCGGGCCCGCGCCCGCACCGGCCCCTCGGCGCCGTCGCCCGCGTGCGGATGGACCACCACCTCGGCCAGTCCGCCGCCCGGCGCCGCTGTCGATACCGAGACCCCCTCGACCCGCCGGTCCAGATCGGTCAGCAGCACCCCGTCCGCCTCGACCCGCAGCCGCTGCGGCGGCGGCTGTGCCCGGCGCCCCCGGCCGCCCGCGCCGAGCCCGATGACCGGCAGCGACAGCAGGGTCAGCGCCGTCCGCGCGGTGCGCGCCGCCGGGGTCCACCAGGGGTGGTGGCCGCCCGCCGCACAGCCGCCCGTACGCCCCGGACCGGCCTCGCCGCCGGGCCCGGACCCGCCGCCCGGCCCGGCCGCGCCGGGGTCCTCGGCGTACGGATCGCAGCCGCAGTCGCAGCCCCCCGCCGCCCCGCCGCCCGCGCCGCGACCGCTCACGCCGCCGTCCGCGCCGCCCGGCCCCGTACCGGGGGCGCCGGACGGTCCGTACGGCCCGGCCGGGCCCGGCGGCGCCGTACCGGCCGCGCCGTCGCCGGGGATGCGCAAGCCCCCGAGGACCACCCCGCCGCTCTCGTCCACCAGCAGGTCACGCGGGCTGGCGGCGCCGTCGAGCACCGTGCGCGCCGCAGCGACCGCGTCCGTCGGCACGCCGAGGGCGTGGGCGAGGGCGACCGTGGCCGCCCCGCCGACGGGTACGACCGACAGCGCCGCGTCCGCCAGCTCGCGCTGCCGGTGCAGCATCTCCACGACCCGCAGCAGGGCCCGGTCGTCGCCCACCACCACCGGCCGCCGGCCGCCGCGCCGGGCCAGCGCCCGCTCGACTTCCTCGGGGCCGTCCGGCAGGCAGATTTTCGTCTGCGCGCCCGCACACAGCACATCTTTCGCGATGCGCACCGACTCCCCATCCGTTCGCCGGGCGGTGGGGTCGATGACCATGAGCAGGCGGCGCCCCCGGACGGTGTCCGGCGGAGAGTGCCAGGGGTCTGGAGCCGACACCTCGGTCCTTCCTCAGGTAATCTCTCGGTGCAAGAGCCCCTGTCGCTGTTGCGCCAGGGGCTTCGTCTATCCGGGGCACCGGTTCGACGGCTCTTGTGGTGACGCACGCCACCACGCACGTTGGACATGCCCCGCCCGGAAGGGGTGTACGCCTGTGCCCGCACTTGTGCTGCTCGGTGCTCAGTGGGGTGACGAGGGCAAGGGAAAGGCCACCGACCTGCTCGGTGGTTCGGTTGACTATGTGGTCCGCTACCAGGGCGGCAACAACGCGGGCCACACGGTGGTGGTCGGCGACCAGAAGTACGCCCTCCACCTGCTCCCGTCCGGCATCCTCTCGCCCGGATGTACCCCCGTCATCGGTAACGGCGTCGTCATCGACCCCGCGGTCCTGCTCTCCGAGCTGAGCGGGCTGAACGAGCGCGGCGTCGACACGTCCAAGCTGCTGATCAGTGGTAACGCCCACCTGATCACGCCGTATCACACCACCATCGACAAGGTGACGGAACGCTTCCTCGGGAAGCGGAAGATCGGCACCACCGGTCGTGGCATCGGCCCGTCCTACGCCGACAAGATCAACCGCGTCGGCATCCGGGTCCAGGACATCTTCGACGAGTCGATCCTGCGGCAGAAGGTCGAGGCCGCGCTCGACTTCAAGAACCAGGTGCTCGCCAAGCTCTACAACCGCCGCGCCATCGCCGTGGACCAGGTGGTCGAGGAGCTGCTGGGGTACGCGGACCAGCTCGGCGGCTACGTCGCCGACACCACCCTTGTCCTCAACAACGCCGTCGACCAGGGCCAGGTCGTGCTCTTCGAGGGCGGCCAGGGCACCCTGCTCGACGTCGACCACGGCACGTACCCCTTCGTCACCTCCTCCAACCCGACCGCGGGCGGTGCCTGCACCGGTACCGGCGTCGGGCCGACGAAGATCAGCCGGGTGATCGGGATCCTGAAGGCCTACACCACGCGCGTCGGCGCGGGCCCCTTCCCGACCGAGCTGCTGGACGAGGACGGCGAGAAGCTGCGCACCATCGGCGGCGAGCGCGGTGTCACCACCGGCCGCGACCGGCGCTGCGGCTGGTTCGACGCGGTCATCGCGCGCTACGCGACCCGGGTCAACGGGCTCACCGACTTCTTCCTCACCAAGCTCGACGTGCTCACCGGCTGGGAGCGGATCCCGGTGTGCGTGGCGTACGAGATCGACGGCAAGCGGGTCGAGGAGCTGCCGTACAGCCAGACCGACTTCCACCACGCCAAGCCGATCTACGAGACGCTGCCGGGCTGGTCGGAGGACATCACCCAGGCCAAGACCTTCGACGACCTGCCCAAGAACGCGCAGAAGTATGTGCAGGCGCTGGAGGACATGTCCGGCGCGCCCATCTCGGCGATCGGCGTCGGCCCGGGCCGCGACGAGACGATCCAGATCAACTCGTTCCTCTGAGACACCCCCTGGGGCCACGGCCCGCACGCCATGTGCGGGCCGTCGTCGTATCACGCCACGGGCGGGCCGAAGACCCCGGCGGGCACCGACTGGTGCTGCTGTCGCCGCGCCGCGCGCCGCCTCTCCTGCATCCCGGTCAGCTTCACCACCACGACGACGGCCAGCGCCGCGGCCAGCAGCGAGACGACGTCGTCCGCGATGTGGCCGGCGACCCCGATCCGCCGGTCCTCGTTCTCGCCCTCGACGATGACCTCCAGCAGACCGGCGGACGGGGCGGAGAAGCACATCACCACGAAGAACATCCACCACCAGTGCAGCGCCGCGCGGGACACCCGTCCGGGGCCCGGGGGAGTGCTGCCGGTCCAGATGTCGTTCGCGATCTGCTTGGGGATCCACAGCAGCGCGACCGGGATGAACCACGCCCCGACGGCGTAGCCACTGCCGAACCGCAACCGGCCGGGGGACAGCACCGTGGCGTTGATGTACGTACGCCGGAACCACACCAGCCACAGCACGACGAGCGCGACCACGCACATGCCCAGCGCGCCGTCCAGCGAGCTGATCGCCGCCGACCTGCGGCCGACCGCGGCGGCGGATCCCTCGTCGTGGGCCAGGTCGCGGAGCGAGCCGAACTGCGACATCCGCAGATACAGATCGCTGATCGTCAGCAGCATCCACAGGCTGAACACGCCCACCAGGGTGTTCCCCAGCGCACGCACCGAGCGCACCTTCCCGCCCTGCTCCGGCGGAACGGCCGGGGCCTGGTAGCCGCCGCCCTGCTGCGGCCACGGCCCGCCCGGCTGCTGCGCCATGGGCCCGGCGGCCCCGCCCATCGGGTACCCGGACGCCGCCGGGCCGCTCGGAGTGGCGTAGGCGGAAGGCGTCTGGGGAGTGGCGTACGCGGAAGGGGTCTGGGGAGTGGCGTACGCGCTCTGCTGCGGGGTGGGCGCCGGGGCCGTCGCCTGCTGATACGGGTTCTCGGCCTCCAGCAGCTGCAGCGCGTCCCGGCCGAGGCGGGCCAGCAGCCCGCCCGGCAGCCACGGCTCGGCGGGATCGGGCGCGGCCGCCTCGGTGTACGCGATCAGGTCCGGCACCGACGGGCGCTGCGTGGGGTCCTTGCTCAGACAGGCGCTCACCAGGCCCAGCAGCCCCTCGGGCAGCCCGTCCAGGTCGGGTTCCTCCTGGGCTATTCGGTACATCAGGGCGTGTATGCCGCTGTCCACCCGGCCGAACGGCTGCCGCCCGGTGGCCGCGAACGCGAGCACCGACCCCAGGCAGAACACATCGCTCGCCACGGTCACCGTCTCGCCGCGCACCTGCTCCGGCGACATGAACCCCGGCGAGCCGACGACCGCGCCCGTCACCGTCAGGTTGCTGTTCCCGCTGCCCACCGCGTCCAGGGCGCGGGCGATGCCGAAGTCGATGACCCGCGGGCCGTCGATCGTGATCAGGATGTTGGACGGCTTGAGATCGCGATGGATCAGCCCCGCGCCGTGGATGTCGCGCAGCGCCAGCGACAGGCCGTGCGCCAGGACCCGCACCGACTGCTCGGGCAGCGCCCCGAAGTCCTCGGCCACCACCTCGTGCAGCGACGGTCCGCCGATGTATCCCGTGGCCACCCAGGGCACGGCGGCCTCGGTGTCGGCGTCGAGCACGGGCGCGGTCCACTGGCCGCCCACCCGTCTCGCCGCCTCCACCTCACGCTTGAAGCGGCCCCGGAAATCCGATTGCCGGGCGAGTTCGGCCTGCACCAGCTTCACGGCGACGGTACGGCCACGGGCCGAACGGGCGAGGTACACCTTGCCCATTCCGCCCTCGCCGAGCCTGCCGAGCAGTTGGTACTCGCCGATCCACCGCGGGTCCTGGGCCCCGAGGTTTTCCATCGCGGTGTGGCTCCTGTCCGTGTGCCGATGGTCCCCGTACGCCGATCGGCCGATCAGTTCAGACGGGTGAAGGTCTGGGTCATCGTCTCATCGCTGAAGCTGTCGGGGTCTTCATAGACCACGCGCAGCTTGTCCTTTCCAGACGCCGTGAAAGTAAGCGAGGTTCCCGACTCGCACAGATCCTCCGGCGTGGCCTTCGTGATTTTGATGGGGCTCAGCACCAGGCCCTTCTCGACCGAGGCCAGCATCCGCTTGCCCTCGCAGTGGTACTTGCTGCTGTCGCCGATCTGCTCGGCCACCGCGGTGCCGATGGCGCCCTGACTGATGGTCAGTTTCCGCGTGGCGCCCTTCTCCCCGAACGCGTCCTTGGCCAGCCACGTGCCCTCGTAGACGGCCGGTATGGGCGCGTCCCCGGTCTTCGAGGGGCGCAGCGTCGCCTCCGCGGAGCCGTCCGTGGTGTTCCAGGCGAGCGAGCCGTCGTCCCCGAGCCGCAGGGTCTGCTCCCCGACGGCGCCGCACGCCTCGTCCGGGACGCTGAGCGACACGTCCTCGTCCTCGATCACCAGCAGGCTGTCCGCCGACTTGAGGGTCGCCGAACTCCGGCAGAACTTGTCCGGCTCGGACATCACCGTGTCCGCCACCGACGAGCCGACCGCGCCCTGTGAGAGGACGATCCGGCGGATCTTGCCGGTGGCGTCGCCGTCCTGCTTGATCTCGCCCTCCCAGGCGCCCAGATAGCTCTGCGGCACGTCCCCGGCCGAGCCCAGCTCGGTGGACGACGGCCCCGGCGACCCCGAACCCCCGCCCGGCGCCTTCGACTTCGCCGGACCCGCGGAGGGCGCGGTGTGGGTCGCCTTGTCGTAGTCGGCGGCCTGCTCGCCCTTGTCGCTGTTGGACTTGACCACGGCGACGGCCGCCGCCCCGGCGATGAGCAACGTGGCCAGCGCGGCCGACGCGACGACGACCGTCTTACGCCGCCCCCGCCGCTGGGGCTCCGGCGCCCCGGGGCCGTTGGGACCGCCGGGTCCGCCGGGCGTCGTAGGCGGCCCGAACGACGTGACCTCGGGCGGCCCGAACGCCTGCGGCGCGGCCTGCGGCGACCCGGCCCCGTACGGCCCGGAGGCCTGCGGCCCGCCGTGCGGCGGCGCGGCGGCGTGCGCCACGGCGGCGCCGTGCGGCGGCGTGGCCTGCGGCGACCCGGCGGCCTGCGGCTCTCCCCGCGGGCCTGCGGCCGGGCCTCCGGCGGCGTACGGGCCCGCGCCCTGCGGCTCTCCCTGCGGCGACCCCGATCCCTGCGGCTCTCCCCGCGGCGGCCCTGCGGCCGGGGCCACCTCCCCGCCGGGACGGGACTCCGGGGCGTCGGGCGCCTCCTCCCGCCGCTCCGCCGTCCGCGGCGGGGCGGACGGGGGCCGCGGAGGGGTGGCCGCCGGGGGCGGGGTGCTGGGCGGGGGCGGGGCCAGGGGGTACGACGTGGCCGACGGCGGACCCGGTGGCGGCGGCGGGACGGCGCCCGCCGTCGGCGGGAGCGGCGGCGGGGCGGGCACGGCAGGCCGTACCGGGGACGCGGGCGTCTCCACGTCGAGCAGCTGCACCGCGTGGCGGCCGAGTTGGGCGACGAGGCCGCCCGGCAGCCAGGGTTCGGCGTCCGCGCCCGCCTCGTCCTCCGGACCGGCGGTGCGGTCCAGCAGCGCGTCCAGGCCGGGGCGTTCCTCCGGGGTCTTCCGCAGGCAGTCGGTGACCAGCTCGCGCAGCCCGTCCGGCAGCCCGGTCAGGTCGGGCTCCTCCTGGGCGATGCGGTACATCACCGCGTGCACACCGCTGTCGGCGGTGCCGAAGGGCTGGCGGCCGGTGGCGGCGAAGGCGAGCACCGAGCCGAGGCAGAAGACGTCGCTGGCGGGGGTGACGCGTTCGCCGCGCACCTGCTCGGGCGACATGAAGCCCGGGGAGCCGACGACGGCGCCGCTGCGCGTGAGGATGCCGTCGGTGACGGTCTCCAGGGCGCGGGCGATGCCGAAGTCGATGACGCGCGGGCCGTCGATCGTGATGAGGACGTTGGAGGGCTTGAGGTCCCGGTGGACGAGACCGGCGCCGTGGATGGACCGCAGGGCGCGGGTGAGGCCGTTGCCGAGGATGCGCACGGTCCGCTCGGGCAGGGGACCGGACTCGGCGACGATGGCGTGCAGCGAGGGCCCGGCGATGTACCCGGTGGCGACCCACGGGGTGGCGGCCTCGGTGTCGGCGTCGAGAACGGGGGCCGTCCATTCGCCGCCCACCCGCTGGGCCGCCCGCACTTCCTGGGTGAACCGCCGCCGGAATTCCGCTTGCTGCGCGAGTTCGGTCTGTACGAGCTTCACCGCGACCGTACGGCCCCGCGCCGAGTGCGCCAGGAACACCCGGCCCATGCCGCCCGCGCCCAGCCGCCTGAGCAGTCGGTACTCGCCGATCCAGCGTGGGTCTTCCGCCCCCAGGTCTTCCATGCTGACGAACGTCCCTTCCCTGATCCCCCTGATCAGCCCCCTGGAGAGAATAAAGGCGGCTGAGAGCGAAGTGGGCGACGCGGGCGATCCGTTACCGGTTCCGTATGCGCACCCGCGCATACGAGGACCCACCGGCGCACCGCGCCCCCCGACACACTGCCGGGTTACCGGGCCGAAGCCGTACACCTTGGCGGTGTGCGGCCGGTCCGGGGGCTCCGTACGCTGGGGGGCGCCCCAGACCCGCGAGCGATCCGAGGTAGCGAACGTGTCCGTGCAGCCCACGCACCCCAGCCCCGATCCCGCCGCCGGCGCCGCCGTCAAGGCTGCCGACCGCGCCCACGTCTTCCACTCCTGGTCCGCGCAGGGGCTGATCGACCCGCTCGCGATCGCGGGCGCCGACGGCTCGTACTTCTGGGACTACGAGGGCAACCGCTACCTCGACTTCAGCTGCCAGCTGGTCAACACCAACATCGGCCACCAGCACCCCAAGGTCGTCGCCGCGATCCAGGAGCAGGCGGCGAGGATGTGCACGATCGCGCCGGGCTTCGCCGTCGACGTACGGTCCGAGGCGGCGCGGCTGGTCGCCGAGCGCACCCCCGGCGACCTGGACAAGATCTTCTTCACCAACGGCGGCGCCGAGGCGGTCGAGAACGCGGTCCGCATGGCCCGGCTGCACACCGGCCGCTCCAAGGTGCTCTCCGCCTACCGCTCGTACCACGGAGCCACCGCCGCCGCGATCAACCTGACCGGCGACCCGCGCCGCTGGCCCTCCGACACCGCCTCCGCCGGAGTTGTCCACTTCTGGGCGCCGTTCCTCTACCGCTCGCCGTTCCACGCCGAGAACGAGGCGCAGGAGTGCGAGCGCGCGCTGCGCCACCTGGAAGACACCATCGCCTACGAGGGCCCGTCCGGCATCGCCGCGATCATCCTGGAGACCATCCCCGGCACCGCCGGGATCATGGTGCCGCCGCCCGGCTATCTGGCCGGGATCCGGGAGATCTGCGACCGGTACGGGATCGTCTTCATCCTGGACGAGGTGATGGCGGGCTTCGGCCGCACCGGCCACTGGTTCGCGGCCGACCACTTCGGCGTCACCCCGGACCTCCTGACCTTCGCCAAGGGCGTCAACTCCGGCTATGTGCCGCTCGGCGGCGTCGCCATCTCGGCCGAGATCGCCGCCACCTTCGACCAGCGGCCCTACCCGGGCGGCCTCACCTACTCCGGGCACCCGCTCGCCTGCGCCTCCGCCGTCGCCACCATCAACGCGATGGCGGAGGAGGGCATCGTGGAGAACGCGGCCGCGATCGGGGAGAACGTGATCGGCCCGGCCCTGAGGGAGATCGCCGAGCGCCACCCGTCGGTCGGCGAGGTGCGCGGTCTGGGCGTCTTCTGGGCGCTCGATCTGGTCAAGGACAAGGAGACGCGCGAACCGCTCGTCCCGTACAACGCGAGCGGCCCGGCCAACCAGCCCATGGCCGACTTCGCGGCCGCCTGCAAGCGCGGCGGGCTGTGGCCGTTCGTGAACATGAACCGAACGCACGTGGTGCCGCCGTGCACGGTCACCGAGTCCGAGGCCAAGGAGGGTCTGGCCATTCTGGACGAGGCGCTGAACGCGGCGGACGCCCACACCGCGTAGCCGCGCCCTCACCGAGGCGTCACGTCCTCTTCACACCCCATAGCCACATATAGGCGTCCGGTGTAGACCACCACCTGACTCTGCGTACTTTGCGCAACGGCCCTCGCATATCGTGATGCGAGGGCCGTCCGCTTCCGGATGACATGACACGACGGCCGCGGAAGGAGACGGTCCTCGATGCCCGTGCCCGGCACCAGCCCGGTCAAGCGGAACACCCTGCGGCAGCAGATCGCCGACGCGCTGTGTGACGAGGTGCTGGCGGGCAGACTGCCGGCGGGGCGGCAGTTCACCGTCAAGGAGATGGCCGACCACTACGGCGTCTCCGCGACCCCGGTCCGCGAGGCCCTGCTCGACCTGTGCTCCCAGGGGCTGCTGGACGTCGAGGAACACCGGGGCTTCAAGGTCCACGAGTTCACCATCAAGGACTTCAGGCACATGGTCGACGCCCGCAGCATGGTCGTCGAGGGGCTGTTCCGGCATGCCGTCGAGCAGACGCTGAGGACCATGAACCCGCAGTCCCTGGCCTCGGTGCGGCGCCGGGCCGAGGCCGCCGAGCGGGCCGCCCGCGCCGGCGACCTCGACATCCTCATCGGCTACGACCTGCGCTTCTGGCGCGAGATCTGCGGGCTGGTCGGCAACCCGTACATCACCGACTTCCTGCAGCGGCTGCGGATGCAGACCTGGGTCTTCACCGTGCCGTATCTGCGCCGGGTCCCCGATCTGCGCGGCGAACTGTGGGCGGGCCACTGCGAGCTGACCACGGCCGTCACCCGTGGTGATCCCACGGCCTCCGAGCGGCTCATAGCGGCGTACAACGCGCACTTCCGTGCGCTGATCGAGCGGTTGGTCACCGGCACTCCCTGAGAGCCCCCGGGGGTGAGAGCCGCCGTCAGCGCTCTTCGCGCCGCGTACCCGGGGCACTACGCTGAAGCGACCAGCGACCATACGGATACGAGAGTGAGATCGCGTGGCCTGTGACCTCTGGCTGGTCCCCCTCGTCGATGTGCTGTGCCACAGCCCCGACAATCCCTTCGCCGACGAGATCGCAACCTACGACAAGGCACTCGGTGAGGCCGGTCTGCCGCCGGTGCCCGTCCTCGGCTACATGCCGGGCCTGTCCGGGGACGTCGCCCCGGTAGCCGGATTCGACTACGACGCGCTCCACTTCCTGCGCCGTGCCTATCTGTTGCAGCTGTGCGGCCTCGAGGTCGCCCCGGTCGACGAACTCGGCGGGGACTACGAGCAGTTGCTGGAGATGTTCGAGCCCACGGCCCAGCAGTCGCACCTGGTGTGGCACTACGACCACGCGGGCGCCTATGTCCCCGTCGACTTCCCCTCCCCGCTGGCCAACGACGAACTCATGGAGGGCGGCGGCCCCCTGGGATCCAGTCATGGGCTGCTGCGCGAACTGGAGGCGGTCGCCCCGGCGCTCGGCATCGACCCGGGCAACCCCCCGGCCGCCCCCACGCCCCCCGCCCGGCCGACCAGCCTGGAGGAACCGGCCGCGCCCGGGCCGTACGAGGACAGCCCGTTCGCCCGCGAACGCCATGTCTGGCTGGGGCTGCACGCGGCCGCGACCCGCAGTCTGAGCCAGGGCTCGATGATCCTCTTCAGCTGAGCCGCCCGGCCTCAGCGGGGCGGCTCGGGAGGACGCTGCCGCGGCATGTTGGGCCGGGTGCTGCCCGGCGGCAGCGGAAAGCGGTGCGCGGGGCTCCCGCCGTCCGGGCGGGAGCCCTGGGCCACCAGCGACCGGGTGAACAGCGAATGGGTGAACATCGGCGCCGACCCCGAGCCGAAGTCCACCATCCAGCCCGCGGTTTCCGTCCGCACCAGCTCCGACACGTCCTCGCAGAACCGCCGCAGCACCGCCAGACACCGCTCCACGGCCTCGGACGCGGTGCCCTCCGTCGGGCCCAGCACCTCCCGGACGCTCTCCGACGCCCAGTCGAACTGCAGCGACTCCAGCCGCCGCTGCACCGCCTGCGCCGTGGCCACGTCCCGCATCCAGCCGGACGTCAGCCCGAAATACCGGTCGCAGCCCACGCACGCCACGGCCAGCAGCAGCGCCAGCGCGCCCCACCCGGCCCCGGCGCCCAGCACCCCGTTCAGCTCCAGCAGCGGCAGCACGGCCCCCGCGACCGCCCCCGCCGCGGCCCCCGCCCGCAGCGCCCGGGCGGCCCGCCGCTTCCACAGCCGGTCGACGAGATACCAGTCGCCCACCCGCAGCGCGCCCTCCTCGACCCACCGGTACAGCTCGTCGAGGCGCTCGGCGGGCTCCCCCCAGTCGCCGTGCGGGAACGGCCGGCCGATCAGGTCCTCCCGCGTCCTCGCCCCCTCCTGCCGAGGGAGTTCCTCGGGCTGCATCTCCGGCTGACTCACCCGTGCACTCCCTCTGCGGCGGCGTTGCTCCTGGCGCGCGGCTGGCGCGCGACGACCATTCCTACCGC
Organism: Streptomyces sp. NPDC007983; assembly: GCF_042958345.1. Classification (NCBI taxonomy): domain Bacteria; kingdom Bacillati; phylum Actinomycetota; class Actinomycetes; order Kitasatosporales; family Streptomycetaceae; genus Streptomyces; species Streptomyces sp. NPDC007983. The sequence continues at coordinate 891,084 of NZ_JBIBJI010000001.1, forward strand.
CGAACGGCTGGCCACGCGGCCACGATCACGGGTATTCCGCCCGTAAGTGGTGGACATCGGATATAGGGCCCCATTCCCGCTCACCCGAAAGAGTGCCCGCCCGCCCCGTCCCACGTCCTGACCCGCCCGTCCCGCCTCCCGACCCGGCCGGGCCGCCCGGACGGGGGAGGCCGTAGGGTGCCTACCGTGAAGGTCCTCGTCATCGGCGGCGGCGCCCGCGAACACGCCCTGTGCCGCTCCCTCTCCCTCGATCCCGACGTCACCGCCCTGCACTGCGCGCCCGGCAACGCCGGGATCGCGGAGGTCGCCGAGCTGCACGCCGTCGACGTCCTCGACGGCGCCGCCGTCGCCGACCTGGCCGCCGCGCTGGAGGCCGAGCTGGTCGTCGTCGGCCCGGAGGCGCCGCTCGTCGCGGGCGTCGCCGACGCCGTGCGCGCCCGGGGCATCCCGGCCTTCGGGCCGTCCGCCGAGGCCGCGCGTCTGGAGGGGTCGAAGGCGTTCGCGAAGGACGTCATGGCCTCGGCCGGTGTGCCCACCGCCCGCGCCTACGTCTGCACCACCCCCGCCGAGGTCGACGAGGCCCTGGACGCCTTCGGCCCGCCGTACGTGGTCAAGGACGACGGCCTCGCCGCGGGCAAGGGCGTCGTGGTGACCGGTGAGCTGGCGGCGGCCCGCGAGCACGCGCTGGCCTGCGGACGCGTGGTGATCGAGGAGTTCCTGGACGGCCCCGAGGTGTCGCTGTTCGCGGTGACCGACGGCGAGACCGTCGTGCCGCTCCAGCCCGCCCAGGACTTCAAGCGGGCGTACGACGGCGACGAGGGCCCGAACACCGGCGGCATGGGCGCCTACTCCCCGCTGCCCTGGGCCGACCCCGCCCTGGTGGACGAGATCGTGGCCACGGTCTGCCAGCCCACCGTCGACGAGCTGCGCCGCCGCGGTACGCCCTTCTCCGGGCTGCTGTACGCGGGGCTCGCGATCACCTCGCGCGGCGTACGGGTCATCGAGTTCAACGCGCGCTTCGGCGACCCGGAGACCCAGGTCGTGCTGGCGCGGCTGAAGACCCCCCTGTCCGGCCTGCTGAAGGCCGCCGCGACCGGCGCGCTGGCCGCCGAGCCGCCGCTGCGCTGGAGCAACGGCGCCGCGGTGACCGTCGTGATCGCCTCGCACAACTACCCCGGCACCCCGCGCACCGGCGACCCGATCACCGGGCTCGACGAGGTGGCCACGGAGGACGCGCCCAAGGCATACGTGCTGCACGCGGGCACCCGGCGGGACGGCGCGTCCGGCGACGTGGTGAGCGCGGGCGGCCGCGTGCTGTCCGTCACCGCGTCCGGCTCCGACCTGGCCAAGGCCCGGGAGCGGGTGTACCGGGCGGTGTCCCGCATCGGGCTGGACGGCTCCCACCACCGGACCGACATCGCGGCGAAGGCGGCGTCCGAGGGCGCCTGAGGGCGTCTGAGCGCAGGGATTCCACCATCTGAGCGCGGCGGTTCCACCCGAACCCGACCGGGTTCCCGGTTCTGCCCAAGGCCATTCCATCGGGTGAGGGCTTCCGCATCCTGCTGACGCACGCCCGCCCTCCAACTACTGTGCCGCTCAGGCGAGGTGCGGCAACTGGCCCATCGGCATTGCGGAGCGGGCGGCCGGTGCCACAGTGGGGGGATAGACAACGCCGCCGTCGTCCGCTGTTCAACCACCGGCCGGACAGTAGGGGGTGATGAGAACCGTGGCAGGTCCGGAAGCAGGAGCACTGGCGGCACGCGCCCGTGCCCTCGCCGTACTGCGTATCCGGGGCGCCGCGCTCGCGGTCGCCCTCCTTCCGGCCGCGGTGGCGGTCGTGCTGCTGGCCGGCAGCGCCACCGGGCGCATCGGCGGCGGTTCGCACGACGAGGGCTGGACCGCGCTGCGCTGGGCGGTGGTCGGCGGTGCCCTGCTGGTCCTGCTGCTGGCGGCGGCGGTGGCCGCCGTGGTCGTCCGGGCGAAACCGGCGCTGACGCCCACGGTCCCCATCGCCGAGGAGACGGCCCCGGACCTGTACCGGCTGGTCCGCGACCTGGCGGAGCGGCTGGATGTGCCCGCGCCCTCCGCCATAGCGCTCACCCCGGACTGCGACAGCTGGCTGGAGGACCGCGCGCATCCCGCGCATGAAGGCCGTCGCGGCGAGGACCGGCCCCCGCCCGAGGAGTCCCGCCAGGTGCACACCGTGGGACCGCCGGCCACGGACCGGGCGGACCGCCTGAGGAGCGGCCGCTCCCGGGCGGACCGGCAGGAGCGCCGTGCCCCCCGGGCCCCGGTCCTGGTGATCGGATCGCCCTTCCTGTGGTGGATGCGGGTCGCCGAGCTGCGCGCGCTGCTCGCGCCCGTCGTGGCGGGCACCGGCCCCTCCGTCCACCCCGACATAGCCGCCGCCCGCCGCTTCGTGCGCGGGCTGGACGCCGCCGTGGCGGTCGCCGCGTCCGGCGACGACGACCCGGCGAGCGGCGGCGGCACCGGCACCCCGCTCGGCCGGGCCGTCCGCCGCCCCGCCCTCGCCTTCGTCGGCTGGATCGCCCGGCTGCTGCTGCGCGGCTGCCGGGACCACGCCGCCCAGATGGAGCGCGCGGTCGCGGCGGCCGCCTCCGAGCGGGCCCAGGCCGTCGACTACGGGCTGCGGATCGTCGCCCAGGAGCAGGTGGGCCTCGCCTACGCGGGCTGGGACCGGCTGCTGACCCGGGTCGCGCTGCCCGCCTGGCGGATGGGGCGCTGGCCGTCCCGGCTGGACGCGGGCGTGGTGTCGGCGCTGACCGAGCTGTCCCGCCGGGACCGGCTCGCCGAGGGGTTCGCCTCCCGGCTCAGCGAGCGGCCCGCCTGCGATCTGCTGGAGGAGCCCGGCCTGATCGACGAGGCCACGTCGCTGCTGGCCGCGCGGCTCTTCCACGGCGGCCCCCCGGAGCCGGGCCCGGACTGGTCCCCGGTCGACTGGGGGAAGTATCCGGAAGAGGTCGTGGACCGCAAATGGCGCCAGGAGGCGGCCCGCCTCCACCGCGTCCTGGAGGAGCGCACGGACCCCTCCGGCCCGCCGCCGACCCCCGCGAGCACCCCCACCCCGCCGACCCTGGCCCGGGTCATGGACCGGCTCACCGCCACCGGCCCCGAGGACACCGGCACCGACGGCCTCGGCGAGGACCTGGCGGCCCGGCTCACCGTGGAGCTGGCCCGCGAGGAGGCCGCCGCCCACCGGGCCACCGCACAGGCCCGCCAGGCCCGTACGGCGGAGGGCGCGGGCGGCGACCCCTGGATCGACGGTTTCGCGCCGCTGCTCCCGCTCCAGCCGCCCCGCACCGGCCGTGAGCTGCTGGCCGACCACGTGACGGCGATGGTCTGCTGCGCCGCCGTGGACACCGCGGGCGCGGCCCCCGGCCTGGACTGGCTCGACGGCCCGGCGCTCCTGGTCGCCGGCCGCCGCCGCGCCGATCTGTCCCATCCGGTGCTCACGCTGGTGGAGGACGGCGACGCGGCCCCGCTGCGCAGCTGGCTCGCCGAGGTCGGCGTCCGTCCCGAGAAGCCGGTGCGGCTCGTCTGATCCACCCCCGTCGGCCCGGAATCGTGGCTGACGAATGGTTTCCGTTTGGTGAATTCGCAACGATCGGTGACGGAGTGAGTGCGTAATGTGATGTGCTGGGGCCGGTCGCTGCCACCCGGCCCAGCGGACCGGACCACCAGCCCGGTTCACCGACCGGACCCGCGAACCCGGACCCACAAGGCCCGGACCTGCGGGACGGGCACACACGGCAGCGAGGCGACGGGACGCCGCCGGGGCACGCAGGGAGGGGAACGAGGATGGGGACGGACCAGATCCGGCGCTGGGAGTCCGGGGCGCTGGCCCACGCGGTGACGGATCCTTTCGGCCAGGGCCCGCTGCCCTGGCTGCGCACCAGTGAGAACTACTTCGACGACACGGGCCATGTGGTCCCCTGGTACGTGGATCATGCCCACGCCCCCGGGGCCCCGGTGCGGATCCCCGGCCCGCGCACCGCCGACGACGTGCGCCGCCAGATCAAGGGCTTCGCCTCGACCTCCGCCGCCGCCCCCGGCGAGGCCATCGACTTCCGCATCACGGTCGACCCGCCGCAGCAGTTCGGCGTGGACATCTACCGCATCGGGCACTACGGCGGCGACGGCGCGTCGAAGATCACCACCAGCCCGCGGCTGTCCGGCATCGTGCAGCCGCCGCCGCTCACCGCCGACCGCACCGTCTCCTGCCACCACTGGTGGCTGTCCTGGCGGCTGCAGATCCCCTCGTACTGGAAGCTCGGGGCGTACGTGGCCGTGCTCACCACCGTGGACGGCTACCGCAGCCACATCCCGTTCACGGTCCGCGACAGCCGCCCCGCCGATCTGCTCCTGGTCCTGCCCGACTTCACCTGGCAGGCGTACAACCTCTACCCGGAGGACGGCCGCACCGGCGCCAGCCTCTACCACGCCTGGGACGAGCAGGGCAGGCTGCTCGGCGAGTCGGAGGCGGCCGTCACGGTCTCCTTCGACCGGCCCTACGCGGGCGCGGGGCTGCCGCTGCACGTGGGCCACGCGTACGACTTCATCCGCTGGGCCGAGCGCTACGGCTACGACCTGGCCTACGCCGAGACCCGCGATCTGCACGCCGGTGGCGTCGACCCCGCCCGCTACCGCGGCCTGGTCTTCCCCGGCCACGACGAGTACTGGTCGGCCGCGATGCGGCGCACCGTGGAGCGGGCCCGGGACAGCGGCACCTCGCTGGTCTTCCTCTCCGCGAACACCATGTACTGGCAGGTCGAGCTGGCCCCCTCGCCCTCCGGCCCGGACCGCCTGCTGACCTGCCGAAAGCGGCGCGGCCCCGGCCGCGCCGCGCTGTGGCGCGAGTCGGCGCCCGAGCAGCAGCTGATCGGCATCCAGTACGCGGGCCGGGTGCCCGAACCGCGGCCGCTGATCGTGCGCAACGGCGGCCACTGGCTGTGGGAGGCCACCGGGGCGGCCGAGGGCGACGAGCTGCCCGGGCTGGTCGCGGGCGAGGCCGACCGCTACTTCCCGCGCACCCCGCTGCCCGAGCATCTGCGCCGCATCCTGCTGGCCCACTCCCCGTACGAGGACGGCGAGGGCGCCACCCGCCACCAGGACACCTCCCTCTACCGCGCCCCCAGCGGCGCCTTGGTGTTCGCCTCCGGCACGTTCGCCTGGTCCCCGGCGCTGGACCGGCCGGGTCATCGGGACGAGCGGGTGCAGCGGGCGACGGCGAATCTGCTGGACCGCATCTGCAAGCGGGGGTGAGGTGATGGCCCGGCTCGGGCGCGACGGTGCGGGTGGTGGTTCGGTCGTGCGCGCCGCAGGTGGTTGGGTGGCGCCTTGGTGTTCGCCTCCGGCACGTTCGCCTGGTCCCCGGCGCTGGACCGGCCGGGTCATCGGGACGAGCGGGTGCAGCGGGCGACGGCGAA
>NZ_JBIBJI010000001.1:896628-1019616 GCF_042958345.1 Streptomyces sp. NPDC007983
AATCTGCTGGACCGCATCTGCAAGCGGGGCTGACGGCGCCGCCGGGAGGGCGTGGGGGAGAATCGTGGTGGCTTGGACAGAACCACCAGGAGGAAGCGTGTCCGGATTCGTCGAAAAGCCCGAACCGGTGCAGGTTCCGGGCCTTGAGCACCTGCACACCGGCAAGGTGCGCGACCTCTACCGGACCGAGCGGGGCGAGCTCGTCATGGTCGCCAGCGACCGGATGTCCGCGTACGACTGGGTGCTGCCCACCGAGATCCCCGACAAGGGCCGGGTCCTCACCCAGCTCTCCCTGTGGTGGTTCGACCTGCTCGCGGACCTGGTCCCGCACCACGTCCTGTCCACCGAGCTGCCCCCCGGCGCTCCCGCCGACTGGCAGGGCCGCACCCTGGTGTGCCGGTCGCTGCGGATGATCCCGGTCGAGGCCGTGGCCCGCGGCTACCTCACCGGCTCCGGCCTCGCCGAGTACGAGCACAACCGCACCGTCTGCGGTCTCGCCCTGCCCGAGGGGCTGACCGACGGCTCCGAGCTGCCCACCCCGATCTTCACCCCGGCGACCAAGGCCGAGGTCGGCGAGCACGACGAGAACGTGAGCTACGAGGAGGTCGCCCGCCGGATCGGCGCCGAACCCGCCGCCAACCTGCGCCAGATCACCCTCGCGGTGTACGCCCGGGCCCGCGACATCGCCCGTGAGCGGGGCATCATCCTCGCCGACACCAAGTTCGAGTTCGGCTACGCGGAGGCGACCGCGGGCGCGGACGGCGCCGAGCTGGTCCTCGCCGACGAGGTGCTGACCCCCGACTCGTCCCGCTTCTGGCCCGCCGACACCTGGCAGCCGGGCCGCGCCCAGCCGTCCTTCGACAAGCAGTACGTCCGCGACTGGCTGACCTCCCCGGCCTCCGGCTGGGACCGGCACGGCGAGCAGCCCCCGCCGCCGCTCCCGGCGGAGGTCGTGGAGCGGACGCGGTCGAAGTACGTGGAGGCGTACGAGCGGCTGACCGGCATCAGCTGGTAAGACCCCGGGCACGACAAGGGCCCCGGTCGCATCGACCGGGGCCCTTGATCCGGAGCGGACGACGAGGCTCGAACTCGCGACCTCAACCTTGGCAAGGTTGCGCTCTACCAACTGAGCTACGTCCGCCTGCGCCACCGGTTTCCCGTTAGCGCGCCTCTACTATAACCAAACCTCCGGCCGCCGCCACCACCACCGGGAACAAACCCCCACATTCCCGCATGATCGGCCGCTACAGCCAGCCCCGCTCGCGCGCCCTGCGGACCGCCGCGTGGCGGTTCTCGGCGTGCAGCTTGGCCGCCGCCGCGGACAGATAGTTCCGCACCGTCCCCGGGGACAGCGCCGCCCGCCGGGCGATCTCCGCGATGGACGCCCCGTCCGCCGCCAGATCCAGCAGCTCCGTCTCGCGCGCGGTGAGCGGGGAGTCGCCCGCGCTGATCGCGTCGGCCGCCAGGTCCGGGTCCACGTACCGGCTGCCGCCGTGCACCGCCCGGATGATCTCGGCGAGCTGCCGCGCCGAGGCGGTCTTCGGCACGAACCCGCGCGCCCCCGCCTCCAGTGCCCGCTTGAGGTGCCCCGGTTTGCCATGGCTGGTCACGATCATGGACCGGCAGTCCGGCAGCTCGGACCGCAGCGCCGCCGCCACCCCGACCCCGTCCGTGACCGGCATCTGCAGGTCCAGCACGGCCACATCGGGCCGGTGCGCCCGCGCCATCGCCAGCGCCTCCGGACCGGAGGCGGCCTCGGCGACCACCAGCAGGTCGTCCTCCAGAGACAGCAGCGCGGCGAGCGCACCGCGGATCAGATGCTCGTCGTCGGCGAGCAGCACCCGGATCACCTCGCCGTCGTTCATACGGCGCCCTCCAGCGGGAGTTCGGCCCGCAGCCGGTACGTCCCGGCGCCGTCGCCGGGACCGGAGTCCAGCGTGCCGCCCAGCGCCGCGAGCCTCTCCCGCAGCCCCTTGAGCCCGCTGCCCTCCCCGGTCCCGGTCCCGGCTCCCGCCCCGGTGCCGGCTCCCGCCCCGGTGCCGGCCCCCGTTCCGGTCCGGAGTCCCGTGGGCACCCCGTCGTTCTCCATCTCCAGCACCGCCGTCCCCGCGTGCACCCGGACGCGGATCGCGCACCGTTCGGCGTCCGCGTGCCGCAGCACGTTCGTCGTCCCCTCCCGGACCACCCACCCCAGCGCGGACCGCACCTCCTCGGGCAGCGGCGTCCCGCCGCCGTCCTCGGGCGGGCCGTCGACGTGGCAGTCGACCCGGGCCGCGCGCAGCACCGAGCGCGCCCCGGCCAGCTCCACCTGCAGATCCGCCTCCCGGTAACCGCGCACCACGCCCCGGACCTCCATCTGGGTCTCGTGCGCGATCCGCTGCACCTCCACCATCTGGGCCACCGCCTCGGGCCGCTCCCGCCGGGCCAGTTGCACCGCCAGCTCGCTCTTGAGGGCGATCACCGCCAGGTTCCGTCCCATCACATCGTGCAGGTCCCGGCCGAAGCGCAGCCGTTCCTCCGCGACCGCCAGCCGCGCCTGCACCTCCCGGTTGGCGCCCACCTCGTACATCACCTGCACCATCCACCCCGAGCAGCGGACCGTGAACAGACACAGCGCCCCCGTCCCGGCGACCCCGAGGACGGCCCCCAGCGGGGCGGCGAGCCCCGGCCGGACCACCGCCTCCGCCACGGCCAGCGCCGCCGCGATCCAGATGTGCACGACGGCGAAGGTGCGCATCGGCAGCAGCAGCGCGTACGGGATGGCGAGCGGCAGCAGGGTGAGCGTGACGGTCCGGGCGGCCGTCCCCGGCTGGTGCAGCCCGCCGGTCGCCTGGAGCGCCAGCCCGGCCGCCAGCCCCGCGGCGGCCAGGACGGCGGCGAGTCCGGGCAGCCGGGGGTCCACCGGGCGGCCGTGCAGATAGTGGTCGAGGCCGCGCCGCAACAGCGGGAGGGCGAGCGCGCTCTGCACCATGGACAGGCCCAGCAGCGGCCACTTCAGCGCGGGTGGCGTGTCCCGTAGCGCCACCGCCAGCGGTCCACACATCCCGAGCTGGTAGAACCACGGCAGCGTGTACAGCATCCACCGGGTGAACAGCTCCACCCGTGTCAGCCGCGCGGCTCCGCGCCATCGCCGTATCACGAACCCGTTCCCCCTCGTCCGGTCAGCGCCGCGGTTCCCAGCGGAACCGCTTGCGCACGGCCCACCCTGCCAGCACCGTCCAGGCCAGCGCCGTCGCGAGGGTGCCCAGGACGTCGGCCACGCCCATGTCCCCGGTCCAGCCTGCCCGTACGAGATCGACCACCGAGGTCAGCGGCAACAGCTCGCACACCGACGCCACCTGGTCCGGCATCACGTCCAGCGGCACGAACAGACCGGAGCCGACCATCGACAGCATCATCATCGGCACCGGTGTCAGCTGGGCGGACTCCGCGGTCTTGGTGAACGCGGCGGTCGCGGCGGCCAGCATCACCATCTGCACCACGCCGACCGCGATCCCGACGACGGCCAGATACGGGGCCTTCGGCGCGGACACGTCGAGCGCGACGCTCACCCCGCCCACCAGCAGCACGCATTGGACGAGCCCGAGCAGGACGGCAGGGAGCGCGGACCCGGACAGGATCTCCGGATCGGTCAGCTCCCCGGCGCGCAGCCGCTTGAGGACCAGGCCCTCACGGCGGATCACATAGACGCCGACGAGGTTCATGTAGACGGCCAGCACCAGGGCCATGCCGATCGAACCGGGCACCAGCAGCGTGCCCAAATCCAGCCCGGTGCCCTTGAGGTCGACGCCCTCGACGCCCGTCTTCATGCTGTACGTGAGCATGCCGGGCAGTACCAGCGCGTACGCCAGCGCGGCCTTGTTGCGGGCCAGCAGGGTCAGTTCGCCGCGGGCCAGCGCGAACACCCGCCCCCGGGCGGCGGTCGGTGCCATCGTGCTCGTACCGCTCACTGTGCCACCCCCTGTGTCGTCTGTGCTGTCTGTGCCGTCTGTGCCGTGTCCGCCGTGTCCGCCGTGTCGACGGTGCTCGCGATGTGCAGGAACGCCTCTTCCAGCGAGGCCGACCGGGCGTCGAGCCCGCTGAGCCCGATCCGCCGCTCCCGCGCCCACAGCAGCACCTCGGTGGCGGTGTGCTGGAGGTCCCTGGTGCGCAGCCGTACGGCCCGGCCCACCGAGTCCCGTTCGAGGGCGCCCAGCGCGGCGGGCGGCGGGAGGTCGTCGGTGGAGGTGCCCTCGGGCAGGGTGAAGGAGAGGTGCGAGGGCCGTGCGGCCACGATGTCCGCGACCCGGCCGGAGGTGGCGATCCGTCCCGCGTGCATGATCGCGAGCCGGTCGGCCAGCGCCTCGGCCTCCTCCAGGTAGTGCGTGGTCAGCAGCACCGTGGTGCCCTGGTCGCGCAGCGTCCGCACCAGCTCCCAGGTGTCCCGCCGGCCCTCCGCGTCCAGTCCGGTGGTCGGCTCGTCGAGGAACAGCACCTCGGGGCGGCCGAGCAGGGCGAGCGCCAGGTCCAGCCGGCGCCGCTCGCCGCCGGAGAGCATCTTGACCCGTACGTCCGCCCGTCCGGCCAGCCCCACCAGCTCCAGGCCCTCCCGGACCGGCCGGGCGCCGCTGGTGCACCCCGCCCACATCCGCGCGGTCTCGGTGACGGTCAGCTCGGGCGGGAGCCCGCCTTCCTGGAGCATCATCCCGATCCGCGGCCGCACCTTCCCCCGCTCCCGGTACGGGTCGTGGCCGAGGACCCGCACCGTGCCGCCGGTCGGGGCGGCGAGCCCTTCCAGCAGTTCGACGGTGGAGGTCTTGCCCGCGCCGTTCGTGCCCAGCAGCGCGAACAGCTCACCGCGCGCCACCGAGAACGAGATGCCCCGCACCGCGTCGAACCCCCGGGCCCCGCTCGGCCCATATCGCCGCCGCAGTTCGTCGACCGCGATCGCGTTCTCTGTCACATCCATGACTCCAGGCTTTCGCCGCCCGGGGGAGCCTTGTAGTGCGGGCTGTCATCGGCCCCGATGACAAATGTCATCGAGAGGGTGAGCCGGACAACAGAAAGACCTGGGGCGCCAGTCGATTCGACTGGCGCCCCAGGTCTCCATGGAGCGGACGACGAGGTTCGAACTCGCGACCTCAACCTTGGCAAGGTTGCGCTCTACCAACTGAGCTACGTCCGCATGCCTCCGACCGGCTTTCACCGATCGGCGCGCGCATCACTCTACTGGATCTCCCGAAGGGGAACGAAGAGTGATGAGAGCGGGTGACAGGGATCGCACACTGCGCCTCCCCCTTGGAAAGGGGGCGCTCTACTACTGAGCTACACCCGCATGGTGTGTTCCTCGGGGCTTTGGCCTTCCGGCCTCGCCCCTCGGCGTGCTCCAGACTCTAGCGGACCACCCGGGGTGTTGTGCAACTCGGCTGAACGCCGCCTGAACGAGCGGTTCAGCGGGACTCGTTGAAGGCCTCGTAGACCTTCTTGGGGATGCGCCCGCGCGGCGGCACCTCCATGCCGTGCGACCGTGCCCAGGCGCGGACCGCGGCCGGGTCCGGGGCCACGGAGGTACGGCGGTAGGTCTTGCCGGAGCGGGACCGCTTGCGGCCCGCCTCCACGAACGGGGCGAGGGTGTCGCGGAGTTTCGATGCATTGGCGGCGGTGAGGTCGATCTCGTACGACTTGCCGTCCAGGCCGAACGTGACCGTCTCCTCGGCAGCCCCTCCGTCGATGTCGTCGGAGAGCGTGACTACTACGCGCTGTGCCACGGATATCGGTCCTTTCGGGCTGCATCGTTGCGTTGACGTGCAAAGATGTCAGCTGTCCAGTTGTTAGCGAACAATGCTTTTTCATTTGTACAGCGACCGGCATTGCATTGTGAAGCCCCGGTAATTCCGTCAGCGTGTCACATCACAATCCGGACCATGCGTTTTTGCTGGATCTTTCCCTGGTGGTTGTCGCGGATGGGTCGTGGCTGATGCGCGCGTGTGACCCCGAAGAGATATCTACTCGCGTAGATTTTTGCTCGGGGTAGGCTTGCGCCACCGCCTTACGCACCAGCACCACACCATCGGGAGTGCCAGTGGCACGCGTCGTAGTCGACGTCATGCTCAAGCCGGAGATCCTCGACCCCCAGGGCCAGGCGGTGCAGCGCGCACTGCCCCGCCTCGGTTTCGAGGGCATCGCCGACGTCCGTCAGGGCAAGCGCTTTGAACTCGAAGTGGAGGGCCCGGTCGATGACGCCGCCCTCGCCCGTATCCACGAGATCGCCGAAACCTTCCTCGCCAACACCGTGATCGAGGACTTCGATGTGAAGGTCGAGGCCGCCGGTGCCGACGCCACCGCAAAGGCGGAGTCGTGACCGCACGCGTCGGAGTCGTCACTTTCCCCGGAACCCTCGACGACCGCGACACCCAGCGCGCGGTCCGTACCGCCGGTCTCGAAGCCGTACCGCTGTGGCACCGTGACAAGGACCTCAAGCAGGTCGACGCGGTGATCCTGCCGGGCGGCTTCTCCTACGGCGACTATCTGCGAGCCGGAGCGATCTCCCGCTTCTCCCCGGTAATGGAGACCGTCATCGCCCAGGCGAAGGCGGGTATGCCGGTGCTTGGCATCTGCAATGGGTTCCAGGTTCTCACCGAGACCCATCTGCTGCCCGGTGCGATGCTGCGCAACAACCATCTGCACTTCATCTGCCGCGACCAGAAGTTGCGAGTGGAAAACGCGGAGACCGCCTGGACGCGCTCGTATGAGCAGGGCCAGGAGATCAACATCCCGCTGAAGAACATCGACGGCCGCTATGTCGCCGACGAGCGCGTCCTCGATGAACTCGAGGCCGAGGGGCGCGTCGTCTTCCGCTATCAGGAGCTGAACCCCAACGGCTCCCTGCGCGACATCGCCGGGATCTCCAATGCGGAGGGCAATGTCGTCGGCCTCATGCCGCACCCCGAGCACGCCGTCGAGCCGCTGATCGGCACCGGTCGCACCGACGGGCTCGGATTCTTCACCTCGATCCTCAAGAGGCTGGTCAGCGCATGACCCTGGACACCACCAAGCACGCCGCCCAGACCCCGGACACCGCGCAGCCCTGGGCCGAGCTGGGGCTGAAGCAGGACGAGTACGAGCGCATCCGCGCCATCCTGGGCCGCCGGCCCACCGGCGCCGAGCTGGCCATGTACTCCGTCATGTGGTCGGAGCACTGCTCGTACAAGTCGAGCAAGGTCCACTTGCGGCAGTTCGGCGAGAAGGCCCCCGAGACCGACGCGCTGCTCGTCGGCATAGGTGAGAACGCGGGCGTGGTCGACGTCGGCCAGGGGTACGCGGTCACCTTCAAGGTCGAGTCGCACAACCACCCCTCGTACGTCGAGCCCTACCAGGGCGCGGCCACCGGCGTCGGCGGCATCGTCCGCGACATCCTCGCCATGGGCGCCCGCCCGGTCGCCGTCATGGACCCGCTGCGCTTCGGCGCCGCCGACCACCCCGACACCAAGCGGGTGCTCCCCGGTGTCGTCGCGGGCATCGGCGGCTACGGCAACTGCCTGGGCCTGCCCAACATCGGCGGCGAGGTCGTCTTCGACCCCTGCTACCAGGGGAACCCGCTGGTCAACGCCCTGTGCGTGGGCGTCATGAAGCATGAGGACATCCACCTGGCCAAGGCGTCCGGCACGGGCAACAAGGTCATCCTCTACGGCGCCCGCACCGGCGGCGACGGCATCGGCGGCGTCTCCGTGCTCGCCTCCGAGACCTTCGACGCTGCGGGCGATAGTGCCTCCGGCACGGGCAAGCCCGCCAAGCGCCCCGCCGTCCAGGTCGGCGACCCGTTCCAGGAGAAGCTGCTCATCGAGTGCACCCTGGAGATCTTCAAGGAAGACCTGGTCGAGGGCATCCAGGACCTCGGCGGCGCCGGTCTGTCCTGCGCCACCAGCGAGCTGGCCAGCGCCGGCTCCGGCGGCATGCGCGTCGAACTCGACACCGTGCCGCTGCGCGACTCCTCGCTCTCCCCCGAGGAGATCCTGATGAGCGAGTCGCAGGAGCGCATGTGCGCGATCGTGACGCCGGAGAAGGCCGACCGCTTCCTGGAGATCTGCGAGAAGTGGGACGTCATCGCCACCGTGATCGGTGAGGTCACCGACGGCGAGCGGCTGGAGATCTTCTGGCACGGCGAGCAGATCGTGGACGTGCCGCCGCGCACCGTCGCCCACGAGGGCCCGGTGTACGAGCGCCCCTACGCCCGCCCCGACTGGCAGGACACCCTCCAGGCCGACGACGCGGGCAAGCTGCCCCGCCCGGCCACCGGGGACGAGCTGCGCGAGCAGGTGCTGCGCGTGATCTCCTCCCCGAACCAGGCGTCCAAGTCCTGGGTCACCGACCAGTACGACCGCTTCGTGCAGGGCAACACGGTCCTCGCCCAGCCCGAGGACTCCGGCATGGTCCGGGTCGACGAGGAGACCGGGCTCGGTGTCGCCGTCGCCACGGACGGCAACGGCCGGTACGCCAAGCTCGACCCGTACGCGGGCGCGCAGCTGGCCCTCGCCGAGTCGTACCGCAACGTCGCCGCGTCCGGCGCCAAGCCGCTCGCGATCTCCAACTGCCTCAACTTCGGCTCGCCGGAGGACCCCGCGGTCATGTGGCAGTTCGCGGAGGCCACCCGCGGCCTGGCCGACGGCTGCCAGACCCTGGGCACCCCGGTCACCGGCGGCAACGTCTCCCTGTACAACCAGACCGGGGAGACCGCCATCCACCCGACGCCGGTCGTCGCCGTCCTCGGCGTGATCGACGACGTCGCGCGGCGCACGCCGATGGCGTTCGCCGAGGAGGGCCAGTTGCTCTACCTGCTCGGCGACACTGCCGAGGAGCTGGGCGGCTCGGCGTGGTCGCAGGTCATCCACGACCACCTGGGCGGGCTGCCGCCCAAGGTGGACCTGGAGCGCGAGCGGCTGCTCGCGGAGATCCTGATCTCCGCCTCCCGCGACGGCATGGTGGACGCGGCCCACGACCTGTCCGACGGCGGTCTGATCCAGGCCGTGGCCGAGTCGTGCCTGCGCGGCGGCAAGGGCGCCCGGATCGTCGTCCCCGACGGCGTGGACCCCTTCGTGCTGCTGTTCTCCGAGTCCGCCGGGCGCGCCGTCGTGGCCGTCCCGCGCAGCGAGGAGATCCGCTTCAACGACATGTGCGGCGCCCGCGGGCTTCCCGCCACCCGGATCGGGGTCGTGGACGGCGAGACGATCGACGTCCAGGGCCAGTTCTCGATCCCGCTGGCGGAGCTGCGGGAGCCCTACGAGGCGACCATCCCCGGCCTGCTGGCCTGAGCGCCCGTCGTGTGGCCCCGCCCCGGTGGGCGGGGCCACACGCGCGCTCCGGGGTCACTTCCCCCAGAAGGCGTTGGCGGCGTCGATGTCCTCGACGCAGTAGTCGATGTCGCTGATCTTCCCGCCGACGATGGTGAAGAACAGCCCGGTCTTCATGTCCAGCGTGCGGTTGCCGCGCTCGGCGCGGCAGTGCTGGCCGAGGATCACATGCCCGCGCCCGTCGGGCAGCACCGTCTCCACCTCGACCCGCAGCGTGCCGCCGGTCTCCTCGTATTCGGTGCGGTACAACCGCATGCACGCGTCCCGGCCCTTGTGGTGCCCGGAGAGCATGTGGTCACCGGGCACATGCTGGACGACGTCCGCCGTCAGCAGCGTGCCGAGGGTGTCCAGGTCGCCTTGCTGGAACGCGGTGGCGGCGCGGCGCACCACGGCGGCATCGGGGTGCTCGCCCATGGCCATTCACACCTTTCGTATCGATAGATACCTCTCTATCCCCTTTCCTTCATCCTCCGTCGGGCCCGCCACCGTGTCGATACGCTCGGCGACATGCCGCCTCGCCCCCGCGCCCGTACGTACGACCCCGCCAAGACCCGCGCCGCCGTGACCGCGCAACTGCGGCACGTCCGGGACGCCGTGCGCGGGCTGGACGAGGAGCGGCTGGCCGCGCCCACCCGGGTCGGCGGCCGGTCGGTCCGCGAGCTGATCGCGCGGCTGCCGGCGGAGGCCGCGGCGGCCGACGAGGACGCCCGCACCCTCGCGGCCCGCTGCGCCGAGCTGGTCGTCCGCAGCGACGATCTGGCGGCGGCCACGGGCCTGGCCGTGCCGTACGACCGCCAGGCGCTGGCCACCGCCGTCCGGCTGCTGGCCGACGGCCTCGCGGCGAAGGCGCCCGGCGGGTCGGTCGAGCTGCGCATTCCACCGTTCGCCGTCGTGCAGTGCGTGGAGGGCCCCCGGCACACCCGCGGCACCCCGCCGAACGTGGTCGAGACGGACCCGCTGACCTGGGTCCGGCTGGCTGCCGGCCGGATCGGCTGGGCCGAGGCGCTGGAGGCCGGTGAGGTGACGGCGAGCGGCGAGCGCGCGGACCTCGCCGCACACCTCCCGGTGCTCGGCGGAAACCAGGGCGACACGGTGCCGCGCCAGGTGTGATCCATGCCCCAGCCACGGATGCCCGCCACCGGCCGGACAGGCCCGTCAGCAGGCCGGATCCGGGGTCGGGGCGGGCCGGGAGCGAGCCTTTCGCAGATGTGACATACGCCCCCCATCGGGTCCCTCGTTCGGCCGCACCGCGGAACTGGCCTAGACTCGATGCCGTGCCACGTGGTGACGGACGACTCAGCCACGACCTGCTCCCCGGTGAGAAGGGCCCCCAGGACGCTTGCGGCGTCTTCGGAGTCTGGGCGCCGGGTGAAGAGGTCGCCAAACTCACCTATTTCGGGCTGTACGCGCTGCAGCACCGCGGTCAGGAGTCCGCGGGCATCGCAGTGAGCAACGGCTCCCAGATCCTCGTCTTCAAGGACATGGGCCTGGTCTCGCAAGTCTTCGACGAGACCTCCCTCGGCTCCCTGCTGGGCCACATCGCGGTCGGTCATGCCCGCTACTCCACCACCGGTGCCTCGGTGTGGGAGAACGCGCAGCCGACGTTCAGGGCGACCGCCCACGGCTCGATCGCGCTGGGCCACAACGGGAATCTGGTCAACACCGCCGAGCTGGCGGAGCTGGTCGAGGCCCTGCCCAGAGACAAGGGCCGGGCCACCCAGGTCGCGGCCACCAACGACACCGACCTGGTCACCGCCCTCCTCGCGGGGCAGGTCGACGAGGACGGCAAGGCGCTGACCGTCGAGCAGGCCGCCCCGATCGTGCTGCCGAAGGTCAAGGGCGCTTTCAGCCTCTGCTTCATGGACGAGCACACGCTGTACGCCGCCCGGGACCCGCAGGGCATCCGCCCGCTGGTGCTCGGCCGCCTGGAGCGCGGCTGGGTGGTGGCGTCCGAGACGGCGGCCCTGGACATCGTGGGCGCGTCCTTCATCCGGGAGATCGAGCCCGGTGAGATGGTCGCGATCGACGAGAACGGCCTGCGGTCCACGACGTTCGCCGCCGCCCGCCCCAAGGGCTGCGTCTTCGAGTACGTGTACCTGGCGCGCCCCGACACCGACATCGCGGGCCGCAACGTCTACCTCTCGCGCGTCGAGATGGGCCGGCGGCTGGCCAAGGAGGCCCCGGCCGACGCCGACCTCGTCATAGCGACGCCGGAGTCCGGCACCCCGGCCGCCGTCGGGTACGCCGAGGCGAGCGGGATTCCGTACGGCTCCGGGCTGGTCAAGAACAGTTACGTCGGCCGGACCTTCATCCAGCCGTCGCAGACCATCCGGCAGCTCGGCATCCGGCTCAAGCTGAACCCCCTCAAGGAGGTCATCCGGGGCAAGCGGCTGGTGGTCGTGGACGACTCGATCGTCCGCGGCAACACCCAGCGCGCCCTGGTGCGGATGCTCCGCGAGGCCGGTGCGCTGGAAGTGCACATCCGGATCAGCAGCCCGCCCATCAAGTGGCCCTGCTTCTTCGGCATCGACTTCGCGACCCGCGCCGAGCTGATCGCCAACGGTCTGTCGACCGAGGAGATCGGCAAGTCGCTGGGCGCCGACTCGCTCGCGTACATCACCACCGACGGCATGATCGAGGCGACCACGATCGCCAAGCCGAATCTGTGCCGCGCCTGCTTCGACGGCGAGTACCCGATGGACCTGCCGGACCCGGGGCTGCTGGGGAAGCATCTGCTGGAGTCGGAGACGGAAGGCGGGAGCAGTGCCGACGCCGATGGCGTGCGGACGCTGACCGCCGGTGTCGGTGGCGCCGACGCGCTCCGCCGCCCCTGAGGCCCCGGCCCTCGTACGCGCTCTTCCGAAACGAAAGAACTCAAGGTCACATGTCTGAGTCCACTGGTGCCAGCTACGCCGCCGCGGGCGTCGACATCGAGGCGGGCGACCGCGCCGTCGAGCTGATGAAGGAGTGGGTCAAGAAGGCCTCCCGGCCCGAGGTCGTGGGCGGCCTCGGCGGCTTCGCGGGCCTCTTCGACGCCTCCGCGCTCGCCCGCTACCGGCGCCCGCTGCTGGCGTCCGCGACGGACGGCGTGGGCACCAAGGTGGACATCGCGCGCCGGATGGGCGTGTACGACACGGTCGGCCACGACCTGGTCGGCATGGTCGTGGACGACCTGGTGGTGTGCGGCGCCGAGCCGCTGTTCATGACCGACTACATCTGCGTCGGCAAGGTCCACCCGGAGCGGGTCGCCGCCCTCGTCAAGGGCATCGCCGAGGGCTGCGCCCTCGCGGGCTGCGCGCTGGTCGGCGGCGAGACCGCCGAGCACCCGGGGCTGCTGGGCGCCGATGACTTCGATGTCGCCGGGGCCGGTACGGGCGTCGTCGAGGCGGACGCGGTACTGGGCGCGGATCGCATCCGTACGGGGGACGCGGTGATCGCCATGGCCTCGTCCGGACTTCACTCGAACGGGTACTCACTCGTCCGCCATGTGCTCTTCGACCGGGCCGGCTGGGCGCTGGACCGCGAGGTGCCGGAGCTGGGCCGGACGCTGGGGGAGGAGCTGCTGGAGCCGACCCGGATCTACTCGCTGGACTGCCTGGCCCTCACCCGCACGACCGAGGTGCACGCCTTTTCGCACATCACCGGCGGCGGGCTCGCCAGCAACCTGGCCCGGGTCATCCCGGAGGGCTCGCGCGCGGTGGTGGACCGCTCGACCTGGACCCCCGGGCCGATCTTCGACCTGGTGGGGCGGCTCGGCTCGGTCGAGCGGCCGGAGCTGGAGAAGACCCTCAACATGGGCGTCGGCATGATGGCCGTCGTGCCGGGCGAGTCGGTGGACGTCGCGCTGGCCACCCTGGAGGACCGCGGGGTGCACGCCTGGGTCAGCGGAGAGATCACCGACCGCACGGCCGGTGACACGGAAGCGGTGACGCTGACCGGTGACTACGCGAGCTGAGCCGGCCGCGCCCGGCGCGCGGACAGCACAGAAGCCGGTCCGAGGCGGCTGCCCCGGACCGGCAGAGGTGCGGCGATTGCCGAGCGCCTGGAACGTGGTGGAAGGATCAACCCCGCTGCTGCGGGGACCACATTTCAGGCACGGCGACGTTGCACGGACGAGTCCGACCGGTCGTCGTCCTCGTCATCGTCGTCGTTGTACAGATCCGCGTACTGTGCGTACGGGTCATCGTCCAGCTCATCGTCCTCGAACGGCTCGCCATTCGGCGGCTGGCTCGATGTCGATGCGCCCAGCTCCTCGGCCAGGCGTGAGAGGTCCGTCCCACCGCTGTTGTACTTCAGCTGGCGGGCGACCTTCGTCTGCTTGGCCTTGGCCCGGCCGCGCCCCATGGCTCGACCCCCTCAACGACGGGGCTCGACGGCCCCAGAGTCTTGACACGCGTTCACGTTCATGAATCGGAGCGGACTCCCCAAAGAGAGACCGGTCCGTAGGGCTTCAACGGTACCTGCTTCTGTGGCCATACGGTACGTCGCCCACACGACGTGCCACGAGGCAGAACCCGCGAGGCGCCCCGTCCCCGCTGGTCAGCTGCGATTTTAACCTGTCTCGGGGGCCGACCCGCCGACGGGCCGTGAGGGATCTCTCGCCAGGGGGTCCCATACCGGTCGGTACGGCGTGCTCCGAGGGGCTTTACCCACTCCCCGCACGGCCTGTCGCGGCGGCTCATCGCGTCCGTCCAGCGGCGATCCGGCGGCGGTCGAGCGACGTCCGGGCGACGCCCAGGTGGCCCCCGGGCGGCGCTCAGACGGTGCTCAGGCGGTGCTCAGGTGTCCCTCAGGTGGCGCCGTGGCCCTCCGCCATACGGTGTTCGGCGAGCCGATCGGCGGCGGCCGCGGGCGGAATGCCATCGGCCCGGGCCCGATCAAAAATGGCCAAAGTCGTGTCAAAGATCTTTGACGCCTTGGCCTTGGCCCGCTCGAAGTCGAAGCCGTGCAGTTCGTCCGCGACCTGGATCACACCGCCCGCGTTCACCACGTAGTCCGGCGCGTAGAGGATCCCGCGGTCGGCGAGGTCCTTCTCGACGCCCGGGTGGGCGAGCTGGTTGTTGGCCGCGCCGCACACCACCTTCGCGGTCAGGGCGGGCACCGTGTCGTCGTCCAGCGCGCCACCGAGCGCACACGGCGCGTAGACGTCGAGATCGGCGCGGATCAGCGCACCGGTGTCCCGGACCGCCTCGATCCGGGGGTGGCGGGCCAGCACCCGGTCGACCGACTCGGCGCGCACATCGGTGACGACGACCTCGGCGCCGTCCTCCAGCAGATGCTCCACCAGGTGGTGGCCGACCTTGCCGACGCCCGCGATGCCGACCCGGCGGCCGCGCAGCGTGGGCGCGCCCCAGGAGGCCTGGGCGCTGGCCCGCATGCCCTGGAAGACGCCGTAGGCGGTCAGCACGGAGGAGTCGCCGGCTCCGCCGTTCTCCGGGGAGCGGCCGGTGGTCCAGGGGCACTCGCGGGCGATGACGTCCATGTCGGCGACGTAGGTGCCCACATCGCAGGCGGTCACGTAGCGGCCGCTCAAGGAGGCCACGAAACGGCCGTAGGCGAGCAGCAGCGCTTCGGTCTTGATCTCCTCGGGATCGCCGAGGATCACGGCCTTGCCGCCACCGTGGTCGAGCCCGGCCAGCGCGTTCTTGTAGGACATGCCGCGGGCGAGGTTGAGCGCGTCGAGGACCGCCGCTTCCTCGGGGTGCTCCTCGGCGCTGTAGGCGTGGAAGCGGGTGCCGCCGAGGGCGGGGCCCAGGGCGGTCGAGTGGATCGCGATGACGGCCTTCAGGCCGCTCTCCCGGTCCTGGCAGAGCAGGACCTGTTCATGGCCGCCCAGATCGGTCCGGAACAGTATCGACAGGGGCGAGAGAGGGTTCGGCACGCGACTCTCCGTCGGACCGTCGACGCTGACGGTGTGACGTACGTCGGTCACGGTGGTGACTCCCATAGGTCGGGTAAGGCGCCCTCCGTGCTGGTGGGGAGGGCCGGTGGGCACGAGGGTAAGCCCTGGAAGGGCGCGGGAGCGGCCATGTCCCCGCCGAGTCTGCATGGTGGTCGTGGGACGATGCGGTGAGCAGGGGGTAGGCAACTCCTGGCGGTGGTATCGGCCTTGAGGGAGCGCGTGTGACCTTGGCGTCTTCGGTGATTGTCCCGTATGCGGCGTATCTCCGCGTCTATGAGCCACTGGGCGCTTTTCCCGAACCGGAGCGCACGCACTGGGCGACCTACGCCAAGCGCGACGAGCTGCCCGGCGCCCAGGACGAGCTGCGGCGGTCGCTCGCCGACCTGCTGCCGGTGCCTCCGGTGCCGGTTCCGGTGCACGAGAGCGCGGACGCCTTTGTGGCGGTCGTGGACGGCGTCACATGCGTCTGTCCGTGGCGGACGCGGCTGCGTGGCTGGTTGGCCCTGGAAGAGCTGCCCGAGCGCCTTCCCGGCCCTCTCCTGGACGCCGCGCTGCCTCCCGTGGTGCGCCGGCAGGCCGCCTCGGACTACGAGCAGTGGCTGGAGCGCAACCCGGACGCCCGTCCGTGGATCCGCTCGGCGACCTGGCATGTCCCGGTCCGCTGGTTCGTGCTCTTCGCGGACGAGGAGCGCGAGTGCACCAAGGGTGACGACGGTCTCATCCTGCGTTACCGCACCCCGATGGTCCAGGCCAGGCGGCGAGTGGCGCGCGGGCTTAAGGTGCTCAAGGAGGCTCTTGGCGAGGGGCCGCTCATCGACGGCCTGGTCGACGTGGGCCGGTGGCTGGAGGAATTCCATCCGCGGTCGCTGGTCGAACTGGACTACGGCGGTCTGGTGCACGTGGTGCCCGCCGGGCAGCTGGAGGACGACCGTTCGGCGGCGGACGTGGCGGAAGGGCTTGCGGCACTGAGAGACGGGGACGGGGAGCGTGCGGGCAGCGCATATGAGCGGCTGACCGATCGGTGGAGCGAGATCCGGGGACGGCAGAACGCCAGCTAGGCGGGTCGGTCCGGGGAAAGCGGATCCAACGGGCGGCCGGGTGCGTCAGAGCCGGAGCGGGGGGACGTAGGTCCCGATCCGGGCCATTACGTCAATCGTGATCTAAAGCACTGACTTCGGGTCTTGCGGCAATCCCCCACCCTCGTGTCAAAATAGGACAAGGAGTCCGGGAAGTTCTCCTTCCGCCCAAGTATGGGCGGATTCATCGGTATTGCACTCCTTGGCGGATCTGATACCCCTGATCCTGTTGTGACTGATCGTCACGGCCACGTGACTGTCCGTTATGGCATGGTCCATCGGCTTCCGTCGAGGTTGGACACCTGAGAGGGCAATTCCATCGGTTTGGCCGACGGGGCTGGACAGATGGTGTAGTTGTAGTGCCGAGGACAAGCCGTTCGTCCTATAACCGACTCGGCCCGCGTCCGCCATTTCGGGCAACGTGGGTCAAGGTGCAGAATTTAGAGGAAAGAACCGTGATGGTTCGGTTCTCCCGAGGAGGCCGCTCATGACCGCTCGCACCCCTGATGCCGAGCCGCTGCTGACCCCGGCTGAGGTTGCCACCATGTTCCGTGTGGACCCGAAGACGGTCACGCGCTGGGCCAAGGCTGGCAAGCTCACGTCCATCCGCACGCTCGGAGGGCACCGGCGCTACCGCGAAGCGGAGGTCCGTGCGCTTCTGGCGGGCATCCCGCAGCAGCGCAGCGAGGCCTGAACAACCGCATAACCGGGCATATCCGGGCCCCCCAGCCCGGCTTTCGCCTGTATGGCTCCACCACGACGGGTGCCTGCCCCAACAGGCCATCACCGCTCGACATGGGTGCGTCGTCGATCGCGCTGGACTCCGCCGGGTCCAGCGCGATCTTTTTTATGCCCTCCCGGGCCCCCTCGCCGGGCGGCCGACGGCCGCTCCGGCAGGCATCGGGGCGCGGCCCGGACGACCCTCTGTGATGCCCTCCGGGGGGCCCGGACAGAGGGTGCAATTGCACATATTAAATTGACCTGTTGTGAGGCGGGTGTAAGTTCCCCCACTCACCAAAACTCATTCGGTGACTCCCGTCACACGGTTCGGCGCTTGTCGATTTCCGCAGAACCGCGGTAAGGGCTCACCGAGTTGACGAGTCGTCGGAGAGTGATCCCTCGGCGGGTGCCGGCTCCGCCGGTGGCGGCGACGGCTCCATCGCCAGCCGCAGCAGCCGATGGCAGACCGGGCAGTGCCGGGTGAAGTGGCGGTAGCCGGAGGCGGCCGCCAGATGGGCCCGCAGCAGGGCCCTGGTCTCATGTTTCGCGGTCGTCGTCATGTGCCGCACCTCCCGGCCACCCCCACGCCACCTTCTAGTCTGGGTACCGCCGGGCGCGGGCTGCCGTCAAGACGACCGGAGGCCCGGATCCTTGCGCGGATCCGGGCCTCCGGTGTATATGTGCGGTCCTGACGGGATTTGAACCCGCGGCCTCCACCTTGACAGGGTGGCGAGCACTCCAAACTGCTCCACAGGACCATCAGTGACGCCCCACAGCCTGTTGGCTGTGTGCTTCGCTGTGGTGCGTCACAGACTCTACAGCAGGTCAGGGGGTGCGGTCGAACTCGCGCCCGCCCGGCCCGTCGGGCGGCACCGGACGGGCCCTGGACCTACGGCGCCACCGCGTCGATCGCCTTCACGATGCGCTTGTCGGAGACCGGATAGGCCGTGCCCAGCGCGTGCGCGAAGTAGCTGACCCGCAGCTCCTCGATCATCCAGCGGATCTCCAGCGCCTCCGGGGGCACCGGGCGGCCCGCCGGGAACTGCTCCAGCAGCCAGGCGTACTCGTCCCGCATCTCCTTGACCTTCGCCATCCGGGTGCGGTCCCGCTCGGCGTTGGTGGGGAGCTGCTGGAGCCGGCGGTCCACGGCGACCAGATAGCGCATGAGGTCCGGCAGGCGGCGTACCCCGTGCGCGGTCACGAAGCCCGGCTTCATCAGCTCCGAGAGCTGTTCCCGGACGTCCGCGAGGGACGGCAGCAGCACCGGGCTCTTGATGCCCTTCAGCCGGCGCTCACACGCCTGCCAGGCCGCCAGTACCTCCTGGACCTTCCGGACGGTGTCCAGCGTGGCGTCCGCGATGTCGGCCCGTACCGCGTCGAAGAGCTTGCGGAACGACTCCTCGTCCCACGCCGGGCCGCCGCGGGCCGCGATGAGCCGGTCGGCGGACGCGGACACACAGTCCTCGAAGAGCGCCGCGATGCTGCCGTGCGGGCTGCTGGAGAGCGCCAGCTTGGCCTGGTTGGTCAGCTTCCCCTGCGCGAACTTCGCCGGGTTGGACGGCAGCTGGAGCAGGATCAGCCGCCGGGTGCCCCGCCACATCGCCTGCCGCTGCTCGGGCTCGGTGTCGAAGAGCCGCAGCGCCACCGACGCGCCCTCGTCCACCAGCGCCGGATACGCCTTGACCGGCTGGCCGCCGCGGCGGGTCTCGAAGGTGCGCGGCAGCGTGCCGACCGTCCACGTGGTCAGCCCGCCGCGCTGCTCGATGCCGACGGCCTCCTTCGAGGACTCGAACGCCTTGGAGATCGCGGCCCGGGTCTTCGGCTTCAGCCGCTGTTTGAGCGCTTCCAGGTCCTTGTCCTCGGCGAGCTTGCGGCGCCGCTCGTCGACCACCCGGAAGGTGATCTTCAGATGGTCGGGGACCCTGTCCGGGTCCCAGTCCTCCGGTTCGATCCGCACCCCCACCATCCGGTGCAGCTCCCGGCCCAGGGCGGCCGTCAGCGGCTCCTGGAGCGGCACCGCGCCGTCCAGGAAGCGCTTGGCGTAGTTCGGCGCCGGGACGTAGTGGCGGCGCACCGGCTTGGGCAGCGACCGGATCAGCTCGGTGACCAGGTCCTCGCGCAGCCCCGGGATCTGCCAGTCGAAGCCGTCCGGGGTGACCTGGTTGAGCACCTGGAGCGGGATGTGGACGGTCACGCCGTCCGCGTCCGCGCCCGGCTCGAACTGGTACGTCACCTTGAACTTGAGCTTCCCCTGGCGCCAGGAGTCCGGATAGGCGTCCTTGGAGACGTCCTGCGCCCGCTCGTTGATGAGCATCGACTTCTCGAAGTTGAGAAGCTCGGGTTCGTCGCGGCGCTTGTGCTTCCACCACGAGTCGAAGTGCGCCCCCGACACCACGTGTTCCGGGATCCGCTGGTCGTAGAAGTCGAACAGCGTCTCGTCGTCGACCAGGATGTCGCGGCGCCGGGCGCGGTGCTCCAGCTCCTCCACCTCGCCCAGCAGCTTCCGGTTGTCGTGGAAGAACTGGTGGTGGGTGCGCCAGTCGCCCTCGACCAGGGCGTTGCGGATGAACAGGTCGCGGCTGGTCTCCGGGTCGATCCGGCCGTAGTTGACCTTCCGCTGGGCGACGATCGGCACGCCGTACAGCGTGACCCGCTCGTACGCCATCACCGCCGCCTGCTTCTGCTCCCAGTGCGGCTCGCTGTAGGTGCGCTTGACCAGGTGCTGGGCCAGCGGCTCGATCCACTCCGGCTCGATCTTCGCGTTGACCCGCGCCCACAGCCGGGACGTCTCGACCAGCTCCGCCGACATCACCCAGCGCGGCGGCTTCTTGAACAGCGCGGAACCGGGGAAGACGGCGAACTTGGCGCTGCGCGCGCCCACGTACTCGTTCTTCTCGGTGTCTTTCAGCCCGACGTGCGACAGCAGCCCGGACAGCAGCGACGTGTGGATGTGGTCCGGTGCCGCGTCCTGCTCGGACAGCTGGATGTCCATGGTCTTCGCGACCGTGCGCAGCTGGCTGTAGATGTCCTGCCACTCGCGTATGCGCAGGTAGTTCAGGTACTCGTTGCGGCACATGCGGCGGAACGCGGACGAGGACAGCTCCTTCTGCCGCTCCCGGATGTATTTCCACAGGTTGAGGAAGGCCAGGAAGTCGCTCGACTCGTCCTTGAACCGGGCGTGCTGCTGATCCGCCTGCTGCTGCTTGTCGGAGGGGCGCTCGCGCGGGTCCTGGATGGACAGCGCCGCCGCGATCACCATGACCTCGCGGACGCAGCCGTTGCGGTCCGCCTCCAGCACCATCCGGGCCAGCCGCGGGTCCACCGGCAGCTGGGCCAGCTTCCGGCCGACCTGGGTGAGCCGCTTGCGCGGGTCCTTCTGCTTGCCGTCCAGCGCGTGCAGCTCCTCCAGGAGCTGGACGCCGTCCTTGATGTTGCGCCGGTCCGGCGGGTCGATGAACGGGAACTTCTCGATGTCGCCGAGCCCCGCCGCGGTCATCTGGAGGATGACGGAGGCCAGGTTGGTACGGAGGATCTCGGCGTCCGTGAACTCCGGGCGGGTGAGGAAGTCGTCCTCGGAGTACAGCCGGACGCAGATGCCGTCGCTGGTCCGGCCGCAGCGGCCCTTGCGCTGGTTGGCGCTGGCCTGGGAGACCGGCTCGATGGGCAGCCGCTGGACCTTGGTGCGATGGCTGTAGCGGGAGATCCTGGCCGTGCCCGGGTCGATCACGTACCGGATGCCGGGAACGGTCAGCGAGGTCTCCGCGACGTTCGTCGCCAGCACGATCCGGCGGCCGCTGTGTCTCTGGAAGACCCGGTGCTGCTCGGCGTGCGACAGCCGGGCGTACAGCGGCAGCACCTCGGTGGACCTCAGCTGCTTCTTGTTCAGCGCGTCGGCGGTGTCCCGGATCTCCCGCTCGCCGGAGAGGAAGACCAGGATGTCGCCGGGCCCCTCGGCCTGCAGTTCGTCCACCGCGTCGCAGATGGCGGTGATCTGGTCCCGGTCGCTGTCCTCGCCGCCCTCCTCCAGCAGCGGCCGGTAGCGCACCTCGACGGGGTACGTACGCCCGCTGACCTCGACGATCGGCGCGTCCCCGAAGTGGCGGGAGAAGCGCTCCGGGTCGATGGTCGCGGAGGTGATCACGACCTTGAGGTCGGGGCGGCGGGGGAGGAGCTGGGCCAGATAGCCGAGCAGGAAGTCGATGTTGAGGCTGCGCTCATGGGCCTCGTCGATGATGATCGTGTCGTACTGGCGCAGCTCACGGTCGGTCTGGATCTCGGCCAGCAGGATGCCGTCCGTCATCAGCTTGATGTGGGTGTCCGGGCTCACCTGGTCGGTGAAGCGGACCTTCCAGCCGACCGACTCGCCGAGCGGCGTCCCGATCTCGTCCGCGATGCGCTCGGCCACGGTGCGGGCGGCGATCCGGCGGGGCTGCGTATGACCGATGAGCCCTTTGACGCCCCGGCCCAGCTCCATGCAGATCTTGGGGATCTGCGTCGTCTTCCCGGAGCCGGTCTCGCCCGCGACGATCACCACCTGGTGATCGCGGACGGCCGCGAGGATGTCGTCCTTCTTCTGGCTGACCGGCAGCTCTTCCGGATAGGTGACGTCCGGCACGGCAGCGCGGCGGTTCGCGACCCGCGTTTCCGCCCGCTCGACGTCCTCGGCGATCTCGCCGAGCACGGCCGCACGGGCCTCGGGCTTGCGGATCCGGCGGGCGCCGTCGAGCCGGCGCCCCAGTCGCTGCTGGTCGCGCAGCATCAGCTCGGGGAGCCGCTCCAGGAGGGCGGGCAGGGCGGGGGCAGGAGTCGTGGACATACGGACCCCAGGATCTCACCTCGGCAAAACGACTGGCGAACCATTTCCGCCGGGTGTTGTCCGGGCCACGTCGTGCCCTATGCCGGGATGGTCCGTTCTAGCGTTACGCGCATGGCGGACGACGACTCCCCGCGGGCCCGGTCCCCGTGGGCCCGGTTCAAGCGCGGCCCGTATCTCCCGGCCTCGGTCATCGTGCTGATCATCTCGGCGGGCGCGGGGCTCTTCGCGGGCTCGTACACCTTCGCCTTCGCCAACCCCACCCCGCGCCGGATCCCCGTCGCCTTCGTGAGCACCGACCAGGGCGCCGGCCCGCCGCGGCGGTTCGTCGCCGGGATGGAGAAGGCCCTGGACGCCTCGCTGCGGCCGCGCCGGGAGCCTTCGTACGGCCGCGCCCGCTGGGCCGTCGAGGAGCAGCAGGTCTTCGGCATCCTGCGGACGCGCGGCCGCGGCGTCGAACTGGGCCTGTCCTCGGCGGCGGGCGCCGGCGTCGCCCAGGTGCTCGCCTCGGCCGGTACGAAGGTGGGCCGGGCGGTGGGCGTGCCCGTCGCCGTACGGGACCTGAAGCCGCTCCAGCCGGGCGATCCGCGGGGCCTGGCGGTCTTCTACATCTCACTGGCCGCGGTGATCATGGGCTTCCTCGGCGCCGTCCAGCTGAGCGTGAACGCGGCCGCTCTGAACCCGGCCGAGCGGATCGCCTTCACCGCCGCGTACGCGATGCTCGGCGCCTTCGTCATCGCCGCGATCGTCGACTGGGGGCTCGGCGCGCTGGATCTCCCCTTCGCCGGGTCCTGGGCGATCCTCGCCCTGACCATGTTCACCTCGGGGATGGTCTTCTCCATGTTCAACGTCCTGTTCGGACGCTGGGCGCTCATCCCCACCTGGGGGCTGATGGTCCTGCTCGGCAATCCCTCGTCGGGCGGCGCCGTCTCCTGGCCGCTGCTGCCGTCCCTGCTCGGCACGGTGGGCCGCTGGCTTCCGCCGGGTGCTTCCGTCAACGCCCAGCACACCGCCGTCTACTTCGGCGAGCACCAGCACGCCTTTCCGTTCCTGGTGCTGGCGGGCTGGTCGCTCGTCTCCGTCGTGGTCTTCTGGACCTGGCGCCACCGCCACCCGGGGGGCCGCCCGGGCCGGGCGACTCCGGCCTCCTGAGCGCCCTCGACCAGGGCGCGGACGCGAAGAGGCCCCTCCTGGAATCAGGAGGGGCCTCTTTCATGGAGCGCCGAGCAGGCCTTGCACCTACATCCCTCGTTTGGAGACGAGTATCTTTCCTTAGACGACCGACGCATCAACTTCAGCCCGTCAGGGCGGCGTTGCAAGATCTACTTTACCCCATCCGGTTCGTTGTTGATGCGCCGGGCCTCTTCGAGCTGATCTTCCAGAGCGACGATGCGGCATGCGGCGTCGATCGGGGTGCCCTGATCGACCAGCCGGCGGGCGCGGGCGGCGACCCGTAGCTGCTGGCGCGAGTAGCGGCGGTGGCCGCCCTCCGAGCGCAGCGGCGTGATCAGACCGGCTTCGCCGATGGCCCGCAGGAAGGCCGGTGTGGCGCCGAGCAGATCGGCGGCACGGCCCATGGTGAAGGCGGGATAGTCGTCATCGTCGAGCCGGCTGTGCTGTTTTTCTTCGGCCATCGACACCTCATCTTCCATGTCGTCGGTCACGTCACATCGGTCGCGCGTCGAGGGGCCCTGGAGCCGATTCGGCTCCAGGGCCCCGAGGGGTTCAACACCATTTTCCGCGGACCCGTCTGTAACGACAGGTGTGCGGGGATCGCGGATATCTGACCGGGGACCACCTTCCCTTCCGGGGCGTGCGGTACCCGAGCGGACTCAACTCCTCGCCCGGGCGATCCTGATGGTGTCCGCCTCCTTGCTGTCGGTGCCTGCCGCGCCCTCGTCGGGGCGCCGTGACTACGACAGGGAATCTACCCCCCGCGGGCTCCTCATGTCTACAGTCGCCGCGATAGATTTACGCCAGTGTTGAAGCCAGCCAAGCGTGCGGGGCGCAAGAGTGGGCACACGAGCCTCTGCAAAGCGGGATATCCGAGGTAACCAGGGGTGTACGCGCATGAACGGCACGAAGATCGCCAACACTCGGCCCACGGCCTCGACCGTGGTGCGGGGGGACAGTTTTGGCGGCATTCACCGCGCCCGCGCCGTCACCCGGGCCTTCACCAAGGGGCTCACCCCGCCACCGCAGCCGGACGTGGCCGACGCCATCCTTCTCGTGGTGTCCGAACTCGCCACCAACGCGCTGCGCCACGGGGGCGGCCAGTACACCCTCGAACTCTCCGCCGACTCCGACACGGTCACCGTCGCCGTCAGCGATCCGAATCCGGCGGCTCCCCGGGCCCGTCCGCCCGACCTGAACACCGGTACCGGCGGCTTCGGCTGGCACATGGTCCGCCGTCTGGCCCGCGAGGTGACCATCACTCACGGCCGCGGCAAGACGATCTACGCAAGCCTCTCCCGCTGAGCGCGCCGGCCGTACAGGGCCTCGCGCACGCGGCGCGCACACGCAGAAAATCCCTCCCCTGGATCAGGAGAGGGATCTTTCATGGAGCGCCGAGCAGGCCTTGCACCTACATCCCTCGTTTGGAGACGAGTATCTTTCCTTAGACGACCGACGCATCAACTTCCGCCCGTCAGGGCGGCGTTGCAAGATCTACTTTACCCCATCCCGGCACCTCGCCGTCACCCCGCGGCCTTCGCCGCCCGCGCCAGCCGTAACGGGGCGGGGTCGCCGTCCGTCGCGAGACGGTCATCCACCGCCTCCCGCAGGGCCGTGAGCAGCGCCTCCACCGCGGGGGCCCGCCGCGTCTCCGCCCTCAGCAGGGCGTGCACGCGGCGCGGCGGCCAGTCGCGGAGGGGACGGGCCACCACCCGTGGGTCGGGGTGCGGCGGCAGGGCCAGGCCCTCCGCGACGGCCGCGCCCACGCCGTGGGCCACCAGGTCGTGGGCGGTGGTGGGGTCGTTCGTGATGGCGACGGTACGGGGCTCGAAGCCCGCCCGGGCGCAGGCGGCGGTGAACTCGTCGCGGTCCTCGTCCAGCACCCAGGCCTCGTCGGCCAGCGCGCTGAGGGGGATCGTCCGCAGATCGGCCAGCGGGTGGTCGACCGGGAGCAGCACACAGCGCGGATCGCTGATCAGCGGCAGGTCCACCACCTCGGCCTCGGGCGCGACGGGCCGCGCCCCGGTGCCGGGGATATCGGAGTCGGGGTCGAGGTCCGGGTCGTCCGGGCGGCAGCCGTCGCGGACGCTCACCAGGGCCACGTCCGTCCGGCCGTCCCGCAGCGAGCGGTACGCGTCCGGGGAGGTGGCCCGCTCCAGGACGATCTGCACATCCGGCCGGGCGGACCGCAGCCGGGCCACCGTGCCGGGCAGCAGCGAGGCGCAGGCGCTGTGGGTCGCGGACACCCGCACCGTGCCACGCGCGTGGGCGGCGTACGTACGGAACTCGTCCTCGACGGCACCCAGCGCGGACAGCACCGCCTCGGCGTGCTGGGCCAGCCGGCGGCCCGCCGGGGTCAGTCGCACCCCGCGCCCCGACCGGACCGCGAGCTGGACGCCGATGGTCCGTTCCAGCGCGCGCATGCGGTAGCTGACGGCGGGTTGGGTGTAACCCAGTAATTCGGCCGCGGCGGTGTAGGAACCCGCGCGTGCCACGCCTGCTATGACCGCTAACTGATGGATGTCGAGCACATGAGCACTGTAAAAGGTGTTTATGGATGCCGGGAAGATCCTTATTGGACGTAGGTCCCGGAGCCCTCCACACTCAGGGAGACGGCCGAGTGACGGCCGCTGTCAACGGCTTGCTGGGCCTGTCGAGCTTATTTTCGTATTCGCCGCCGCCTCCACCACCGACCGCCCCCCATCATTCGGTGCGCTGCCGATCCAAACCTTGCGGGATTTCCCTAGAATTTCCGCGGATTGGAATGGAACATGTCTGACAAAGACGGCTGGAACAGAATGCAGCCGGTGCTCGCACAGGGCGCCGTACAGCATCAGATGTCGCTGAACGAGACCTGCCATCCACCCCTTCCCGCCGTCCTGCGGGCCGTATCGGAAACCGCCGCCGAAGCCCACCGCACCCTGGACGCGCTGGGCATGGGCCTGTCCCGGACGATCGCCGAGCACCTGGGGGTGCCGGCCGGGGACGTCGCCGTCGGGCCCGGTTCCGGCGCGCTGCTCCAGCTGCTGTTCTCCGCCCACACCGGACCGGACACCCACACCGTGCACGCCTGGCCGTCCTGGGAGGCGTACCCGATGATGGCGGCCAACGCCGCCTCCGGCACCGTGCGGGTGCCGCTGCGGGACGAGACGCACGACCTGGAGGCGATGGCGGCCGCCGTCACCGACGAAACGCGCCTGGTCATCGTCTGCAACCCCAACAACCCCACCGGCACCGCCGTCGGCGAGGCGGCCCTGCGGCGCTTCCTGGACCTGCTGCCCTCCCACGTCACCGTGCTGCTCGACGAGGCGTACATCGACTTCGCCGACGCGGACGCCGCCGCCGTCGCCCACGGCGTCGAGCTGTACCGGGAGGACGAGCGGGTGTGCGTGGTGCGCACCTTCTCCAAGTCGTACGGCCTGCTCAGCCTGCGCGTCGGCTACCTCGTGGGGCATGAGCGCGCCCTCGCGCCGCTGCGCGGCGCCCTGATGTTCTACCGGGTCGGCGCGGCCGCCCAGGCCGCGGCGGTCGCGGCGCTCGCCGAGTCCGCCGCGATCCGGCGCCAGTGCGAGGAGACCGCCCGCGAGCGGGAGCGGCTGTACGGCGTCCTGACCGAACAGGGCTGGCAGGTGACGCCCAGCCAGGCCAACTTCCTGTGGCTGCCGATGGAGGCCGGGGTCGAGCGCTTCACCCAGTTCTGCGCGGACCACGGCGTGGTGGTGTGCGGCAAGCCGGGCGAGGGCGTACGCGTGACCATTGCCGAGCCCGCGGCGAACGACGCGTTCGCGTTGCTGGCCGCGAAGCTGCGCGACGCGGACGGGCACACCGGCCCGGAGGCCCACGGTGGCGCGGACGGGCACACCGGAGGGGCGGCCCGCGGCGGCGAGGAGACCCCGTGACCGCCGCCCCGCACACCACGGCGACCGCCCCCGCGGATCCGCTCTCCGCCGCCCACCCCACCCTCGCCCGGCTGCTGCGCGACCTCGAGTCCCGCTGGCCCACCGACGGCGAGCGCGTCCACCGCATATCCCGCTACGCCCTGCTGCCCGCGGGCAAACTGCTGCGCCCGCTGCTGCTCGTGGAGTCGGCCAGGGCCGTGGGCGGCGGCTACGAGGAGAGCCTGCCCGCCGCGCTCGGCGTGGAGTACCTGCACGCCGGGTCGCTCGTCCACGACGACGTCATCGACGGCGACGCGCTGCGCCGCGGCCGCCCCACGGTCGTGGCCCGGTACGGCGTCGCGGACGCCGTCGTCACCGGCGACGCCCTGATCATGGGCATGTTCGCCGCCGTCGCCGAATGCGCCGACCAGGGCCTGCCCGCCGACCGGCTGCTGACCGCCGTACGGGTGCTGGCCCGCGCGGGGGTCGACCTGTGCCGCGGCCAGGCGATGGAGGCCGAACTGTGCGGGGACGTGGCGTGCGGGCTCGACCGCTACCTCACGATGATCTCGCTCAAGACCGGCGCCCTCTTCCGCGGCGCCTGCCAGGCCGGGGCCCTCCTCGGCGGCGGCGACGCCACCTGGCAACGGGCCCTCACCGGCTACGCCGAACACCTCGGGCTCGCCTTCCAGATGCACGACGACCTGCTGCCGTACACCAGCGAAACCGCGGCCACCGGCAAGTCCGCGCTGAGCGACACCGCCAACGGACGCCCCACCTTCCCCGTCCTCATGGCGTACGAGCGAGCCGACGCCGCCGAGCGCGAAGCCCTGCGGACCGCACTGCGCGGGACGCTGCCCGCTCGGGACGCCCACGACGCCGTACGCCGCGTCCTGGACTCCACCGGCGCGCTGCGGGCCGCGCGGGAACGCACCCGGGCGGAGGTGGCCCACGCCAAGGACCGCCTCGCGGAGCTTCCGCCGACCGAGGGCTCCGCCGTGCTCGCCGCCATCGCGGACTTCTCCGCCGACCGGGAGCGGTGACCGTGCCCGGGGCGCGTTTCGCCACCGGGTTCGGGGCGCACCTGCAGACCTGGCGGCCGTACACCCTGTCCTACCCCGGCCTGGTCGGCCTGGCCGGTGCCGCGCTCGCCGACGGCTCACCCCCGGCGGCGCACCTGTGGGCCGCCTGGGCCGTACCCACCCTGAGCTGGATCGCCGGGCACTACCTCGGCGACTACTTCGACCGCGACCTGGACGCCATCGGCAAACCCCAGCGCCCCATCCCCTCCGGGCGGCTGAGCCCCCGCGCGGCCGTCGCCTCCGGGATCCTGTGCGCCCTCGCGGCCGCCGTCGTCACCGCGCTGGCCGCCTGGACCGCGCTGCTGCTCGTCGCGGCGGGCATGGCGGGCATCGTCGCGTACAGCAAGGTGTTCAAGGGCCGCGGGCTGTCCGGCAACGCGGTGCGGGGCGCGCTGACGGCCCTCACCGTCGTCTTCGGGGCGATGACGGCCGGAACGGAGCCCCGCTGGCCCGCGGTCCTGCTGGTGGCCCTCGCCTTCTGGGCCCACGACACGGCGTCCAACCTGGTCGGCACCCTCCGCGACGTCGAGGGCGACCGCAGCGGCGGCTACCACACGCTCCCCGTCCTGCGCGGCGTCCGCTACGCGGCACGCACCGCCGCGCTGCTGTACGCGGCCGCGCTCGTCACCGCCGCGGCCTGCGTACCGCTCACCGCCCCCGGCGGCCGGGCCGCCTTCGGCGCCCTCCTGCTCGTCGCGGCGGCCTGCGGCCTCCACGCCTTCACCCCGCTGCTGCGCGGCGCGGCCCCGCTGACCCCCGTACGGGCGCTGCGGGCCCACGAGGTCCTGGTCGCCGAACGCCTCATCCTGGCGGCGGCGGTGCTCGCCGGTGGCCGGGGCCTGATCCCCGCCCTGGCGGTGCTGGTCCCGCTGCTCGCCCTCAGCGTCCTGACCCAGGCCAGGCTGCGCGCCCGCCACGAGTTCCCGCCGGACGACGGGGAGGCGGAGGGGAGCCCCGAAACCGCCCCGCGCCCGGCCCGGCACCTCCATCCGGTCCCGGACCCGCACCCGGGCCCGCACCCGGACCCGTCCCCGGAGCGCGCCGGTCCCGTCCCCGGGGAGGCGCCGCGCGGCCGATCCTCCGGTGCCGACGACCCGCCGCAGCCCGTTCGCGCCGTACTACGGAAGGACCGTCCGAGCCCATGGTGACCTCACCCTCGACATCCTTGACCGGCCGAGTCGACGCCGCCGTCACGGCCGGGGCCGAGGCGCTCTTCGCCCGGCGGCGCCCGGACGGGGTGTTCGCTCCCGACGCGGCGGAGGACCGGTTCTCCCCGGCGAACACCGCCCTCGCCCTCATCGCCCTCCACCTCGCCCAGGCGACGGGCCCCGACACCGCCCGCGGCGTCGACCGGCTGATCAAGGCGCAGCGCGACGGCGGCGGATGGGCCATGCGCGGGGTGCCCGACGAGGTGCTGACCACCGCCGTCGTCACCGACGCGCTCGACCTGGTCGCCCCGCGCGACGCGGCCGGCGCCGCCCACGCCGTACGCGCCGGACGGCGGCGGCTGGCCGAGCTGGGCGGGCCCGAGGCGCTGCCGGAGCCGGTGATGGCGGGGCTGATCCGGCAGTTCGACGTCCTCGCGGGCCGGCTGGACGAGGCGGCGCTGCCCCGCCTCCCGCTGGAGGCGCTGCTGCTGCGCGGGCCCGCCCGGCGGCTGCTCAGCCTGCGGCTGCCGATCCTCGCGAGCATGGCGCTCGGCCAGGCCACGGTGCGCCGCCGCACCCAGGGGCTGGTACGGCGGCGGCTCAACGCGCTGGCCCGGCCCGCCGCGCTGGCCGTCGTCCGCGAGGCGTACGAACGGGAGGGCGGGTGCGGGGCGTTCAGCACCGACCCCTGGCTGACCGGCCTCATCTGCGTCGGCACCACCCGCTCCGGCCTCGCCCCGGACATCGTGCGCGCCGCCACCGCGTGGCTGCGGTCGGCGGCCGGTGCGGACGGCGGGTGGGAGCTGATGCCGCTGGACGTCACCTGGTCGAGCTTCGCCGCCTCCGCCCTCCTGGAAGCGGGGTACGCACAGGACCCCCGGCTGACGCCGACCCGCGCGATGTTCCACGAGCGGCAGCAGAACACCCCCTTCGCCGCCCTCGCCTGCCCGCCCGGCTACTGGGGCTTCTCCAGCGCCCACAGCTGGCCCATGGCGCTGGAGACCGCGGAGATCAGCTCGGTGCTGCTGCGCCTCCCGGGCGGCGGTGACGATCCGCACGTACGGCGCGGCATCGACTGGCTGACCCGGATGCAGGACTCGGCGGGCTCCTGGAGCCTGGCCGTACGGAACAGCAAGCCGGGCGGGTTCGGCCCCTGCCCGCAGATGACGGCCAAGGCGGTCCGCGCGCTGCTGGACCACGGCGCGGGCGCCGACGACCGGCGCGTGGTGAAGGCCGTGCGCTGGCTCATCTCGCGGCAGCGGGCGGACGGTTCGTACGAGGCCCTGTGGTACCGGGGCCGTACGGCGGGCACCTCGGTGGTGCTGGAAACGCTGTGCCGCACGGTGGGCGCCGCGCATCCGGCGGCCGCACGGGCGGGCGCGTGGCTGCTGCGCCGCCAAGCCGACGACGGCTCCTGGGACGGCGGCGAACCAACCGAGGGCGACCCCGAGGATGCCGGCACCGTGGAGGACACCGCCTGGGCCCTGTACGCGCTGCTCGCCGCGGGCCACGACCCCGCATCGCGGCCCGTGACGGCCGCCGCCCGCTATCTGACGGACGCCCAGCGGCCGGACGGCGGCTGGGCCGGATCGCCGGTGAACGAGTACATCCGCTTCTGCTACCGCTACGCGGACGACACGATCGCCTCCGGCCTCGCCCTCCGCGCCCTGGCCAGGCTGCGCACGGCATCCCTTGGACCGGCGGAGGGCGCCGCATGAGCGGGACGGGCACGCGGTACGACGCCGTCGTCTGCGGCGCGGGCGCCGGAGGACTCGCCTCCGCGCACGCCCTGGGCGCGCTGGGCCTGCGCGTCCTCGTCGTCGACAAGCAGCCCAGGATGCGCCCGGTCGCCAAGGGCGAGGTGCTGCAGCCCGGCGCGCTGCGCGTGCTGCGCCGCTGGGGTACCGAGCGGCTGCTGGAGCAGCGGGCCGGGGTACGGCTGGGCCGCCTGGTGGTCCGGGACCCGGCCGGGGCGCCGCTGATGGCGCTGGACTACGGCAGGCTCCCCGAGGGCGACCGGTGGCTGCTCTCCCACGACCACCTGGCCATCCTGGACGCGCTGGCCGAGGGGCTCGGCCCGACCGTGGAGGTGCGCCGGGGCGCCCTGGTCGAGGAGGCCCTGCGCGACGGCTCGGGCCGCGTCGGCGGCGTGGCGATCACCGAGGGCGGACGGCGGTACGAGGTCCGCGCGCCGCTGACGGTCGCCGCGGACGGCATCTCGTCCCGGCTGCGCCGCGCCGCGGGCATCGACGCCCGGCGCGTGGACTACCCGCACCGCCTGGTGTCGTTCGACCTCGCGGGCGCGCCCCGCCCGGACGACTTCTCGGCGTACCTCAGCCCGCGCGGGCTGAGGCTGGTGTACGCGCTGCCCGGCGACCGGGTGCGGCTGTACGTACAGACCGCGCCCGACGAACTGCGCGGCGGCCGCGACCGGTCGGCCCTGGCCGCCTGGGCCGAGGGGGTGGTGGCGGAGGTACCCGCGCTGGAACCCCTGTCCGGGCCGCTGCTGGCCGGTCTGGACAGCAGGCAGATGCTGCCGGTGTCCCGTTTCCTCTCGCCCCGGCTGGCCGTCCCCGGGATGGCCTTCGTCGGCGAGGCCGCGTACGCCGTGCACCCGATGGCCGCCCAGGGCATGAACACCGCGATCACCTGCGCGGCCTCCCTGGCCGACCACCTCGGCCGCTTCGGCGTCGCCGACGGCGCGCCGTCACCCGCCACCGTGGACGCGGCCCTCCGCGCCTACCAGGCGGAACGGCGGCCGATCCTCGCCCAGGCCGCCACCACCAGCGACAACGCGGCCCGCATGGTCACCGACCTGACCTGGCGCGGCCGCGTCGTGGGGCGGCGGGCGGTCCGCTTCACCGGTCGCAATCCGCGGCTGCTGCACACCGTCACGTACAACATGTCCGGCCTGGGCCCCCGGCCGATGACGTTCCTGGACCGCCTCCACCAGCTCGGCGTCCTGCCCGACCCCCGCGCCCACCGCGTCCCCCAGACCTGAAAGGCCAGTGTTCATGCAGAAACAGGAAGCAGTCGTACGCCCGGTGTCCGGCGCCCTCGGCGCGGAGATCTTCGGGATGGACCTGACGGACATCAATGACGCCGACTTCGAGCGGATCCGGGAACTCCTGCTGCGCTACCTGGTGATCTTCTTCCCGGACCAGTCCCACCTCACCCCGGAGGCCCACATCGCCCTCGGCAAGCGCTTCGGCGAGGTGGAGGTGCACCCGTTCCTGCCGAAGGTCGAGGGCTATCCGGAGCTGGCGCTGATCGAGTCCGACAAGGGCGGCAAGGCCGATGAGTGGCACATCGACGTCACCTTCAGCCCCAACCCGCCGGTCGCCTCCATCCTGCACCTGGTCACCTGCCCGGAGTCCGGCGGCGACACGATGTGGAGCAACCAGTACCTGGCGTACGAGACGCTGTCCGAGCCGTACCGCGAAATGCTCGACGGGCTGACCGCCGTCCACGTCCTCAAGGCGCCCGAGGTCGGCGAGATGAAGGCCGAGCACCCGGTGGTGCGGATCCACCCGGAGACCGGGCGCCGCTCGCTGTACGTCACCCGCATGTGGACGTCGCACATCCCGCAGCTCAGCAGGCACGAGAGCGACACGGTCCTGCAGTTCCTCTTCGAACACTCCGAGCAGCCCATTTTCAACTGCCGCTACCGCTGGCAGCCGGGCGCGGTGGCCATGTGGGACAACAGGGCGACCCAGCACCTGGCCATCAACGACTACTCCGCCTACCGCAAGGGCCAGCGGGTCACCATCCTCGGCGACCACCCGACCGGCGACGCCCCCCGCTGGAAGAACTACGAGCGGCGCGGCGACGAGCGCTACTACCCGCGCCGCGTCAACGCCAGGGCGGGCTACTGACGCTGCCGCTGTACGGCCCCGGGCCGCCCCGGGGCCGTACAGCGAGGGCGACGCCTCCTACACTCCCAGCGCCCGCGTCCCCGCCGCGACGCTCTCCCGCAGCGCGGCCAGCTCCTCCGCCGGCAGCCGCTCGGCGCTGCCCCGCCGCCCGCCGTCCAGCAGCACCCGCGCCCCGGCCAGCCATCCGTCCAGCGGCTCGACGCCGAGGTGCTCCGCCAGGCGGATGAGTTCGGCGTCGGGGGCGTCGAGCAGTGCCTCGTACGACAGCGGCAGCACCAGCCCCCCGGGCAGCGCGTCGAGGTACCGCAGCCCCTCGATCACCGTGTCCGACCACAGCCGCCCGAAGGCGGCCAGCGGCACGGGCCGCGTCAACAGGGGCTTGACCTCGGCGCTTTCGTCGCCCATCAACGCGGCCAGCTCGCCGGGGACGTCGCCGCCCTCCCGTGTCAGCTGGATCATCCGGAAGCCGGGGTGGCGGCTCATCGACAGCGCGCAGTCGGCCCCGTCCCGGTACAGATGGACGAACCGCGCCTCGGGGAACACCTCCCGCAGCCGGGGCACCAGCCGCAGCGAGTACCCGGACCGCTCCACCACCGCCCGGCTGCCGAACCGCTCGGCCAGTGCGTCGAACAGCGCCCGGTGATGCTCCCCGACCGGCCCCCGGGGCCGCCCGCACACCACGGGCCGCAGCGCGTCGAACAGCGCGTCCGGATCGTCGCTCAGATGCGGCAGCGTCGTCATCGCCACCGCCGGAATCCCGACCCCCGCCGCCGAGAACCGGCCTCCCGAGCCGGGATACGTGTGCTCCGGCAGCCCGAAGCCCTCCCGGATGAGCCGATTGGCGAACGCGGGCGGGGTCGCCAGGATCTCCCAGAACTCCTCCCCGGACAGCGCCCCCTCGGGCAGTGCGCTCGGCTCCAGCGAGGCCATCAGCTCACTCAGGCTGAGGATGTGGGGGTGCAGACGCAGCACCTCCGACAGGGCGGTGGAACCGCACCGCCCGGTTCCGACGACGAAGGTCAACGGCCGTGCTGCCATGTCTCTCCCGGAGCGTTGAGGGGACGCCGGGACCAACTGTTTTCGGCCCCGGACTCCTGCGCGCCCCGTACCCACCCGCACCACCCGTACCCCTGCCCCCATCCCTTACCAGGGCGATCACCACACTGGCGGGTTGAGCCGGGCGAATCCTTCCTGCCGCTGGTAGGGGAAGTACGGGTAGGGGGCCGTCCTGCCGCTCGCCGCGTCGAGCTTCGCCACCTGGCCGGGCGTGAGTTCCCAGCCGACGGCACCGAGGTTCTGGCGGAGTTGTTCCTCGTTACGGGCGCCGACGATGACGGAGGAGACGGTCGGCCGCCGTAGCAGCCAGTTGATGGCGATCTGCGGTACGGCCCTCCCGGTCTCCTCCGCGATCTCGCCGAGGGCGTCGACCACGCGGTAGAGGTGTTCGTCGTCGACGGGCGGCCCGTAGTCGGCCGTCCGGTGCAGTCGGCTGTGCGCCGGTAGCGGCGCGCCCCGCCGGACCTTTCCGGTGAGCCGTCCCCAGCCCAGCGGGCTCCAGACGAGCGCCCCCAGCCCCTGGTCCAGCCCGAGGGGCATCAGCTCCCATTCGTAGTCGCGGCCGACGAGGGAGTAGTAGACCTGGTGCGCCACGTAGCGCTGGTGCCCGCGCTCCTCGGCGATGGCGAGGGACTTCATCGTCTGCCAGCCGGAGAAGTTGGAGATCCCGGTGTAGCGGATCTTTCCTGCCCGGACGAGGTCGTCGAGCGTGGACAGGACTTCCTCGATGGGCGTACCCGCGTCGAAGGCGTGCAGCTGGAACAGGTCGATGTAGTCGGTGCCGAGCCGGCGCAGGGCGTTCTCGCACGCGGTGATCAGACGCGAACGGGAGGTACCGGCGTCCCCCGGACCGTCGCCTGTCGGCAGGCCGGTCTTGGTGGACACGATCACCTGATCCCTGCGGCCCTTGATCGCTTCCCCCAGCACCTCCTCGGAGGCGCCGTCGGAGTAGACGTCGGCGGTGTCGAACATCGTGAGCCCCGCGTCGAGGCAGATGTCCACGAGCCGGCGTGCCTCGTGCGCGTCGGTGGTGCCCCAGGCGCCGAACAGCGGCCCCCGGCCGCCGAAGGTGCCGGCCCCGAAGCTCAGGACCGGGACCTGGAGCCCGGATGCGCCCAGCCGTCTGTATTCCATGACCAGCCCCTCTAATGGTTCTGTTGTTCCGTTAAGCTGAACCTAGCAGAGGGAAGACGGCTAACGGAACAGGAGTCCCGTTATGGGAGACGGTGAGGCGGATCCGGGGACGGTCCGCCCGGGAGGACGCACGGCCAGGGTCAGGGCGGCGGTCCTGCGGGCGACCGGGGACACCCTGGCCGAGCAGGGCTTCGCCCACCTGGACCTCGCGGACATTGCGCGCCGCGCCGAGGTGGGCAAGACGACCGTCTACCGCCGCTGGGGCACCGTGACCGCTCTGGTGGCCGACCTGCTGATGGACATGGCCGAGCAGTCGCTCCCGCGTACCGAGACCGGCTCGCTGCTCGGCGACCTGACGGCCAACGCCCGGCTCGTACGGCGGACCTTGACCGACCCGCGGCAGGGAGCGCTGTTCAAGGCGGTGATCGCGGCCGCCACCTGCGACCCGAAGACGGCCGAGGCCCTGCACCGCTTCTACGAGATCCGGGTCGAGGAGTGGGCGCCCTGCGTACGGCAGGCCATCGAC
This sequence comes from Streptomyces sp. NPDC007983, assembly GCF_042958345.1. Taxonomy (NCBI): domain Bacteria; kingdom Bacillati; phylum Actinomycetota; class Actinomycetes; order Kitasatosporales; family Streptomycetaceae; genus Streptomyces; species Streptomyces sp. NPDC007983. The sequence continues at coordinate 932,338 of NZ_JBIBJI010000001.1, forward strand.
CGCGGCGAGATCCCCGAGGGCACCGACGCCCACGAGGTGGTCCGGGCCGTCTCCGCCCCCCTCTACCACCGCCTCCTGACCAGCGGCCTCCCCCTGGACGAAGCGGCCGCCGACCGCGCCGCCGAGGCCGCAGCGGCCGCGGCGCGGGCCGGGGCGTACGCGTAGGCCTTCACCTCTCCACGGAGGGGCGAAGGCCTGCCAACCGCCGGTCAGACGGCCTCGGTTTCCGCCTCGGCCTGCCGCTCCCGCGCCGGGGCCTCCCGACCCTTGAGCACGTTCGGATTCGTCTCGGGAGCGGCAGCCACCGCGATCACGGTGACCGCGCCCATGCCGATCAGGAACAGCGCGATCGGCCAGGACGCCCCCGCCCAGGCCAGCAGCGCGGTGGCGACGATGGGGGAGAACCCGCCGACGATCATCGACGCGAGCTCGTGCCCGAGGGCGAGTCCGCTGTAGGCCACCCGGCTCGCGAAGAGTTCGGTGAAGAACGCGGGCTGGGTGCCGATCATCGCCCCGTGGCCGATCACGACCGCCACGAAGATGGCCACGAAGATCAGCACCGGATTCCGTGAGTCGAACATCGCGAAGAACGGGTAGGCCCACACGATCACCGCGACCGCGCCCCCGATGTACACCGGGCGGCGTCCGAGACGGTCGGAGAGCGCCCCGAACATCGGCATCGCGAACGACTCGGCCAGCATCCCCACCACGACCGCGGCCAGCACCACCCCGTTGCCCACGCCGATCTTGGCCGCGTAGGACAGGCTGAAGGTGAGGAACAGATAGCTCGCACCGGTCTCCGCGACCCGCGCCCCGAAGGCGATCAGCACGGACCTGGGATGCGTACGGAGGACGTCGAGGATCGGCGGCGCGGACTTCTCCGGCTTCGCCGCGGCCTTCCGGAACGCGGGGGTCTCCATGATCCGCAGCCGGATCAGCAGCCCGACGGCGGTGAGCAGGATGCCGACCATGAACGGAACGCGCCAACCCCAGGCAAGGAACGACTCCTTGGTGGTCACCCCCTGGGCCAGCGCGAACACCGAGGCCGAGAGGACGAACCCGAGCCCCACACCGGTCTGGCTCCAGGCCGAGTAGAACCCGCGTCGGTGGCTCGGCGCGTGTTCGCTGACGATCAGCACACCCCCGCCCCACTCGCCGCCGACCGCGATGCCCTGCACGACCCGCAGCACCACCAGCAGCACCGGCGCCCAGACGCCGATGGCGGCGTACGTGGGCAGCAGGCCGATCAGGAACGTCGCGACGCCCATGATCACCAGAGTGATCACCAGCATCGACTTACGCCCGAGCCGGTCACCGAAGTGCCCGAAAATGATGCCGCCGAGCGGCCTGGCGAGGAAGCCGACCGCGTTGGTGCCGAAGGCGGCGATCGTGCCCACGAGCGGGTCGAAGGTGGGGAAGAACAGGGTGTTGAACACGAGCGCGGCGGCCGTGCCGTAAAGGAAGAAGTCGTACCACTCCAACGCGCTGCCGAACAAGCTTGCGATTGCTGCCTTGCGTACCTCGCGCGGGGCGCCCGTCTCGTCTGCCATGCCGACTCTCCTCAGGTTGCGGCTCGGCTTTGGTCGGGGATTGTTCGCCGTGGCTTCCGCGGCGGGAACGAAGGCGTTCCGTTCACCGGGACGAGGTGCGCTCGGGATCTCGGGATCAGGACGGCGTCGTGGCGACCTTGACCCCGAACCCGATCAGGACGACACCGGTCACCCGGTCCAAGGCGCGCCGCACGGCGGGCCGTTCGAAGAAGCCGCGGGCCTTGGCCAGCAGCATCACATAGCCGCCGAGCCACACGGCGGTGATCGTCGCGTGCAGCAGCACCAGGATCGCCATCCCCAGGTGGGGAGAGAGCCCGGCCGGGGCGAGCGTCGGCAGCAGCCCCGTATAAAACACGGCGATCTTCGGATTGAACACATTGCTGACCAGCCCCGTCCGCCAGGGGTTCCCCGCCGGAGCGGCCGCGACCGCCGCCGGAGCACCGGCCCGGCCACGCAGGCTGCGCAGCAGCGACTGCACCCCGAGCACGATCAGATAGGCGGCTCCGGCCAGTTTGACCACGGTGTACGCCACGGCCGACGCGGCCAGCACCGCCGCCAGCCCGACCAGCGTGAGCACCCCCCACACCAGCAGCCCGGCAGTGATCCCACCGGCCGTCCGCAGGCCATCCCGCCAGCCACAGGAGACGGCCCGCTTCGTCACCACGGCCATGTCCGGCCCGGGAACCACGGTCAGGATGGCGAGCACCCCGGCGGCGGCGAAAAACTGTACGAACATGGCACGCATCATCGCACTGGTCTGGACCGTTGTACGGCGGCCACCAGCACCACAGTGACGCTGACCAGCAGAGCCCAGGCCCCGAACTTGTCCACCGCCACCGGCTGCCAGCCGTGCATCTGATTCGGGTAGCGCCACGCGCCGCATACAGAAACCCGCCGTACAGCGGCACCCCGGCGAACTTGAACACCGCGGGCTCCGGATAGCTCCACGACCCGAGCGAGACCTTCACCAGCTCGAAGGCCAGCCCGATCACATGGCACACGGCGATGATCGCCACGTCCCGCCCGGTCTCCCACCCACACAACCGGAAGACCGCCGTGAGCAGCAGCCCATACAGAAGCAGCAGGTCATACCGAGCCACCGGCAAGCGCGGCACCACCCCGGAGCCGCGACCCCGGCGAGCAGGGCCACGGCAAACGCACAGCTGCGCGTCTGCAACCGGGCGAAGCGCAGCAGCTGCTGGACAAGGGCAAAAGCAACGGCTATGGCCCCAAGGACGTCCCACCCCCGCCCCGGGTTGCCCCGTCAGTCAGCCGAGCTGCAGCCGCATCCGTACGTAGTCGACGCCCCGAGGCCCGCCCCGCCGCTCACCGTCCTCCCGCCAGCCCCGCCGGACGTAGAACCTCCGCCCCCGCGCGTTGGCCTCCCACGCCTCCAGCACCCCACCTCTGAACCCACCCGCCATCAGGTGCTCGGTGAACGCGTCGTGCAGGGCGCCGCCCGCCCCGCGTCCCCAGAAGTCCGGATGGACATGGATCTGGAACAACTGCCGGTAGAGCGCCCCATCGATGTCCGCGTCCTTAGGCGCCCCCATCGCCAGAACGCCGACCATCCCCTTGCCCCGGACCTCGGCGCACAGGCCGGTCAGGCCGGGCGACGCAATCACCCGCGCCCACGCGGCCTCCCGTTCGGCTAAGGCGGCCGGGTCGTCCGAAGCCTCTTCCGTCGCGCCTCCCGCCACGTAGTAGGCGGACCGAGCCCGAGTATGAATGCCAGCCATAGCCCCCGCCTCCCCGGCAGAAGCCCCGCGCACCCGAATGCTGTCGTCCATGGCCCGTATGACGCCGACCACCGGGGGATCCGGTTCCGCGGAGCCCAGGCGGCCGGTTCCCACGGCGGCGAGGGAGTGCCCGGATACGAGTTGGTCTCACTGCCCAACGAGAACGTCCCGAACTTCGAGCGGCGCACGGTGTACTGCCCCGACGGCAAGAAGGTCCTCGGCGGCGGCGCCGAGGCCCGCGGCAACACGGCCATCCTCGTCGGCAGCTTCCCCACCGATGACGGAACCGGCTGGATCGGCCTGGGTCGGCAGACCGACACCGACAACGTGGGCATCAGCGTCTTCGCCATCTGCGCCGACGTCTGATCGACGCATCCGCATCCGCATCCGCATCCGCATCCGCATCCGCGTCCACGGCCGCGCATCTGCGTGCACAAAAGGCCCCGATGGACGATGCCATCGGGGCCTCTGGGCCTGTCACTGTGCCGCTGTCACTGACTCCGCTGACCAAGGACACAGAACTCGTTACCTTCGGGGTCTGCCATGACAACCCACGGCTGGTCACCCTGGCCAATGTCGACACGCTTCGCGCCAAGAGCCTCAAGGCGAGCCACCTCGGCGTCCTGGTCATCAGGCACGAAGTCGAGATGCAGCCGGCTCTTGGCCTTCTTGCTCTCATCAAGCAGAACGAACTCCAACCCTGGCGAGCGATCCGGCTCCGGGCGGATGGCGAACTCCACATCAGAGGTGTGGACCACAACCCAACCAAGAGCCTCGGCCCACCACTGCCCCAGGGCCGCCGGATCCGCCGAGTGAACGATGACATTTCTCCATTCCAAGGCCATCAGCCGAGCATAGAGCGGCCAGGCCTTGGAGAGCAGGCGCTTTTCCGTATGAACCTGATCAGCGCTGCCGAGCGGAAGGCGGACGCCCTGGAGCCGTCGACGCGGGGCGGTACGAGCGCGCAGTACGCGGTGTTCGGAAATCTCCTCGTGGCCGCGGCCGCGGCCACGCCCGTCGCGCGACGGGACCGTAACAACTTCGCTGAGGCTGCGGCCGTACGGTCCGGCCGGTGCTCGTGTACGGGACGGCGTTCTCCTCGGCCGACGTGAAGACGCAGATCGTCAACGTCGCCATGGCGGGCGCCGCTGGCCTTCTTCGTTTCTGGAAGAACCATCCACGGGCATCGAGCCGGTGGATCCGGGGTCAGCGCACCAGGCAAGGGTGGCCCTCCCAGTACCTGTATCACCAGGGCCTCCCAGACGTCCAAAACGCCTGTCAACATGGATACGCACTGCGGCTTTACCCCCATCAGTTCAATTCAGCTGCCCCGAATGCGCGACCGTGCTCGGCGCATTCTTCCACGGCAGAAGGGACGGAGACCAATGGCGGACAACCAATTTACCACTCACACAGAACTTTTCGATCTGAGTGGGAAGTGCGCCCTTGTCACTGGCGGCACCAAGGGCATTGGGATGATGATAGCGCGCGGCCTTCTCCAGGCGGGCGCCCGCGTCGTCATCAGCTCACGCACGGCAGACACGTGCGCGGAGGCACAGCATCTGCTGTCCGAATTCGGCGACGTTCAAGCAATTCCCGCCGACCTGTCCAGGCACGACGAGTGTCAGCGCCTCGCTGATCTTGTCAAGGTCGAATCGGAACGCCTGGACATCCTTGTCAACAACGCGGGAGCGATGTGGCGCGAGCCGCTGGCGACGTTCCCGGACGAGGCCTGGGACGCAGTGATCGACCTCAACCTGAAGTCGCCGTTCTGGCTGGTGCAGGCGCTGCTCCCCGCACTTCGCAGGGCGGGCACCGCCGATGATCCCGCGCGGATCATCAACATCGGCAGTATCGCCGCCATCCACGTCGCCCAGTCGCCCAATTACTCGTACGCCAGCAGCAAAGCGGCACTCCATCAACTCACCAGAGTGCTTGCCAGAGAGCTGGGCCCACAGCACGTCACGGTGAACGCGGTAGCACCGGGACCGTTCCCGTCGCAGATGATGGCGTCCACGCTCGATGCCATCGGCGACACGATCGCGGAGGCGGCCCCTCTGCGCCGGCTCGGCCGCGACGACGACATGGCGGGTATCGCCGTGTTTCTCGCCAGCCGGGCCGGGTCCTACCTCACGGGCACCATCATCCCGGTGGACGGCGGCATCGCGACGACCGCATCGGGTACCCCCTAGACTGCGGGACGGGCTGACGGTGAGGGGATGGCCACGATGGATCTACGCACCGAGATCCGGGAGTTTCTCAGCTCGCGTCGCGACCGCATCGGACCCGAGCAGGCGGGCCTGCCCGCTTACGGCGGCAACCGTCGGGTCAAAGGTCTGCGCCGCGAAGAGGTAGCGCTACTGGCGGGGGTATCGGTCGACTACTACGTGCGCATGGAGCGCGGCAGCCTCGCCGGTGCCTCCGATGGCGTGCTCGACGCGTTGGCCTCTGCCTTGCAACTCGACGAGGCCGAGCGCGACCACCTGTTCCACCTCGCGCGCCAATCCAGGGCGCCCAGCGCCCCACGCCGGCGTAGGCCTGCCGTGACGGTGCGCTCGACGCTGCAGCAGGTGCTCGACGCGATCTCCGATGCGCCGGCCTGGATCGGTAACGGCCGTTATGACGTGCTCGCCATGAATCAACTCGCTCGCGCGCTGTATTCACCGGTGCTGGCCGATCCGCGACGGCCCGCGAACACAGCGCGGTTCGTCTATCTAGCTCCCGAGGCGGCCAGAGATTTCTTTGTCGACTACGACCAAATTGCCGGTGACGCGGCCGCGAAGCTACGCATGGCAGCCGGCCGTAATCCGCACGACGAGGAGCTGATCGCCCTAGTCGGCGAACTGTCAACGTGCAGTGAGCTATTTCGGCAGCGGTGGGCATCTCAGGACGTGCGGCTGCACCGGTCCGGACGTAAGCGTGTGCGCCATCCGATTGTGGGCCAGCTCGACTTGGACGTCGAGTCCCTGGAACTGCCCGCCGAACCCGGCCTGCACCTCAACGTCTACACCGCACCCGCGGGCACACCGACCGCTGACAATTTAGCGCTCCTGGCGTCGTGGGCGGCCACCCAACAGACGCTGGCGACCGAGTTCGAAGCACACAACGGATAGTCCAACCCCTTCAGCCGTACTAGTCAGCGGACCATGACGTGGGGCAACAATCTGCCGGAAAGTAAACACGGGAGTGAGACAAAAATCAGTGTGGACACGCGCGTGAACCGTTGAACTGAGTGTGCGGCCCGGACGGCGGCCGGGCTGGAGCGGGGCGGAGGCAGGAGCGCAGGCCCGGCCGGGGGCCGGGCCGCGCGCGGTGAGCGGAGCGAGCCGACTTGAACCTGTGGAGAACGTTGTAACTCACCTCTTGGGGCCGGGCTTGTCCTGTTTCGGTTGATGGTTGACACTGTGGCTTCACCTGATGCTTGACACCGTTTGCCCCGGTTCCGGTGAGCGCACAGGGATGGATGCAAGCCGACGCCCTCTCTTGCGCACACCTCGACCCCGCGAGGGTGCTCTTCGTGTGCGGCACCGCCCGATTCCGTTCGCCAGGCGTACCGTGGCTGAAAGACCGTCTGGTGGGGGTGTGCACCATGAGTGACAAGACCATTGGCGACCGCCTCGGCGAACTCCGTGGGTACCGTGATGTCACCCAAGAAGGGCTGGCAGAGCGGTCCGGGGTGCACGTCGACACCATCCGGAAGCTGGAGCAGAACATCCGGCAGTCGGCGCGCCTGTCCACGCTCCGGGCCTTGGCGAGGGCACTCGACACTGAGCTGGACCGACTCCTGGGGCAGCCCACCGTGACCACGGAACTCTCCGACGACGGCGGCCTGCTCGCTCTTCGCGACGCCATCCAGGACATCAGCGCGCTGCCCGGTGTCCCCGCTGACGGCCTCGAAGAGGACCCGCCCCCGCCGGAGGTGTGGATGGACCAGGTCCGCGCGGCCACATCGCTCTACTGGAAGGGCGGATACAGCAAGCTCGCCAGCTCGTTGCCGCTCATCCTTCGCGATGGGCGCGCGGTTGCCCGGGAGACGACCGGTTCGCTCGTGGAGCAGGTCTGGAAGCAACTCGCGCTCGCCTACCAGCTCGCGGCCGGCCTTGCCGCGCAGGCGGGCCACCCCGACTGGGCTTTTGAAGCTGTGGCGAAGCAACTGGACGCGGCGCAGCGGGCGTCCGATCCGCTGATGGAGGGCATGGGCGTGTCCACGCTCTCGTGGGTGCTGCTACGGCAGGGGCGCTGGGAGGATGCCCAGTCGGTCGCCGAACGGAAGGCGGACGCCTTGGAGCCGTCGATGCGGGGCGGCACGAGCGCCCAGTACGCGGTGTACGGAAATCTCCTCGTGGCTGCGGCCACGCCCGCCGCTCGCCGGGATCGTAGGGATGAGGCGGAGCAGTTCCTCAACTTCGCTGAGGCTGCAGCCGTACGGTCCGGTCCAGTGCGTGTGTATGGGACGGCGTTCTCCCCGGTTGATGTGAAGACGCAGATCGTCAACGTCGCCATGGCGGGGACTGAGCCGGACCCGGCGGGGGCGCTGGAGGCGTCGGAGGATGTGCGTCACGAGTTGATCAAGCGGCCGGTGCATTTGGCTGCTCACCGGCTCGACGTGGCCCAGGCGCAGTACCAGACCGGTGACAACGAGGGAGCGCTGGAGACGCTGCTGGAGGTGGAGGCCGATCAGCCTGAGTGGATCCGGTATCAGACGCTCGCGAGGGCCACTGTGTTGGAGATGCGCGAGGAGGAGAGGCGGCGCAACACCCGACTGCGCGGACTGGCTGCCCGACTCGGAGTCGAGCCTGCGCTCTGACCAGGACGTCACGTCCTAGCCGTTCCATATTGCCCTAGTATCTGGTGTACCACGTCACTGTTACGTGATCGTGCACACACTTAGCGTGAGTTGCACGATGGCGTCGCCGGCCTCATGCCCATAAGGGCATTGGTCTGCGATGCTCCGCGCAGACCGCAGGAGAGACCGACGTGACGACCCGAGCCTTGTCGTGGACACCGCCGAACAATGTGGACGTGGAGGCGTTACCGGTAGGCCGCTGGTGGGACGCCGTGCGTGCGACCATCGCCGTGGGAGACCGAGCCCTGGAGGTGCTCGGCGAGGCGTCCGGTGCCGTCATTCAGGACGATGGGTACGGCACCTTGTACTGGCTGATCGAGACGGGCAGCGCCAGGAGCTGGCATCTACGCCAAGTCCGCGTCCTCGCCGCACTGGCCGACGAAACCACCCTGCTGGGCGTGCCTCCAGCGCACTGGATCAACGGACACCGGACCTACTGGCGGGTGCCCCTCGCCGACGATCGGTGCCTGACCGACCCCGTGCGGCTGCACGAAGCGTTGGCGCAGGCGGTCATGGATGTCCTGGGTCCCATCGCGGGCGGTCGGCAACTCTGCTACCGCTGTCAGCTACCGACCGACGAGCCGGTCTTGGTGGCGATGGAGCACGGAGGCAGCGTCGGCGGGCCGCCGATTCATGCCTGTCCTCGGCATGCGTCCAGCTTCGCGCAACAGCGCGACCCATGGACCGGACGTGCCGCCATGAACCAGTCCCACGAGCGGGGGACGGCCTGATGCGGGCCTGGCGCCGTTTCCTTGACCACAGCGTGGCCTGCCCGGACTGCCTCGCCGACCGAGAGTGCCCCACGCAGGACGCGCTGCACCGCAGGTACCGCCTCGTCCGTTGCGGTCGGTCGCGCCGGCGTCAGCCGTAGGTGTCACCGGCAACGAAGAAGCCCCCTCCGGGCGAACCGGGAGGGGGCTTTCGGCGGTGGCCGGGGCCGGGGTCGAACCGGCGACCTTCCGCTTTTCAGGCGGGGTGCGGTGGCTGCCGGGGGCCGTTTCGCCTGGCTAGGCGGTCCGCTGACGTCCGCTGCTGGCGTCGGCGTACGCGGCCGTTGGCGTCACGGCTGGTGTCAAGCGACCGCTTGGTCTCGAAACTACGGACGGGACGGTCGCTAGTTCGGTGTCGTTGGAGTAGCAGGATATCGCCTTGGGGACGTGCGACACCTCGGACAACTGGCAAGTCCTATACGTCAGGCTCACAGGCGAGTTGGCCACTTGGGCTGTTGACGCAGACTGCATCGTCGGATGCGGCCGTGTACCACTCGCTGGAGTAGGACTTCGCTGTGGTGACGTAATGACGCCCTCGTGTTGGGGCATCTGGAGTGTTGTTGACGATCCACGCTTCGCAATACTTGGAGCCGCCGCGGGTATACCAGCGGATCTGGCTGTGGGCCTTCTGGGCGTAGATCCTACAGTCATCTACTTGCACGAGCCGTGAGCCGTCGCTACTGATAGTAGCGGGATCTCGGGGGCTGGCGGCGGAGCCCTGTCCATCGCGGGTCGTGTGGCCCGTGCTGGATGACGCGCCCTGCGTCTTCGGGGACTCGTCATGGGCGGTGCATGCCGTGAGGCAACAGGCCGCAACTGCCAGCGCTAACCAGCCGCGCCTATTTCGGAGGCTCATTGCAAGCATCGCTGTCCTTGAGGAGGGGGTGAAGACTTCCGGTCTTGAGTGTCTGGCGACCGATCAGGAAGGCGGCAATCCTAGCGTCACAATCGGCTGAGACGTTCGGGGTGCAAGGACTGTCCCTTGCACCCCGAAGCTAGCGAAATGTCTGATTCGCCTCAGTTGATCGGGCCGCAGTCCATCTGGCCGCTGTCGTTGTTCGCGCAGACCTGCATTCTGTGACCCGGGCCGTCATAGTACCAACTGCTGTAGTACGAGCCGGTGGTGGTTATGAAATGACGTCCACGGACAGTGCTGCCATCAACGATCCATGCCTCGCAGTACTGAGAACCGCCAGTGGTGTACCAGCGCATGTAGTCGTGCGCGGGGCTGCCCTGTAACTGCACCTGCTGCTTGATCTTGCAGCCGGAGACAGGCACGCTCCATGTCCCCTGAGCGGCCTGGGCCGGCATGCCGAGCGCTAGCACTGCAGCGCCCGTAAGGCCCGCAACCGTGGCAGCCTTGCGAATCGTCCTCATTTGACCCTCCTTGACTTGGTTAAACGGCATGCATACCCGGAGAGGGTGAATCTTCCGGGGGTGCAGTCTGATCATGATATGTAGCAACTGTGTGCGATTCCAGGGAGGTTGAGGGCATAATCAAGTCAAACTACCGACGGGTTACAGCACCTGCTCGCCCCGTAGCCGCTGGGTGTCGGCGGCCTCATCGACGGCGTACACGCCAGAAATACCGAAGGGCTCACGTTCGCAACGGATTCGTGGACAACGCCGGGCGCACGCCTCGCACCACCGGAGATCCGTCGTCTGCTGGCAATCGAACCCGTGTCATCGCGCTCGCCGCGACCACGCCGTGAACTCCTCACGACCGCGCAGTCTGGTCAAGCGGTCCGTCGAATTATCTACGCCTTGCGGTCGGTGCCGACTACCCACTTCGTGCGCCTGCTGGAAGTCGGTGGAACGGGTTTGGGCGGTGGCCTGCCCGGTTCGGGGTCGGGCATGGTCAGGGGGCCGTACGCTGGCCCGGCAACTCGGGCAGGCTTTGGACCTGCCCGGAATTAGCACGAGTGGCCCCCTGGCCTTGCCCGACGCGGGACCCGGACCGGGGAGGTGCCTAAAGCCGTGGAGCCGACCCCCAGCCACGACCTACCCCCTTCTCTGACGTCAGCGGCTGATTGCTGTGCGCGCGGCGCGGACGGCGGCCGGGCTGGAGCGGGGCGGAGACATGAGCGCAGGCCCGGCCGGGGGCCGGGCCGCGCGCGCCGCGCTTGCGCGGCGCCTTGAACCCGTAAAGAAGGTTGTAACTCAGTGCTTGCGCTTGGCGCGTTCGTGCTCGGCGATGCTGATGATGGTCTCGGCTCCGTCGAGTTGGTGGCGGAGCTTGTTGAGCACGTCGGTGCGGGCTGACTGGATGAGGTGGTCCGTCGTCGGGGCGGTGCCGGTGCTGGTACCGGTGGGGGTCCAGAAGGTCTTGTGGCTGCACTCGCGGATGATGTCTTGGCACGTGCGGATCACCCAGTTCATCGCCACGATTATCTCGTCGCGGTGGAGCTGGTCCAGGTCCCAGCCGTCGTTGCGTTCGGGGCGGTGGGTCATCGGTCCGCCTTCTGCTGGGCTACGAGCTGGGCGGTGACGGTGCGGCCGTGCTGGTTGCCGGTGATGTCCACGCGGCAGGCCAGGGCCATGACGATGCTTAATCCGCGGCCGTGGGTGTCGTACGGGTCGGCCTCGGTGGTGTGGGGTTCGGGGCTTCCGCCCGAATCGCTGACGGAGATCGCGACGGTCTGAGGTGACAGGGTCAGCGTGAGGTGGAACGTGCCGAAGTCGGCGCCGCTGGCGGTGTGGTTGAGGGCGTTGCTCCCCAGCTCGCCGACGATCAGTTCGGCGTCGTCCACGCAGGGGTGTCCGCTGAGGATGTCGCGGGTCCAGCGGCGGGCGCGAGTGACCTCCTCTCGGAAACCTGGGCACATCAGCCCCCAGACTCGTGGACTGCTCGTATACTCGTCCATACAAGTTCCTTCGTGCTGGTAGGGGCTATGGACCGTGGGTTAGTGCTAGACGAGTCGCACGCCGTCGTGGGCGCGGACGGCCGGCGGGCTGGAGTTGTCGATGGCGTCCAGGACGCGGATTGCGTATGCCTCGTCGGCAAGCTCGGTGACCTCGTCGCGGGTGACCCAGCGCAGGGCGCGGGTTTCCGCTCCGGTGGTCGGGACGCCGTCGATGGCCTCACAGCGGAAGACCATGGAGACGATCAGGCCGGTCATGTTCTTGTAGACGCCGGTGAGGGTCGCGGGAAGCGCGATCTTGATGCCGGTCTCTTCGAGGACTTCCCGCTGCAAGGCGTCCGGGATGGTTTCCTCGCGTTCGAGCACGCCGCCGGGTGGTTCCCACTTACCGTTGTCCCGTCGCTTGATCAGCAACGCACGGCCAGCGTCGTCAACGATGACTCCGGCGACGCTCACGGAGTGCGGGCGCTCAGCGCTCACGTTCCACGCACCTCTCGGCTGGCTAGGCTTTCCACCGTAGCAACACCGCTTAGCCGCTCGTCTAGATACCTAAAGGAGTATGTGCATATGCCTTCCCTGACCTCTGTTCTGGGTGTATTGGACCCCACGAGCGACCGGGCCGTGTTCCGGCAGATCGCCGACGCGCTGCGGGAAGCGATCGACAAGGGGCGCTTCCGGGAGGGTGACAAGCTGCCCTCGGAGACCGAGCTGGTGGAGCACTTCGCGGTGTCGCGAATGACCGTGCGCAACTCGTTGTCGCTGCTCCAGCAAGAGGGGCTGGTGGTCTCCGAGCATGGCAAGGGGGTCTTCGTCCGGCCACGACCTCCCGTTCGACGGCTGGCCTCGGACCGGTTCGCGCGACGCCATCGTGATCAGGGAAAGGCGGCCTTCACGGTGGAGGCCGAGGCTGCGGGGAGTCGTCCTGAGGTCGACGGCCTGGAGGTGAAGGAAGAGCGGCCGTCGCCGGACATCTCCGCCCGGCTGGGCTCACCGCGCAAGGTACTGGCCCGGCGGCGCCGGTATCTGCTGGACGGGCGGCCGGTGGAGTTCGCCACCTCGTACCTGCCACTCGACCTCGCGCGGAACACCCCGATCGCCCAGCCCAACCCCGGGCCCGGCGGCATCTACGCCCGGCTGGAGGAGCTGGGGCACCGCCTGGACCACTTCGATGAGGAGATCCGCGCCCGGATGCCCTCGCCCGCCGAGGTGCGCACGCTTCAGCTCGCCTCCGGCGTCCCGGTGATCTCGCTGATCCGTACCGCCTTCGACTCCGAGGGGCGCGCGGTCGAGGTCTGCGACACCGTCATGGCCGCTGACGCCTACGTCCTCGCCTACAAGCTTCCCGCTACCTGACGGACGGGCCGGATGGCGCGCTGTGCGGCCGTCGCGGGCCGCTTCTCTCGACTCGTACACACGCAGACACATACTCGTATAGACGAGTGGCCGAGTGGTGTGGCATGGTGGTGATCGTTCCCGGCGCGACCGGGTTCGACCACTGGTACTCATCTAGACAACTAGGTGGGCAATGTTGCGAGAGAAGGAGAAGTAATTGCGTTCCATCCGTGTCGAGACCTCCGGTGCCACGGTCCTGCTGACTGAGGCACCGGAACCCAAGGTCAGGGACCGGCAGACCGGTGAGATCGCCAAGGACGCTCAGAGCGGTGAGACGCTGATGCGCCTGGGCGTCGTCTACATCGACGGCGGTGAATCCTCCCTGCTTCAGGTCACCGTGCCGGAAAGCGGCGTGACGGAAGGGCTGGCGCTCGGCTCGCCGGTGACACTGCTTGGGCTGATCGCCCGGCCGTGGGAGACCGTCTTCAACGGGCAGCAGCGGCACGGCATCGCCTTCCGCGCTGACGCCATCGCTCCGGCCGCCATGCCGGTTGGTGCGGAGGCCTGAGCCTGATGAACGACGCGATGACGTTGATGGAGGTGGGTGGCCCGGTCGCCGGAATGGTCGGCGGGGCCGCCTACCTCCGGGCCCGGCACCCGGCCGCGTACTGGTCCACGCTCGGCATGCCCGTCTCCACGGTGAAGTTGCTGGGGTCGTACGGGTCGGTGATGGATGCGTGCGGGCTGACTGTTCCGCCGTCCCGGCTGCGGGCCTGGACGACACAGGCGCTCACCCACCGGGAGGTGCGGCCGGTGCCTCCTCGTCGGGGGCTCATACGGCCAACGTCGACCGGTCTGCGGGTCCGGTTGCGGCTGGCACCGGGGCAGGAGCCTGCCGACGTGGCGGCCTCGGCTGAACGGCTGCGGCATGCCTGGGGCGTTCACGGCGTGTACGTGGACGTGGTCAAGCCGGGTGTGGTCGAGCTGCGGCTGATCGGCTTCGACGTGCTGCGGAAGGTACGGATGCCCCGCAGGATGGCGGGCGACTTCCTCAAGGTGCCGGTGGCGCTGCGGGAGGACGCGACGCCGTTCGTACGGGACTACAAGGCCGTTCCGCACCAACTGACCTTGGGCGCGACGCTGTCGGGGAAGTCCATGTTCCTGCGGCACCTGGCCCGGCAGTCGGTCGCGCTGGTCGGGATCGACTGCAAGCGCGGGGTGGAGCTGGCGCCGTTCGCCCCGCGACTGTCGGCGCTGGCCACCGACCCTGTGCAAGCGGCTGAGCTGTTGCCCGTGCTGATTGAACTGATGGAGGACCGATACGACCTGATCAAGAAGCGGCAGGGCATCGCGCCCAGCACGCCGGATGAAGAGATCACCTCTGACATCTGGGGGCTTCCGGAGGATGAGCGGCCGGTGCCGGTGGTGCTGCTCGTGGACGAGGTCGCCGAGCTGTTCCTCGTCGCCACGCGGAAGGATGAGGAACGGCGGGACGAGATGGTTACCCAGCTCATCCGGCTCGCCCAACTCGGCCGCGCGGCAGGCATCTACCTGGAGGTGTGCGGGCAGCGGTTCGGCGCCGAGCTGGGCAAGGGCGCAACGATGCTCCGGGCTCAGCTCACCGGCCGGGTCTGCCACCGCGTGAATGATGAAGGCTCCGCCAAGATGGCGTTGGGCGACATCGCCCCCGAAGCGGTGGGTGCGGCCTGCGCCATCGCTCCCGAGCGGCCCGGCCTGGCCGTCGCCGGGGACACCTCCGGCGGCTGGTCCCGCATCCGCCCGCCGTTTCTTTCGCTGGGTGACGCTGCGGCTGTCTGCCGAGAACAGGCTCATTTGGTACCGGTGTTGCCCGCCCTCGAACCATTCCGGCCGGACGTGCCGGCCGTTCCGGTGAGCGCTCCGACGTCGCTCCTCAAACCGTCGCCGGTCACCGAGTAATCCGCCTCCAACCATCGGTCGGCGCGACCACATCGTGCCAAGCCCCTACCCCTCCCATGCCTGAAACCGAATGGAGTACCTGTGTCCCGTCCCTCGATCTCCGAGATCTCCACGCTCCTCGCCGACCTTTCCGACTTCCGCACGCTCGGAGACGGGAGCTACGCCGAGCTGATGCGGCGCAAAGCCGATCTGCTGGAGCGCATCGCTGCCGCTCAGCCCGATGACATCGAGGCCGCTGAGGTCGCGGCTACCGCCCGCGCCCGTGCCGACGAACTCACGGCAGACGGCTGACCCACTGGAAGGAGTGCCTACCCATGCGCGCTCACCTGGTGCGGGTTGACGCGGTGCTGGTGCAAGCGGTCATCGCCGCTGCGCTGTCCTTCGCCCACCTGCATGACCTGGCCTCGGCGGCCGGACAGGCGGGGTGGAAGGCGTGGGCCTACCCGGTCTCGGTGGACCTGCTGCTTGTCGCGGCCTGGAAGCGGCTGCGGTCGGGCTCGTCCAAGACTGCGGGCTGGTGCTGGTTCGTGGTCGCCCTGGCCGCGTCCCTCGGGGCGAACGTCGCCACCGCCGGGCTGCTCGACCTGACCGACGTACCGGCCTGGCTGCGCATCCTCGTCGCAGGATGGCCAGCCGTCGCCTTCCTCGGCGGAACGCTCCTCGCCCACACCGCACCAGCGGCCGAAACCGCATCGGCTCCGGCCGAACCGGAAAGCGCGGAGCCACCCGCCGAACCGGAGCCCGAGAAGCCGAAGACTCCCGCGCCGCACGTCCCGGCCGCGCTCGTCACCCACGCGCGCAAGCTCGCCGACGAACACCACACCCGTACCGGCTCACCCATCGACAACGACACCCTGCGCGCCCGCCTCGGCGTCCCCGCGCCGCTGGCCGACGCCATCGCCACCCACCTCAAGTGATCAAGGAGACGACACCTGTGCGCCCCTCGACCCTGCACGCCCTCCAGCGCGCTGCCGAACTCAACAGTCAAGGCCGGTTCATTGAGGCAGTGAGCATCGCCGAACCGGTCATCCTCGCCGCCGACTCCGAGGAATGCGCGGAAATCAGGAGCTGGCTGGCCGACCACCGCGGCGACTTCACCGGCCGAGGGGAGAACGGCTGATGCCCGCGCCTCGCCGCTTCCGCAGCGTCATCCGCATCGGCCCGGTACGCGTCGGCACCGCCAACGACCACCGGGGCCGTGAGAAGCACACCGCCGTGTGCACCGCTCCGCGCTGCGACTTCTCCGCCGACTACGACACCCGCGCCGCCGCCGAACTGGCTGCCCGTACCCACCGCTGTCCCGTCCGCTGAAAGGAGATCGCCCGTGACCGTCAGCCTGCCCCTGGTCTTCGTCCTCGGCGTCATCGCCTGGTTCGCGATCAAGTTCCTGGGCGTCCGCATGTGGGTCGCCGTCGTCATCGCGCTGTTCGGCTTCTGGCTCGCCCACACCGGCCTCGCGCCCTTCGTGGAGTCCGGTACGCGCTCCGGCGTCGACACAGTCAACCCTGAACATGACTAGACGAGTAGGTAAGAGAAGATCGCCGTGTTCCGACCGAAGTACCCCGAAGCCCCCACCCCATCGACGGTCCACACGCCCGCTCCGACGACCCAGCACAGCCACGCTCCGGCCTGCCCCTGCCAGCACGCCCCTGCGGCTGCGCCTGCTCAGCACACGCCGTGGCTCGGGCCCAGTGCCCGGACGGTCGGTGTCGTGCTCGCGGTCGGCGTCGTCCTGACCGCGCTCCTGGCCGCCGTCGTCGTCACGGCCATATCCGTCGCCGTGGCCGCCGTCGTCATGCGCTCGCTGCTCACCAGCCAGCGCCACCACTGACCCACAACGAACACGGCTGCCGGGGCGGCCTCGATACCGCCAAGCATCCGCCGCCCCGGCAGCCCAACCCCTCGAAAGAGGTGACCCCCATCATCACCCGCACCACCCCGCCGCCGCTGCCCCAACTCGGCAACCTGGCGGCCCTCGGCACCATGCCCGCACTGCTCCGCCAGCTGTCCGGCCTCGGCGGCTGCACCACCCCGATCCGCCTCGACGGCCACCGCATCGAACACCACGTCAACCGGGACACCGGCGAGATCGGACGCGTCCTCCGGCACCTGGACTCCACCGAACTGCCCGCCGGGCATCTGCTGGTCCGCTGCAACAACCGCCGCACCACTCGCTGTGCGGCCTGCGCCGAGACCTACCGCCGCGACACCTTCCACCTGATCACCGCCGGACTACGCGGCGGCAAAGGCACCTCGGAAGACGTCGCCACGCACCCGCGCGTCTTCGCCACCTTCACCGCACCCAGCTTCGGCCCGGTCCACAACCGGCTCACCGGTCCGGCTGGCACGGTCCGTCGGTGCCGGTGCGGCGTCCGCCACGACCAGGAGGACGACGCCCTTGGTACGCCGCTCGCGCCGCACAGGTACGACTACGAATCCGCGGTGCTCTGGAATGCCCACGCGGGCATGCTCTGGCGGCGCTTCTCGATCTACCTGCGGCGGGAGGTCGCCAAGCGGGCCGGGCTCTCACAGCGGGCTTTCCACGATCACGCCCGGCTGTCCTTCGCCAAGGTCGCCGAGTACCAGAAGCGAGGCGCCGTTCACTTCCATGCCGTGATCCGCATCGACGGTCCCGGCGGTGGCGACACCCCGCCTACGGCCTGGGCCACGGTCGAGCTGCTGACCGACGCCATTCAGGCGGCTACCCCCAAGGCGCAGGTTGCCGGGCCGGTCATCGACGGGCGGGCCCACACGTTCGTCTTCGGTAGCGAACTCGACGTGCGGCCCATCCGGGGCGCCGACCTCAACGGCGGCCAGGAGCTGACCGACCGGGCCGTGGCCGCGTACATCGCCAAGTACGCCACCAAGGGCGCTGAGACGGCGACCGGGGCCCTGGACCGTCCGATACGGCTCATCGCCGAAGTCGCTCACCTCGACATCAGCGAGCACGCTCGGCGGTTGATCCGCACGGCTTGGGCGCTCGGTGCGCGGAAGGACCTGGGACACCTCCGGCTCCGTGCCTGGGCTCACATGCTCGGCTTCCGGGGCCACTTCTCCACCAAGTCCCGCCGCTACTCCACCACCCTCGGCGCACTTCGCGACGCCCGCGCCGCCTGGCGACGTGCCCAAGCCGCCGCCGAGCTGGAGCAGGACGAGACCACGCTCGTCCTCGCCCACTGGACCTACGCCGGTACCGGCCTTACCCCCGCCGAGGAATGGCTCACCGCCACCATCGCCCCCGCCCCTGGAACGGAAGGAGAACCAACCCATGGCTGACGAACTGCTCACCGTGCCGGAGGTGATGGCCCGGCTCAAGATCGGCCGTTCCACGGTCTACGACCTGATCCGGTCCCGGCGCCTGCCCTCCATCACGATCGGCCGGGCCCGCCGCGTCCCGGCTGCCGCACTCCGCGACTTCATCGACCACCAGATTGCCGAGGCCGCCTGATGCCATCGCAGCGCAAGCGCAATCCCAATGGCGCCGGAACGATCACCAAGCGCAAGGACGGCCGCTACGAGGGTCGGGCCTACGTGATCACGGCCTCCGGCGTCCGGAAGCGCAAGTCCGTGTACGGCGCGACGTGGGAGGAGGTGCACCGCAGGGTGATTGACCTCCAGTCTCAAGATCAGAAGGGTGTGCCTCTGCCCGACACCGATTCCACGGTCGGCGATTACCTGGCCTACTGGCTTGCCGAGGAAGTGGCGCTCAACCGGCGGCCCAAGACGTACCAGGGCTATGAAAGCGTCGTGCGCGTCCACTTGGTCCCCGGCCTGGGAGGCAAGAAGCTCCGCGACCTACGCGCCCAAGAGGTCCGGGTCTGGCTCAACCGGGTTCGCGAAGAGTGCCAGTGCTGCAAGAACGGCTGGGACAAGGAACGCGAAAAGCCGCAGTGCTGCGCCGCCCGCCGTTGCTGTGAGCGCAAGCTGTCGGCCCGCATGGTCCAGTCGATTCACGCCGTGCTGCGGAACGCCCTTGAGCACGCAGTCCGCGAGGAGCTGATCATGCGGAACGTCGCGAAGCTGGTGAAGACCCCGGCGCCCTCCTACCGGACCGGCAAGGGGCTCTCACCGGCTCAGGCCAAGCTGGTGCTCAAGGAGCTCCGGGACCACCGCTTGCACGCCCTCTACGTCCTTGCGCTGCTCCTCGGAATGCGACGCGGTGAACTGCTGGGCCTGCGCTGGGCGGCGGTGGACCTGGAGCGGGGCACCCTCACCGTGCTGACCAACCTTCAACGCGTTGGGGGAGAGCTGCGGCTCGTCCTCCCCAAGACGCGGTCTTCCGAGCGAACCATCCCGCTCCCGCCTCTCGCGGTCTCCGCGCTCCGCGCCCATCAGGAGCGTCAGGCCCAGGAGCGGGCGGCGGCCGGCATGGCCTGGCAGGAAAACGGGCTGGTCTTCCCCTCCCGGATAGGGACGCCGTACGAGCCGGACAACCTGCGCCGGAGCTGGGACCCGGTGCGGAAGCGGCTCGGCCTGGACCTGCGCTTTCACGATCTGCGCCACACCTGCATCACGCTGCTGCTGGATCTTGGCGTCCCCGTGCACATCGTCCAGCAGATCGCCGGGCACAGCGATCACGGCGTGACCATGCAGGTCTACGCCCATGCCTCGCTCGATGAACAGCGGAAGGCGCTCGGCCGCCTGGAGGGCCGGTTGGTGTAGATCCGGCGCCGTTGGTGTCAGCCGCTGGTGTCACAGGCAACGAAGAAGCCCCCTCCGGGTGACCCTGGAGGGGGCTTTGCCCTGGTCGGGCTGCGGTGGCTGGGGCCGGGGTCGAACCGGCGACCTTCCGCTTTTCAGGCGGACGCTCGTACCAACTGAGCTACCCAGCCGCAGCGGTCCTGACGGGATTTGAACCCGCGGCCTCCACCTTGACAGGGTGGCGAGCACTCCAAACTGCTCCACAGGACCTTGCGTGTGTACGAGAACGAGTCTCGCACAAGGCGGCGTACGGGCCTAACGGGTTTCCGTTGAGGGGGTCGTACTGCCTGCGATCTTCTCGGCGGAGGTTTTTGCTTTCCCCCGCGTCGATGTCGCTGGATCAGCGTATCAGACCTCAGGCCCTGTCCTGACCGCGTCGAGGGCCGTGTGGAGGGCCGTGTGGAGGGCCGTGTGGAGGGCCGTGCGGAGGGCCGTGCGGAGGGCGGTCAGGCGGGCCGGGGAGACGAGGCCCGCGTGGTAGAGGTGCAGCTCGTCCGCGCCCGCTGCCAGGCAGGTGGTCCATTCGGCGGCCAGGGCCGACGGGTCCGCCGGGCGGGGTGGGAGGGCCGGGACGTAGGCGGCGAGGCGGGTGTCCGGGGCGGCCAGGGGGCGGAGGGCGGTGAGGTTGGCGGCGCCCTGGCCGGCGCTGGTCCAGGCGGAGGCGACCAGGGTGGTCACGGGTGGGGCGGGGGCGTCGGCGATCGTCGCGAAGGGGCCCGTGGCCCAGGGGTCCGCGCTCGCGTGCAGGGTCAGGGGGAGGGAGCCGGAGGCGGTCGCCAGCACCTCGCGGCGCAGGTCCGCGGTGAGGGTGGTGCGGATCTCCCGCAGGGTCGACAGCAGGGCGGGGGAGAGAGGGGCGGAGTGGTCCACGGCGTCGGTGACCTGGCGGCGGAGGTGGCGGGGGTCCAGGCCGGCCGCCTCGTAGCGGGCCAGGCAGGACCCGCAGAAGCACCACGACAGGAGGCGGTCCGCTTCCGCGTCCCAGTCCGCGCCGTCCGTCTTCTCGTGGTGGCCGCCGTGCCCCAGGCCCAGCGGGCCGCACGCCTCCAGGACCAGGCCGTCCGGCTCGCCCAGCGCCAGGACTTCCCGCACCAGCGTGGTGCAGTACGCCCTGACCTCGGCGGACGAGGGGCACAGGGCGTACGGGTACGGGTCGCCGAAGGCGTTGCGTACGGCCAGGTCGGGGTGGGCGCGGCCGAGGCGGGTGTTGTGGGTGAGGACCGTCCAGGCGTGGACCGGGAGGCCCACGGCGCGCAGCGCGTCGCGGGCCTCCAGGAAGGAGTCGGGGGTCGGCATCCAGGGAGGGGTGCCCGGGGTCAGGCGGGACCCGGCCCACGCCTCGCCCCGGACCGGGAGGTACAGCGCGGCGTGGTGCGCGTCGACCACCCGGTGCGCGGGGTGGAACGGGGTGGCGGCCCGTACGGAGTGGTACGCGGCGGCCAGGGCCACCGCGTCCACCCCCAGGGCCGCGATCCGCTCGGCGGCGGCCGGGTCGCCGACCACGTCCCAGGGGTACAGATACGCCGTCGCCGTCACCACCGCGGCAGGCCCGCCTTGAAGTCCGGGTTCACGCGCCGCATGTATCCCGTGTCGTCGCGCTTCCGCAGGCCGCAGGTCAGGTAGTTCTCGTGCAGCCGGGCGAGGACGTCCTCGTCCAGCTCGACGCCGAGGCCCGGGCCGGTGGGGACCGGGATCGCGCCGTCCACGAAGGTCAGCGCGCCCGGCCGCACCACGTCGTCCTGGGCGCTCCACGGGTAGTGGGTGTCGCACGCGTACGTCAGGTTGGGGGTCGCGGCGGCGAGGTGGGTCATGGCGGCGAGGCTGATGCCCAGGTGGGAGTTGGAGTGCATGGACATGCCCAGGCCGAAGGTGTCGCAGAGGGTGCCCAGGTGGCGGGTGCGGGTGAGTCCGCCCCAGTAGTGGTGGTCGCCGAGGACGACCTGCACCGCGCCCTGCGCGACGGCCGGCGGGATGTGGTCGAAGGCGACCACGCACATGTTGGTGGCCAGCGGGAGCGGGGATTCGGCGGCGACCCGCGCCATGCCCGGGATGCCGCCGGTGGGGTCCTCCAGGTATTCGAGGACGCCGTCCAGGGCCCGCGCGACCTCGAGCGAGGTCTCGTGCGTCCAGGCGGTGTTCGGGTCGAGCCGCAGCGGATGATCGGGGAACGCCTCTCGGAGCGCGTGGATGGCGGCGATCTCCTGGTCGGGCGGGAAGACGCCGCCCTTGAGCTTGATCGAGCCGAAGCCGTACTGGTCGATCATGCGGCGGGCCTGCGCCACGACGCCCTCGGGGTCGAGCGCCGCGCCCCACTCGTCCTCCTCCGCGTCCGGGTGTCCGGCCCACTTGTAGAAGAGGTACGCGCTGTACGGGACCGACTCCCGGACCGCACCGCCGAGCAAATCGCTCACCGGGCGGCCCGCCAGCTTGCCCTGGACGTCCAGGCAGGCGACCTCGACGGCCGCGTGCACCCGGCCGAGGTCGAAGGAGGAGATCTTGCCGCCCGCGTGGTCGAAGAGGGTCGCCGCCTTCTCGTACAGCTCGCCCAGCGCGTACACGCTCAGGCCCGCGAGGTGGGGGCGCAGCGCCGCGAGCCGGTCCAGGTGGAGGGTGTCGCCGAACGTCTCGCCGAGGCCCGTCACCCCGTCCTCCGTCACCAGCTGCACGATGCTGCGCAGCGCCCATGGCTCGTGGACGCCGTCCGCGTTGAGCAGGGGCGGGTCGCGGAAGGCGATCGGGGTGATCACCAGGTCCTTGATGCGCATATGTGTGGTCACACCTGTCCGAGTCCGGCGTCGATGATCTTTTTGAGTTCGGCGAGGTGTTCCTCGCTCGGGTCCACCAGCGGCGGTCGTACCCCGCCGACGTCCAGCCCACGCAGCCGCACCGCCGCCTTGATCAAAGAGATGGCGTAACCGGGGACCTTGTCCCGCAGGGCGACCAGGGGCTGGAAGAACTCGGCCAGCAGCCGTTCCGCGGTCGCGGTGTCGCCGGAGCCGACCGCCCGGTGGAAGGCGAGGGAGACCTCGGGGGCGAAGCAGAACACCGCGGAGGAGTAGAGGTCCACGCCGACGGCCCGGTAGGCGGGCACGGTCATCTCGGCGGTAGGCATGCCGTTGAAGAACTGGAAGTCCTCGCCGACCGTGGAGCGCACGGTGAGCACGATGCGCTGCATCAGGTCGAGATCGCCGGTGCCGTCCTTGAAGCCGGTCACGCCGGGGATGGAGGCGATGCGGGCGGCGGTCTCGGGGGTGAAGACGGCGTTGCCGCGCTGGTAGACGATGAGGGGCAGCCGGGTGGCGGCGGTGACCTGTTCGACGTACCGGACCAGGCCCTCGGGCGGGAAGGTGACCAGGTACGGGGGCAGCAGGAGCAGCCCGTCCGCGCCCGCGCGCTCGGCGGCGCGCGCGAACTGGGCGGCCAGCGTGACCGGGCCGCCCGCGCCCGCGTAGACGGGGGCGCGGCCGCCGGTGACCTCGACGGCGATGCGGACGACGCGTTCGTACTCGCCGGGCTCCAGGCTGTGGAACTCACCGGTGCCGCAGGCGATGAACACCCCGCCAGGTCCGGCGGCGACGCCCTGCTCGATGTGGGTGGCGAGGGTCTTCTCGTCGACGGTGCCGTCCGCGGCGAAGGGCGTGACGGGGAAGAAGAGCACTCCGGTGAGTCTCATACGGGACCTCATCAGTGGGGGGTGGGCAGAGGGCGGATGACGGACGGCGGATAGCAGATAGCGGATGACGGGGGACAGATGACAGACGGTGAAAAATGTCAGCGCCTTGACGGCATCCGTCAGCCCTTCAGCGCTCCGGCCGTCATGCCGCGGATCAGCGACCGCTGCAGCAGCAGATAGACGATCAGGCTCGGGATGAGCGCGAGCAGCGAACCGGCCAGCACCAGCCCCGGCCCGATCGTGTCGCTGCGCATCGTGGAGAGGGCGACGGACAGGGTGTAGTCCGACGGGTCGTTGGCGACGATCAGCGGCAGCAGGTACTGGTCCCAGATCATGATGAAGCCGAAGACGGTGATCACGCCGAGCGCCGGACGGCACAGCGGCAGCACGACCTGGGCGAAGATGCGCCACTCCCCGGCACCGTCGATCTTGGCGGCCTCCTCCAGCTCAGCGGGCAGTTCCCGCATGAACTCCGTCATCACGAAGATCGAGAATCCCCAGGCGCCGAGCGGCAGGATCATGCCGAGCAGGGTGCCCTTGAGGCTCAGGTGGACGACCGGGAGATCGCCGAGGACGAGCGAGAGCGGGATCGCGATGACTTCCTCGGGCAGCATCATCGTCGTCAGGAAGAGCAGTGACAGGATGGCCCGTCCCCGGAACCGCTTGCGGGCCAGGGCGTACGCGGCGAAGACGCTGACGCTGACCTGGAGCAGCAGCGCGCCGCCCGCGACGATGAGGGAGTTGGCGAGGTAGTGCCAGACGTCCCGTTCGCCCGCGACCTTGAAGTTCTCCAGGGTCGGGGAGTTGGGGATGAGGGACAGCTTCGTCGGGTCGGGGTTGTTGTCGAACGCGCCGGAGAACAGCACGATCAGCGGCCCGGCGAAGATGGCGAGCGCGATCAGGCACAGCAGGGCCCGGAGCGCCATGCTCAGCAGATGGCTGCGGCCGGTGCGCCAGCCGAGCGCGGTCTCGACGCTCTGCGAGACGCCGACGCCGCCGGGGCGGCGCTGCCTGCCCGGAACGGAGAGCGTCATGGCCGGGCCTCCTTCCGTCGCTGGTACCACTGCATCGCGACCGTCAGGCACACCGTGACCAGGAACAGCAGCGTGGCGGCGGCGGAGGCGACGCCGATCTCGTTGCGGGTGAATCCGAGCTGGTAGATCCGGGTCATCCAGACGTCCGTGGATCCGGCGGGTCCGCCTCCGGTGAGGACGTAGACCTCGGTGAAGGTGCGGAACCCGCGGATGGCGGCGAGGGTGAGCAGGATCGTGACGACGGGCCGCAGCGCGGGCAGGGTGATGTGGCGCAGCCGCTGCCAGGTGTTGGCGCCGTCGAGGGCGGCCGCCTCGTACAGCCCGCGGTCGACCTGGGTGAGCCCGGCGAGGACGATCACCATGTTGTAGGGGCCGCCGGTCCAGATGGCGACGGCCATGACGGACCAGATGGCGGAGCCCGTGTGGTCGAGGTAGTGCAGCGGGCCGATGCCGAGGAAGCCGAGGATGGTGTTCAGGAAGCCCGCGCTGGTCGGGTAGTAGAGCAGCCGCCAGATCTCGCCGACGACGGCGGTGGCGGTGACGACCGGCAGGAAGACGGCGGAGCGCATGAACCACAGGGAGCGCGCCGGGCCTTCGAGCAGCAGGGCCAGGAAGAAGCCGACGATGACGGAGCCGATCGTTCCGCCGACCGCGAGCAGCACGGTGTGGCCCAGCGCGGCCTGGAACTGCGGATCGCCGAAGACCGACCGGTAGTTGGCCAGGCCCACCCACAGATTACCGAGGAACGGCCGGACGTCGTAGAAGCTCAGCTGGACGCCCTTGGCCATGGGCAGGTACTTGAAGACGACGAAGAGGAGCAGGGCGGGGGCCACGAAAAGCCAGGGGACCCACGCCGAGGCGGTGAAGCGGCGGCCGCGCGGGCGCCGCTTCACCGCCCCGGCGGGCGGGCCGGCGGCCCGGCGGCGCCCGCCGGGCCGCGCCTCGGCGGCCGCCGCCGTCGTGGAGACGGCCGTCGTGGTCCCCGAGTGGCCCGGGGATGTCCCCGAGCGGCCCGGGGACGTCCCCGCGTGGCCCAGCGGCGCCCCCGCGTGGCCCAGGGGCTGGGTCACTTGGCCACCCCTTGGGACTTCAACTCCTGCTGAAGGGTGGAGTTCAGCTCGCTCAGCCCGCCCTTGACGCTGGAGCCGCAGTTGGCGAACAGCTTGTTCAGCGACTCGGCGGTGTCCTGACGGATGGGCTGGTAATTGATCGCGGACGGGAAGGGCTTGGAGTCGTTCGCGTACGCGTCCGAGAAGATCTTCCACCGCGGGTCGTGGTAGACCTTGCCGGTGTCCACCTTGGTGTTGACCGACAGCCGCACGACGGGGGCGTCGGGGGCGGTCATGCCGAGCTTCTGCGCCTCGGGGCTGATCAGGAACTCGGCGAGCTTGCGCTGCTGCTCGGACTTCTTGGAACCGGCCATCAGATAGACGTTCTCGCCCTCGGCCAGCACGGTGTTGCCGTCCGGGCCCTTGGGGGCGGGGATGACCTCCAGCTTGTCCTTGCCCGGGGTCTTGTCGAACAGCGGGAACTCATAGGGGCCGGTGAGGGAGATGCCCACCTTGCCCTGGGTGAAGAAGGGGTACGAGTCGCCGGTGGTCATCGTGAGCGAACCGGGCTGGGTGACCTTGCTGGAGCAGTACATGCCCTTGAGCCAGTTGACGGTCTTGACGTTCGCGGTGGAGTCGGCGACCGCCTCGTACTTGCCGCCGCCGCGCGAGGCGACGATGTCGCCGCCGCCCTGCCAGATGAAGTTGGAGGCGAACCAGGCGAGGTAGCCGTTGTTGGTGGAGCCGGGGACGAGGAGGCCGTAGGTGTCGTTCTTGCCGTTGCCGTCCGGGTCCTTGTTCGTGAAGGCCTTGGCGACGTCGAGCAGTTCGGCCCACGTCCTGGGGGCCTTCATGCCCACCTTCCGCAGCCAGTCCTTGCGGATGAACATCCCCTGGGCCTGGCGGGAGAACGGAATGCCGTAGGTCTTGCCGTCGGTGCCGACCGCGCCGGACCAGGCGGTGCCGGTGATGTCGGAGGTGCCCGCGATCGCCTTCTTGTCGATGGGCTGGAGCAGCCCCTGGGACTGGTAGTTCCCGAGGCTTCCCATGTCGTTGATCGTGACGTCGGGCAGGTTCTTGGAGGCGGCTCGCTGCTGGAGGAGCTTGTCGAAGTCGACGACGGGCTTGTAGTCGACCTTGATGCCGGTTTTCTTGGTGAAGGCGGCGAATATCCTGTTGTAGGCCTTCGCGTCCACGGCGTCGCTGCGGGTCCACACCTCCAGGGGCCCCTTGGTGCTGCCGCCGCCGCTGCCGCTGGTGCTCGCGCCGCACCCGGCGACGAGGGAACCGGCGAGTGCCACGCATGCCAGAGGTGCCAGTCGCTTCGTTGTGGCTGAGTGTCTGAACATGGCCACCGCCTGTTCGCATAGATGAACACTGGTTATGTCTACGAACCAGATGGCGGGACGCTAGAGCGCTCCGAGATGGCTGTCAATACTTGTTTCGCTGTGTGCTGTGTTGTTTGCTAAGTCGGAATCACTGCCTCCACATCCCTGGCTGAACAGGGCATCTCTCGAATCTTCGAGAGGGATACGGACAATGATCAACACGCGCCCGGACGCCCTGGCCGGGCGTGCGCCCCGTCTCGCTGCCCGTGCGGCACCCTGCTCCGGAGGTCAGTCATCGGACTCCGCCGACGCTCAGATCGAGCCATGATCACGTACTACGAGGACCCCTCGCCCGGCACCGGAGCACTCGCCCCCCGCGCCGCCTTCCGCTCCGACGCGCGGACCCTGTCCCTGAACGGCGAGTGGGACTTCCGGCTCTTCCCCACCGTGGCCCACGCGGAGGCCGCGGAGGCCTCGGAGGCCTCGGAGGCCTCCGCGGCCGCCGAGGAGACGACGGAGACCGACGGCTGGGAGCCGCTGCCCGTCCCCTCCCACTGGGCCCTGCGCGGCCACGGTGCCCCGCAGTACACCAACATCCGCTTCCCCTTCCCGGTCGACCCGCCCCGCGTCCCCACCGAGAACCCCACCGGCGACCACCGCCTCGTCTTCGACCTCCCCGACGACTGGCCGGGGCCGGACGACGGCCGCACCCTGCTGCGCTTCGACGGCGTGGAGTCCTGCTACCGGGTCCGCCTCAACGGGCAGGAGCTGGGCACCGCCAAGGGCAGCCGGCTGCCGCACGAGTTCGACGCCGGCCCCCATCTGCTGCGCCGCGGCAATGTGCTGTCCGTACGCGTCCACCAGTGGTCCTCCGGCAGTTACGTCGAGGACCAGGACATGTGGTGGCTGGCCGGGATCTTCCGCGGCGTGACGCTCCTCCACCGGCCCGAGGGCGCCGTCCGCGACGTCTTCGTGCACGCCGGATACGACCACCGCACCGGGCACGGCACCCTGCGCGTGGACGCCGACCCGGGAGGCCGCGTCACCGTCCCCGAACTGGGCCTGACCCTCGCGACGGGCGAGACCGCGACCGTCCCCGGCGTCCGGCCCTGGTCCGCCGAGGCGCCCCGGCTGTACGAGGCGGAGCTGGCGACCGACGCCGAGTGCGTCCCGTTGCGCCTGGGCTTCCGTACCGTCGCCGTCGAGGACGGGGTGATCACGGTCAACGGGCGCCCGCTGCTGCTGCGCGGCGTCAACCGCCACGAGTTCCACCCCGACCACGGCCGCGCCGTCCCGTACGCCACGATGCGCGAGGACGTGGCCCTGATGAAGCGGCACAACATCAACGCCGTCCGGACCAGCCACTACCCCCCGGACCCCGCCTTCCTCGACCTGTGCGACGAGTTCGGGCTGTGGGTGATCGACGAGGCCGATCTGGAGACCCACGGCTTCATCTACGGCGGCTGGCACGGCAACCTCGCCGACGACCCGGACTGGGAGGAGGCCCTGATCGACCGGGCCGCCCGGATGGTCGAGCGGGACAAGAACCACCCGAGCGTGATCATGTGGTCGCTGGGCAACGAGTCCGGCACCGGCCGCAATCTGGCCGCCATGTCCCGCTGGATCCGGGACCGCGATCCCCACCGGCTGATCCACTACGAGGGCGACTGGTCCTGCGAGCACACCGACGTCTACAGCCGGATGTACGCCTCGCACGAGGAGGTCGAGGCGATCGGCCGCCGCGCCGAGAAGCCGCTGGACGACCCCCGGCTGGACGCCCGCCGCCGCGCCATGCCGTTCATCCAGTGCGAGTACGCGCACGCGATGGGCAACGGCCCGGGCGGCCTCACCGAGTATCAGCGGCTGTTCGAGACGTACGAGCGGCTGCAGGGCGGCTTCGTCTGGGAGTGGATCGACCACGGGCTGCGGGCCCGGGACGCCGCCGGGCGGCCGTACTTCGCGTACGGCGGCGACTTCGGCGAGACCCAGCACGACGGCAACTTCTGCGCGGACGGCCTGCTCTTCCCCGACCGGACACCGTCCCCGGGGCTGCTGGAGTACAAGAAGGTCGTCGAGCCGGTCGGGATCGCGGTGGACGCGGCCGCCCGCACCGTCCGCGTCACCAACAAGTACGACGTCATCGACCTGACCGGGCTCGCCTTCGGCTGGTCAAGCGAGGTGGAGGGGCGCCGGGTGGCCGAGGGCGCCCTCGACGTACCGCCGCTCGCCCCCGGGGACTCCGCCGAGGTGGCGCTGCCCGAGCCCGGCACGGAGACCGAGGGCGAGGAGTGGTGGACGGTACGGGCCGTCCTGGCCGCCGACACCACCTGGGCGCCGGCCGGCCACGAGGTGGCGTGGGGCCAGGCGCGAGCCCGGGGCCCCGCCGTCAGGCGTACGCCCGGGGCGCGCATAGCCCCCGTACGCGCTCCAGAAGCCGCCGGGCCCGCCGGGATCACCCTCGGCCCGGCCACCTTCGACCCCCTCGACGGCAGCCTCCGTACCCTCCACGGCCTGCGCGTCGCCGTCCCGCCCCGGCTGAACGTCTGGCGCGCCACCACCGACAACGACCGGGGCCCGGACGAGGCGAAATCCCTCGCCGCGCAGTGGCGCCGCCACGCCCTGGACCGGATGCTGCACCGCTGCGACGGCGTCACGGTGGACGGCGACGCGCTGGTGGTCAGGGCGCGGGTGGCGCCGCCCGGGGGCTTCTTCGGCCTGACCGTCGTCTACCGCTGGACCGGCGAACGGACCGGCGAACCCACCGGGGACGGCACCGGCGAACCCACCGGGGACGGCACCGGCGAGCGCACCGGGGACGGCACCGGCGACGGCACCCGGCTCGACCTCGCCGTCGACATCGCCCCGGACGGCGAGTGGCCCTGCCCGCTGCCACGCCTCGGGCTGACCATGGCCGTACGGGCGCCGCTGGACTGGATCGAGTGGTACGGCAGCGGCCCCGGCGAGTCGTACCCCGACACCCGGCGCGCGGCGCGCATCGGCCGCTGGGCGACGACCGTGGACCGGTTCCAGACGCCGTACGTCTTCCCGCAGGAGAACGGCAGCCGCGGCGACGTCCGCTGGGCCGAGCTGCGCGGCCCGGACGGCGGCGGGCTGCGCGTCGAGGGCCGCCCCGCCTTCGCGCTCACCGCGCGCCGCTGGACCACCGAGCAGCTGGAGGCCGCCCGGCACCCGGCCGACCTGACCCCGGGCGACGTGCTCCACCTCGACCTGGACGTGGCCCACCACGGCATCGGCACCGCGTCCTGCGGCCCGGGCGTCCTGGCCCCGTACGAGCTGCGGGCCGCCCGGACGCGATTCGGCGTCGGCTTCACCCTGCCGCGCTGAGCACGGTGCACATCCCTGGGGGAAAGCACGAAGGCCGCGTCTCGACGAGCGAGACGCGGCCTTCGCACCAAAACCTGTGGGTGCCCCCAACGGGATTCGAACCCGTGCTACCGCCTTGAAAGGGCGGCGTCCTGGGCCACTAGACGATGAGGGCCGATGGCCCACCTGGGCGCCTTCCGGCGCTTTCGGGGACGCGAGAAGCATATGGGATGCCGGTGAGGTTCGCCAAAACGGTTTACGAACCGCTTACGGAGCGGTCGTCGCCGGGGTCGCGCCGGGCCGGTTCTCGGCGGGCAGATGACGGCTGACCTCGGCCTTGGCCAGCCCGAGCCCGCCCAGATCTATCTCGTCCCAGGCCTGCAGCCGATGGGTGTCCCGGTCCAGGTAGAGGACCGACGCCTGCACCGTGTCGGGCTCGGCGTCGTCCACCGCGCGCAGCCCGCTGCCGCCCGTCGAGCCCTCCGTCATCAGCCGGGTGCCACCGGGCAGCACCTCCGTCCGGCGGTGGTGGACATGACCGGCGAGGGCGAGGGGAACGGTGCCGTCGGTCTCCTTGGCGGCGAGCGGATTGTGGGCGAGGGCGATGTCCACGGGCGCGCCCGCCGCCTTCCGGGCCCGGATCGCGTCGGCCAGCGCCCGGCCCGCCCGGTGCTCGGCGGCGTCCCCGGCCACGGCGGCGGAGCGGTCCGGGGTGAACTGCGGATCGCCGACGCCCGCGATCCGCAGGCCCGCGACGGTCACCGTCCGCCCGTCGTCGACGACGTGGACGCCCTTGCGGCCGGAGAGGTGGCGCTGCGTCGTCGCCGAGTCGTGATTGCCGCGTACCCACACATAGGGGGCGCCGAGGTCGGAGACCGCTTCGAGGAAGCCGTTCTCGGCGGCGGTGCCGTGGTCCATCGTGTCGCCTGTGTCGACGATCACGTCGATCTTGTACTGCTCGACCAGCGACTGGACGATGTGCCAGGCGGCCGGGTTGAGGTGGATGTCCGATACGTGCAGTACGCGCATCGTCGTCGGGTCGGGCCGGTAGGCGGGCAGGGTCGAGGTCGCCTCGTACAGCCGCGTGACATTGGTCACCAGCCGGGCCAGCTCCCGCTGGTACACGTCGAAGTCGGTGACGATGCTGCGCGCGTTGCCGACCACGGACGGGGCGCTGGACAGCAGCCCCGAATAGCGCGGCTCCAGCACCGACTTCGGGTTCCAGGTCGCGTACGCGGCGCCGCCGGAGGCGGCCAGCAGCCCGAGCGCGAGGCCGCCCGCGGCCAGCGCCCGCCGCGGGCGGCGGTAGACGGCCAGGCCCAGCGCGGTGGCGCCGAAGACGACGGCCGCGCAGGAGCGCACCGCCAGGTCCCGGGTGCCGCGGACGACATCGCCCCCCACCTCCTCCTGCAGCCTGGACAGCCGCTCGGGGTGGTCGACCAGCGCCGCGGACCGGATGGGGTCGAGCCGGTCCACGTCGACGTCGAAGCGGAGCGGGGCGTGGTGGCTGCGGAGTTCGAGGGCGCCGAGCGGGGACACGTTGATCTTGGTGCCGCCGGTGAGGGACGGCCTGAGCGCCATCCGGGTGTCCATCGGGCCCACCGAGGCGTGGACGCTCCCGACGACCAGCAGCCCCATCCAGGCCCCGAGCACGGTCACCGCGGCCAGCCCGATGGCGCGGACGACCGGCCGTGGCCGCTCGGCGGCGGAGGCGAGGGGGAGCGGGGCGCGGGCCATTGGTCCCGTATGCCCGGCCGTACGACCCGCCATTCCCGGCCGCCACCGCCACCATTCCCGGGCGCGGACCGTCCCGTTCCGGGCCCGGCTGTTCGACAATGGCCACGTGCTGGAAATGACGCGCGAGGAGTTCGAGGAACTGGTTGCCGAGGCGCTGGACCGGATCCCGCCGGAGCTGACACGGCTGATGGACAACGTGGCGGTGTTCGTGGAGGACGAGCCGCCGTCCCACGACCCCGAGCTGCTGGGGCTCTACGAGGGGACGCCGCTCACCGACCGCGGCGAGTGGTACGCGGGCGTCCTGCCCGACCGGATCACTGTCTACCGGGGGCCGACGCTGCGCATGAGCGAGACCCGGGAGGACGTCGTCCAGGAGACCGAGGTGACCGTGGTCCACGAGATCGCGCACCACTTCGGCATCGACGACGAGCGGCTGCACGCCCTCGGCTACGGGTGAGGGGAACCCGTGCGCGACGCACGGGTTACGCCGCACGCGTGTCCTAAGGGGGGCGGGGCCAGTTGGGCACTGCGTCACAGCCCTGCGGCCTGGAGGTGTCCCACGCATGTCTGGAACCCCCGCTCCACGCACCGACCGTTCCCCCCGGACCGACGCGCCCCGCGCCTCGCGCGGCCCCCGCGTCTCGGCGCGGAGCGCCGTGGTGGTGACCCTGGTGGCCGGGGCCCTGGCCCTGGGCGGCTGCATGAGCATCTCCGACGACTCCGGTAAGCCGGACCGGCACCGAGGCGGCTCCGGCAAGGGCGGCGGGGCCGCGGAGCCCGGCGGCGGCGTGGTCGTGCGTACGGACGGCCGGGGCCATACGTACACGGTGGCGCCGCGGGACGCCAAGGGCCACAAGCGCAAGGGCGGCGAGCGGCGTTCGCCGTCGGCGTCCGCCGCCGCCGAGCCCGGGGCGGAGCCGTCGCCGTCGGCCGGGAAGGGCGGCTCCCAGGCGCACGGCCCGGCGCCCTCCCTGCCGCCGGAGCCGGGCGCGCCCGCGCCCTCCGAGGCCGCCCCGGAGCCGCGCCCTTCGAGCCCGCCGCCGAGCGCGCCCGACCCCAAGCCCACCCCGTCGGAACCGGCCTCCGCGCCCGCTTCGGAGCCCGAGGAGTCCGAGGAGTAACGGGGGCGAACGCCCGGTGCGGGGCGGTGTGTGACGCGGGACACGGGGGCAGGGACAGCCGGTTGGCCCAGCGAATTTGCTCTTGTGGGGTGGGGGTGCGTATGGTGGTAGATCGTTTGATCCCATTTGCCCGGCGCCTCATCGAAGTGCGCCGCGAGGCGCGTTCCTTGCCATCCCGTGGCTGACCGCATAGAGGCGGTCGTTTGCGACAACACGGAGTTTGGGCGCGTGCCGAGACTCCGGAAGGTTTCGCATTTCGCATGTCCGTTTCCACTGATCACGCCGTCATGCCCGCTGTCGACGAGCAGGGCGACCACGGCGACCAGTCCCAGCCGGTCGAGCAGCCCCAGGTCGAGCAGTCCCAGCCGGTCGAGCGCGCCGAGTCCGCCCCCGCCACCGAGCGCGCCGCCGGCGCCGACGTCTCCACCGATGACGGCGATGACACCGCTGCCGCCGAACAGAGCGCTCCCGAGACCTCCAAGGGCCCCGACATCACCTTCGCTGACCTCGGCCTCCCCGAGCAGATCGTCCGCAAGCTCGCGCAGAACGGCGTCACCACGCCCTTCCCGATCCAGGCCGCGACCATCCCCGACGCCATGGCCGGGAAGGACATCCTCGGCCGCGGCCGCACCGGCTCCGGCAAGACCCTCTCCTTCGGCCTCCCGCTGCTGACCACGCTGGCCGGCGGCCACACCGAGAAGAAGCGTCCCCGGGGCCTCATCCTCACCCCGACCCGCGAGCTGGCCATGCAGGTGAGCGACGCGCTGCAGCCGTACGGCGACGTCCTCGGCCTCAAGCTCAAGGTCGTCTGCGGCGGCACCTCGATGGGCAATCAGATCTACGCCCTGGAGCGGGGCGTGGACATCCTGGTCGCCACCCCGGGCCGGCTGCGCGACATCATCGACCGCGGCGCCGCGTCCCTCGACAAGGTCCAGGTCGCCGTCCTCGACGAGGCCGACCAGATGGCCGACATGGGCTTCCTGCCCGAGGTCACCGAGATCCTGGACCTGGTCCCCAAGGGCGGCCAGCGGCTGCTGTTCTCCGCGACGCTGGAGAACGAGATCGACAGCCTGGTCAAGCGCTACCTGGTCGACCCGGTCACCCACGAGGTCGACTCGGCACAGGGCGCGGTCACCACGATGACCCACCACGTGCTCGTGGTGAAGCCGAAGGACAAGGCCCCGGTCACCGCCGCCATCGCGGCGCGCAAGGGACGCACGATCATCTTCGTCCGCACCCAGCTGGGCTGCGACCGGGTCGCCGAGCAGCTGTGCGACGCCGGGGTGCGCGCCGACGCGCTGCACGGCGGCATGACGCAGGGCGCCCGGACCCGGACCCTGGCCGACTTCAAGGACGGGTACGTCAACGTGCTCGTCGCCACCGACGTCGCCGCCCGAGGCATCCACGTCGACGGCATCGACCTGGTGCTCAATGTGGACCCGGCCGGTGACCACAAGGACTACCTGCACCGCTCCGGCCGTACGGCGCGGGCGGGCCAGAGCGGCACCGTCGTGTCGCTGGCCCTGCCGCACCAGCGGCGGCAGATCTTCCGGCTGATGGAGGACGCGGGCGTCGACGCCTCCCGTCACATCGTCGGCGGCGCGGGCGTCTTCGACGAGGACGTGGCCCGGATCACCGGTGCCCGCTCGCTCACCGAGGTGCAGGCCGAGGCCGCCGCGAACTCCGCCAAGCAGGCCGAGCGCGAGGCGCAGGACCTCACCCGGGAACTGGAGAAGGCCCAGCGGCGCGCGACCGAGCTGCGCGAGGAGGCCGACCGGCTGGCGGCCCGCGCGGCGCGCGAGCGCGGCGAGACCTTCACCCCGGCCGCCGAGGCCACGGCCGGTGCCGAGGCGCCGGGCGCGGCGGCGGGTGAGACCGCCGGGGACGCCGTGCCGTTCGTGCCCGCGCAGCGTTCGGCCGAGTCCACGGCCCCGGCCGGTGAGCGCCGGGACGAGCGCGGCAACTTCGACCGCCGGGACCGCCGCGACAACGACCGTGGCGGCTTCAGCCGGGACCGTCGTGACGACCGTGGCGGCCGTTCCTTCGACCGTCGTGACGACCGTCCGTCGGGTGGCCGCGATCGCCGGGATGACCGGGGTGGCTTCAACCGTGACCGCCGGGACAACGACCGTGGTGGCCGCTCGTTCGAGCGCCGCGACGACCGTGGCGGCTTCAACCGGGACCGTCGTGACGACCGTCCGTCGGGCGGCCGGGACCGCCGGGATGACCGGGGTGGCTTCAACCGTGACCGCCGGGACAACGACCGTGGTGGCCGCTCGTTCGAGCGCCGCGACGACCGTGGCGGCTTCAACCGGGACCGTCGTGACGACCGTCCGTCGGGCGGCCGTTCCTTCGAGCGCCGTGACCACAACCACCGCGGTGGGGACCGCCCCTTCAACCGTGACCGCCGCGACGACCGCCCGGCGCGCCGTGACGACCACCGCGGCGGCAACGCCGGCGGCCGCTCCCACGACCGCCGCACGGACAAGCCGCGCTGGAAGCGCAACGGCTGACCGACGCCGATGAGGGCCGTGCAACCCCCCGCGGTTGCACGGCCTTTCGACCCGGGGGGATATTGTCTCGGGGCGGACCCCGCGGCCGGGCTATGCTGCGGGGGTGCGGGTCATTAGCTCAATTGGCAGAGCAGTGGACTTTTAATCCATTGGTTCAGGGTTCGAGCCCCTGATGACCCACAGGGGAAACCGCAGGCAGCATCGCTGACCTGCGGTTTCGTCGTTTTCCGCGGGTATCGCCGGCGAGGCGTGCCCCGTACGCCGCCGATCGGCGGTCACACGTCCGGCGCCCGAGCGGATGCCGAACGCCTCCTGGCCGCACAGGCTGAAGCCTGCTGCTCCCAAGGGAGCTCCCCCAGGAGAACGCGTAAGGAGACCCTCGTGCGACTCGTGACTACCCTCCGCGGAACCCTCCCCGTCATGGTGCTGGCGCTCTTGGCGTGGGGCGCTTCCGCACCGGCGTCGGCCGAGGGAGGGGGAACCAGGGCGGGCGGTGGCGACTCGCCTCAGGCCGCCGTGCCCTGTGGGGACGCGGCGGCGCTGGTCACCGCGGTGGGCCAGGCGGCGACCTCGGGTGGCACCGTCACCCTGGCCACCGGGTGCGTGTACACGCTCACCTCGGTGGCGGCGACCGGCGCCGACGGCGCCGACGGGCTCCCGATCATCACGGGGAACGTGACCATCTCCGGCACCGGCGCGACGATCAGACGCAGCGCCTCGGCGCCGGACTTCCGCATCGCGGAGGTCGCGCCCGGCGGACGCCTCACGGTCAGCGGGGTGACCCTCTCGGGCGGCCGGGCGGTGGACGGGGCGGGGATCCTCGACCTGGGCAACCTGGTCCTGAGCCAGAGCGCGGTCACCGCGAACGTCGCGAGCGGTATCGGCGGCGGCATCCAGGTCGCCCCGGGTGCCACGGCCGCGTTCTCCCTGAGCCGTATCTCGGGCAACACCGCGGGCGACGGCGGCGGCGTGCACGTCGGTACGGGGGCCTCGCTCACCGCCAACAGCAGCACGTTCTCCGACAACACCGCGGAGAGCACCGGTGGCGCCATCGCGAATTTCGGGAATGTCGTCCTGAGCGCCGTGACGCTGGAGACCAACCACGCGAACGATTTCGAGGGTGGTGGCATGTGGACGTCAGCCGGGGATGTGACCTTCAATGGCGGACGCATCATCGGAAATACGGCGGGGAGTGACGGCGCCGGTATCGCGAACTTCGGCAGCGCGTTGCGATTGCAGTCCACCGTGGTATCCGAAAACATCGCCACCCTGAATGGTGGAGGGGTCTTCAGTCACGCGGGCAGCACTCAGATCGTCGGCACGAACATCAGCGGCAATACGGCCAATGGCGGCCAGGGTGGCGGTATTTTCTCCGACGGCGGTTCGGTGTCGCTGATCGCGACGAATGTAACCGGCAACAACCCCAACAATTGCGTCCCGGCGCTCGCGGGCTGCTCCGGGTAATTCGTCCCGCGTCCGGCAATGAGGCCGCAGCCCTGGAAGCGAGTGCTGCTTCCAGGGCCGCGTTGGTGCGGTGCCGCCTCAGTGGTGGCCGTGCGCCTTCTTCTTGGCGTGCTTCTTCTTGGCCTTCTTTTCCTTCTTCACGCTCTTGTTGTGCTTTTCCTTCTTCTCCACCTTGTTGACCACGATGGTGGGCGGGTCGGCGAGCGCGATGTTCGTGCAGTTGCTGCCCAGGTCGATGTCGCCGGTCGGCGCCAGCGCCGGCAGCGTGGTGACCGGGCCGGTGGCGGTGTCGCAGTCGTTGCCCTGGTAGCCCGCGCTGGCGTTGGTGAAGTTGACGCAGTCGGAGGAGACATCCAGGACCCCCGACGGGGCGGCCACGGCGCCGGTGATGATGGCGCTGGTGGCGCCGTCACACGAGTTCGCCTGAGCGACACCGTTGCCGCCGCCGGTCAGTCCGCCGAGGCCGTAGGCGCTCGCTCCACCCGCGGTACCGATGACCATGGCGCCGGCCGCGGCCGTCATGAGAGCTGCCTTCTTGCCGATCTTCATTGCTTGGTGCCTCCGTAGGTGATTCTCCGCGATATTCCGCAGACACCCAATCAACGAAGATGAAGAGCGGAGGATCCGGTATCGCCGGGAGCTTCACCCGTCCGCCGCAGTTTGGATATCTTCACCCCTTGTCTCCGGTTATCGCAAAAAATCGCACGACCCTCGCGAATATATTCCGAGGGCCGCGCGAATGACCGGATGGGAGTTTCTCGTCCCGTCCCGGGGTGGCTGACGGGAAATCAGTCGTCGACTACTCCGCCGTTCCGCTGCTCTGGCCCTCCCCGGTCCCGGACATATTGAGGCAGTTGGTCTCGTTGGTGACCTCGGTGCCGGGGCCGAGCGTGATGGGACCGAGCACGGACGTCGACCGGCAGTCATTCGTCTGCTTCGTCACGCCGCCCGACTCGCTGACGTTGATGCAGTTGGTCCTGTTGGTGACCTCGGAACCGGGCGACAGGGCGATCGTGACGGGCCCGACGACGGAATGGGTCCGGCAGCGGTTCTTCTGCTCCGACACCCCCGACTCGCTGTAGTTGACGCAATTGGTCTCGTTGGTGACGTCCTCGCCGCCACCGGTGATCTCGATGGTGCCGATGAGAGAGCTGGTGTCACAGCGGTTCTGCTGGACTCCTCCGCCAAGGGGGAGGGCCGATGGGCCGGTGCCGCTGTCGGCGGCGTCGGCGGCGCCCGCGCCACCGATGACCAGTGCGCCCATGGCCGCTACGAGAAGCGCGGACTTTTTTCCCATGTGCATCTAAGAGCCTCCAAGTGATTTTCCCCGATATCAGCGAACACCTGATGAACGACGCCGACCAGCTGAGGCTCCCGGGAACGCTGTTGCCGTACCCGAATGGCGCAGTGAACACGTCGTGGGTCGGTGTCCATTCATGCGGCGGCGGCCCTGGAAGGAGTGCTTCCAGGGCCGCCGTTTACAACGGGAACACCGCGAGGTGTTCAGTGCCGCAGCGACGTCACGGGGTGCCGTCGACCGCGATGTTGGTGCAGTTGCTGCCGATGTTGAAGTCGCCGGTCGGGGCCAGCGCGGCGGCGGTGGTGATGGGGCCGGTGGCGGTGTCGCAGTCGTTGCCCTGGTAGGCCGCACCGGAGTTGGTGAAGTTGAGGCAGTTGGGAGCGAGGTTGAAGTCGCCCGACGGGGCGGCCACGGCGCCGGTGATGATGGCGCTGGTGGCGCTGTCACATGAGTTGCCCTGGTAGGTGCCCGGGTCGCCGTAGTTGTGCGCGCTCGCGGCGCCGGCGCCGACGAAGACCAGAGCGCCGGCCGCTGCGGTCAGGAAGGCTGCCTTCTTGCCGATGTTCACTAAATCCTCCGTGTGGTGATTCCGCGGATTCACGGACGCCTGACTCAACG
The DNA here is from genome assembly GCF_042958345.1 of Streptomyces sp. NPDC007983. Classification (NCBI taxonomy): domain Bacteria; kingdom Bacillati; phylum Actinomycetota; class Actinomycetes; order Kitasatosporales; family Streptomycetaceae; genus Streptomyces; species Streptomyces sp. NPDC007983. Next base: position 971,236 of record NZ_JBIBJI010000001.1, read on the forward strand.
AAGGTATTCAGGAAAGGCACTGGGTCAGGACTTCGTTTCACCCGTCTGGCATACGGTGTCCCTCATATGACAGGCATTCAGGGGCCGCTCCGAGCGTGCCGCCTTTTCGGGAAACCGGGAAAGGGGCCAGAGGGGGCGGGGGCGACCGCTCCGGCCCCGGGGTGGCCCCGGGGGTGTCACGCCGACGGCGGGCAGGTTTCCGGAATATGACATTCCGACTTGTTCGGCCTGTCGAACAAGTGATACATCCTGGCTCTGCGGCGCAGGAGTGGGTGAGGCACAAGTCCGACCGGCTGCTTCGCGGAACCGCGGGCGCGGCGCGTGTTCGCACCGCTACGCTAAGTGTGCGAGGGAGTCACCCGGGGGCGGGAGGAGAGACGTGGGGCACTCAGGAGCGGGGGGAACCCCCGCCGAGCTGATGGACGGGCTGCTGGCCCGTGCGCAGAACGGCTTCGAGATCGGCGAGGCGGTGCTGAGCCGGGCGCGGAGCGCCCTGATGCACCAGTCCGAGCTGCGTTCCTGCCGGCAGTGCAACGAGCCGTCAGGGCCGCGCGGGTACACGACGTACCGGCATGTCTTCCTGCTGCCGGACGGCAGCAGCCTGCTGCTGTGGGAGCTGGAGCACAACACCGGCCCGGACGACCGCCCGCTGTTCGAGCTGTACGCGCACGAGGACGCCCTGGAGCTCGCCGAGCGCCGCGTCCACCGGTGCATCGGCGGCGCCCGCTGGGAGGAGCTGGACGGGTTACCGCTGTGGCTGCCGGATCAGATGCTCCAGGCCGCCGAGCCCCCGGACGCCCAGCGTGCGTACGTCGCCGACGACTCGGCCGACCACGCCCGCCGCGTACTGCGCCGCGCGGAGAACCCGGACCGGCCGGGGGAGGAGACCGAGCGGCTGCTGGCGACCGCGTTCGCCCATGACATCGCCCTCGCCCCCAAGCCGCGCCGCCGCTCCGGCGGCCCCGACGCCACCTGGTGCCGCTTCTACGAGCACGCCTTCCTGCTCGCGGGCGGCGACGAGATCGTGCTGTGGGAGCTGGAGCACAACCTGACCCGGGACGGACGGCTGGTGTGCGAGGTGTACCTCGACGAGGTGTCGGCGGAGCTGGCGGCCGACCGCCACGCCCGCGCCCTCGGCGTCGATCTTTGACGGCGTCGATCCCTTGAGGTGCTGACTTCCGGCTAATCCGACAGTGGGCCCATCGGGTGAAGTGCGTGCGCGCCTCCCCGGTGTCGCGGATGTCCTTCCGTTCAATCGGAACGTGTGGTTTTCCGCGGATTCGGCTTTTCTGGAGGAAATCAAGTGAACATCGGCAAGAAGGTAGCTGTCCTGACCGTGGCGGCAGGCGCCCTGGTCCTGGGGAGCGCGGGTGGAGCGTCCGCCCACGGTTACGGGGGCTTCGACCCCTTCGGGGCGTATCAGGGCAACACGTGCGACACGTCCACCGGCGCCATCGTCGCCACTTCCGTGGGCGCCGCCACGGGTGACATCACTGCCGCCAGCAACTGCCTCAACTTCACCCAAGGCATCGCGGCCTACCAGGGCAACGACTGCGACACGGCCACCGGCCCCATCGCCGCTGTCTCCGGGACCGCGCCCACGGGCGGGATCACCGTCGGCAGCAACTGCACCAACATCGCCTACGGCACCCCCTGAGGCCACGAGAACCAAGGCGGCGGCTTCGGCCGCGGCTGACCGGGCCCCGGCGGACGCCACGGCCCACCCCGCGGCCTCGGATGCCTGTCATCCGGGGCCGCTCGGCGTCCAGGGGCGGCCACCCGGCGACGCATCTGACGACGCACCCACATGGCCGCCACCGGCTCGCACCGTGCCCCGGCGCCCGGGAGCCTGGTGACGGGGTCATGGATCCAGGGACAGCGGGAGAAGCCGGTGGCGCGGGTGCGAGGGACCAGGGCTCGTACGGGTGCCCGTACGCCCGTCCGTACGCCCGCCGCCCGGTCCTCGGTCGCGGCCCCCGGACTCGTCATGGCCGAGGAGGCCGTCCAGGCATCGGCGGGGCGCCGGCCGATCCGCTGGGCCCCCGCCGTCCTCCTGCTCGTCGGCGTCGCGTTCGACCTCGCCGCCCCGGCCCCGTACACCGCCTCCCCCTTCTTCGCCGCGGCCCCGCTGGTCGCCGCCTCCCTCTTCCCGCTGCGGCAGACCGTCGCCACCGCGGTCCTCGCCCTCCTCGCCGTATGCCTGCTGGCCGAACTGCACGGCGTGAAGGACCCGACCCAGGCCGCGACCGAGATCGCCACGGTGGCCACCGTCGCCCTGCTCGCGCTCGTGATCAACCGCGTCGTCCGCCGCGGCGACCGTCGGCTGGCGTCGGCGCGCGGTGTCGCGGAGGCGGCGCAGCGGGCCGTGCTGCCCGTACCGCCCGCCCGCATCGCCGGGCTGGACGTCGCGGCGCGCTATGTGGCGGCCGAGCGGTACGCGGCGATCGGCGGCGACCTGTACGCGGTGCAGGACACCCCGCACGGCGTACGGCTGCTCGTCGGGGACGTGCGCGGCAAGGGGCTGCAGGCCGTGGAGGTCGTCGCGGTCCTCATCGGCGCCTTCCGGGAGGCGGCGGAGCAGGAGACGACGCTGGAGGGGCTGGCGGGGCGGCTGGAGCGGGCACTGCGGCGCGAGGGCGCGCGGCGGGCCGAGCTGGAGGCGTTCGAGGGGTTCACCACCGCCGTCCTCGGCGAGATCCCGCGCGGCGACTCCATCCTCCGCCTCATCAACCGCGGCCACCCCGCGCCGCTGCTGCTGCCCGGCGACGGCGAGGTACGGCCCCTGGGGCCGGAGACGGCCGCGCTGCCGCTCGGGATGGGCGAACTGGGCGCGTGGCCCGACCGGGTGACGGAGCTGCGGTTCCCCGAGGACGCGACGCTGCTGCTGTTCACGGACGGGGTGACCGAGGCCCGCGACCGGCACGGCACGTTCTACGTACCGGAGGAGCGGCTGCGCGGCCGCCGCTTCCCCGGGCCGGGCGGGCTGCTCGACGCGCTGGTGGAGGACGTCGCGCGGCATACGGGCGGGGAGACCTCGGACGACATGGCACTCCTCGCGGTCCGGCGGCCGCCCGTATCGAACGGAACGACGGCGAACGGAACGACGGCGAACGGAACGACGGCGCCCGCTCCGGACACGGACCGTAGCCGACCGTGACGCGTACGCATAACGATTGACGCACGATCAGCTCGCCGGAGGTTTTTACCATCCCTTTTCAACCGGGGTGAAACGCCCCTACTTGTCCCCCGATGCTTACTAAGTTCATCCCAAAGCTGCGCGGATTCTTCAGAAGAGCTTGGAATCATGTCGCGCTCTCTATTAACGTTCGATAACGCAGCGCGGTCGACACAGCCGTCGCAGAGGCGGCACCGTGCGCCGTCGCCGAATCCCATACGTGCAGCGACAGCACCACCAGCGGCACCACGCACCACGGCGGTAACAGCCGCAGCACAGGGAACCGGGGAACCACCACCTTGGGGTGAATCGGGTCGAACCTGACCCGTAGGAGACCTTCCTGCTCCGAACCCGTCAGCTAACCCGGTAGGCGAGAGGGAAGGAAAGGAGTGCGCCCCGGTGGCGTCCAACAGGTCCGTACTGGACGAAGCTCCGTACCGCTCGTCCGGTACCGGCATCGGCACCGCGACCGCGTACGGAGTCGGCTTCGACGCCGGAGCCGGCGCCCGGCCCACGATCGGCCTCGGCGCCGAAGGGGATGATTCCTCCGTCGCCAAAGAAGCCGTCTGGGACGAGTGGAACCCGACGGAGGAGTCCATCGCCCCGCTGCGCGGCAAGCACCGCGTCGTCAAGCAGCGCGGCGGGACCATGGCCCGCAGCGGCGCCGTCCTCGGCGTCGGCGTCATCGCGGCGGTCGGCGCGGGCGGCATGGCGAGCGCCAAGGACCGGCCGGCCGTACCGATCTCCATGCCGGACCTCGCCCACGTCGCCGACGAGGTCAAGGCCCAGCTGCCCGCCGCCAAGGACCTGCCCGGCATCGGCTCCCTGATGGCCGACGACCAGGACTCCTCCCAGCCCGCCGCGGCCACCCTCACCACCAGCGCCACCGACTCGGGCGAGGCGCTGCGCACCCGCATCCTGCGGCAGGCCGAGAGCCAGCAGACCGCGGCGGACGACGACCGGCGCGAGGCCGCGGCGCGGGCCGCCGCCAAGGCCGCCGCCGACGACGCGGCCAAGGCCGCCGCCAAGGCCCGCGACCTGGCCGAGCAGAAGAAGGCCGAGGCCGCCGCCAAGAAGAAGGCCGCCGAGGCCAAGGAGAAGGCGGAGGCCGAGAAGGAGGCCGCGGCCAAGGCCGCCGCCGACCGCCCCGCCAAGACGTCCACGTCCAGCGGGCTCACCCTCCCCGTCGCCTCGTACACGCTGACCGCGGGCTTCGGCCAGGCCGGCGACCTGTGGTCCGCCGACCACACCGGCCAGGACTTCGCCGCCCCGACCGGCACCCCGGTCAAGGCGGTGGGCGGCGGCACCATCACCCAGGCGGGCTGGGCCGGTTCGTACGGCTACCGCATCGTGCTCAAGCTCGATGACGGCACCGAGATCTGGTACTGCCACCTGTCGTCCATGGTCGTCACCTCGGGCAAGGTGTCCTCGGGTGAGACCATCGGCCGCGTCGGCGCCACCGGCAACGTGACCGGCCCCCACCTCCACCTGGAGGTGCGGCCGGGCGGCGGCTCGCCGATCGACCCGATGCCCTGGCTGCGCGACCACGGGCTGAACCCGTGACACCCTGAACCGGCCGTCGCTTCCGGCGGCCCCTCGCTCCGGCGGCTCTGGCGCTCTCTCCCCCCTTGACGCCAGGGCCGCCGGTTTCTGTCATCTGCGGTCTGTCATCTGCGGACGGCAGCGGAATAACCCCCTCCACCACGAGCGTTGAAGAAACGCATGACTGAGACCCGCAGGACCATCGGCAACCTGTCCGTCTTCCCGCTCTCCCTGGGCGGCAATGTCTTCGGCTGGACGGCCGACGAGGCCGAGTCCTTCGAGGTGCTCGACGCCTACGTGGCGGCGGGCGGCAACTTCGTCGACACCGCCGACGTCTACTCCGCCTGGGCCCCCGGCAACCAGGGCGGCGAGTCCGAGACGATCCTCGGCAAGTGGTTCGCCTCCCGCGGCAACCGCGACGACATCGTCCTCGCCACCAAGGTCGGCGCCGGCGTCCCGGAGCCCCGCGGGCTCTCCTCCGCCGCCATCAAGTCCGGCCTGGACGAATCCCTCCAGCGCCTGGGCACCGACTACATCGACCTCTACTACACCCACTACGACGACACGTCGGTGCCGGTGGAGGAGATCATCTCCACCCTGGACGAGCTGGTGAAGGCGGGCAAGGTCCGCGAGATCGCCGCCTCCAACATCACCGCCGAGCGCCTCGACGCCTCCCTGGCCTTCTCCGCCCAGGAGAGCCTGGCCCGCTACGTCGCCCTCCAGCCCCACTACAACCTGGTCTCGCGCGACACCTTCGAAGGCGACCTGGCCGACGTCGCCGCCCGCCACGGCCTGGCGACGCTCCCGTACTACGCGCTCGCGTCCGGCTTCCTCACCGGCAAGTACCGCCCCGGCACCGAGGTCGACAGCGCCCGCTCCACGGGCGCCGCCCAGCACCTGGATACGGAGCGCGGCCAGAAGGTCCTCGCCGCTCTCGACGACGTGGCCGCCAACCACAACGCCGACCACGCCACCGTCGCCCTGGCCTGGCTCGCCGCCCAGCCGACCGTGGTCGCCCCCGTCGCCAGCGCCCGCGTCCCCGCCCAGCTCCCCGCCCTGCTGGCCTCCGCCGAGCTCCAGCTCACCAAGCCCGAACTGGACCTCCTGACGTCCGCCTCGGCCTGACGCCGCTCCCGGCGACGCGCCGTCGCCTCGGCGCGTCGCTTACGTTGCGCTGGGAGTCCCCGGGGCGACATGCCGCCCGGAGACTCCCAGCTTTTTACGCCCTAAGCCGCCTCAGTCGTCATCGGTGGTGGTGTTGAAGCAGCTGACACTGATCACGATGGTGTTGTTGGCGACCGGGGAGTTGTCCCCGACGTTCCCGGTGGTGATGTCCCCGTTGGTGAAGTTGAGGTCGCCGGTGGTGACGCTGCACGACTGGACACTGACGGGGGGAGTCGGAACCTCGTGGTCCATGCCATGGGCGGCTGCGGTGCCGGTCCCGAGGAGCGCCAGGCTGCCGGCGGTCGCGGCCAGGAAGGCCACCTTCTTCGCGATCTGCATGATTCCTCCATATGAAGCGCAGTCGGATGTCGACTGTCAGTTCAGATTTAAGAGAGAAAATCATGAAGAAGGCTGAGGAAGACGCCGGAATTGGTCCACACGGCCCAAGGACTGTCCCTCGGCCACCTCCAATGGCGCAGTGAAGCGCCCGCGGTGCCGCGGTGCCGGAAGGCGGCGCCCACCGAGTACGCCGTGATCGTGTGGTGGCCCTTGGCGGCCGCGCTGAAGCCCGGTGTCCGGGCGGTGGCCGGCGCGAGCTTCCCCAGCGGATCGCCCGCACCATTCCCGCGCACCTCCGTGCCGCCCGCCCGCCCGTCAGCGCGTATCCGGACCCCCTACGCCCCGCGCCGATCGGCGAGCACCCACGAGGCGGCGGCGACCCCACCGGCGACGCCGAAGACGGACGGCCACGCCCCGACCTTCTTCGCCAGCGGATGCGATCCGGCGAACGCGGCCACGTACAACCCGCTCAACGCGGCCGCGGTCCCGTTCCCCGCCTTCTCGCGCCACCCCTTGGCGGCCAAGGCCCCGGCCGCCGCCAACGCGACCCCACCGAGCGGCCGCCTCCTGGTCCACCGGGCCACCCCGTACCCCCCGATCAACCCACCCGCGGCCACCAGCCCCGCCGGTACTCCAGCCATGTCGCTACCTCCCTGCTCAACGCGCTGCACCGCATTAGTTGTCCGTTAGTGGAACGCCAACTCGATCTTCGAGACTGATTGTCGTCCGGAAACGGCACAAGAGCACAGAGCAACGGGAGAAGCACCATGAACACCGCCACCAACCGCCTCCGCGGCCGCGCCGGCCGCCGCATCGCCGCCACCATCGTCGCCGCCGCGGCGCTGGGCCTGGGCGCCACGGCCTGCGGGCCCGACGACGGCGCGGCGAGCTCCTCCAGCTCTTCGAACGCGCCCGCCTCGCAGGACGCCTCGGCGTCGACCCAGTCCACGAGCGGCGGCTCGTCCTCCTCGGACAACTCCGCCAAGCAGGGCCAGGACGGCGGCAAGTCCACCGGCGGCACCGGCAGCGAGTCCCCCTCCGAAGGCGGCGGCGTCGCCAACGCGGGCAACCACCAGGTGATCGTCGGCAAGATGTCGTACCTCGCCCCCGGCAAGCTGACCGTCAAGCCCGAGAGCGGCGGTATGGAACAGGCGTTCTTCGTCGCCAACGCCACGAAGATCCTCGGCGCGGCCGCGATCTGCTCCGACGACGGTGGCGCCGGAGGCGCGAGCATCGGCGACGACGGCTACGGCACCGCGAAGTGCACCGTGGACGAGCTGGAGAAGGCCGCGAAGACCAACAGCGTCACCGTCCGCGTCACCATGGACCGCAAGTCCGGCGCTGCCGAGACGGTCGAGGAGAAGTACCACCCGTAAGCCCCCGCACCACATGCCACGCGCGCCCGGCGGCCCCTCGGCCCCACCGGGCGCGCGGGCCGGCGTCCACCCCGTGCCGTCAGCCCAGCCGCCCGCCCCGCACGGCCGCGACGAAGTCGCCCCAGGCCCCCGCCGAGAACCCGAGCACGCCCCGCTCCGGCTCCTTCGAGTCCCGCACGGCGGTCTGGGAGTCCCGCAGACGTGCCGTTTCCACGCAGTTGCCTCCACTGCCATTGCTGTAGCTGCTCTTCTGCCACACGAGAGCTGTCATTCCGCCGACTCCTTGTCCCGCCCCCGCCCCCTAACAGGAGGCGGGGCGACGTACGGATGCCATGGCGCTCGGCGAAGCGAGAGCTCTGCCCAGCCGCCCGCCCCGCAGGGCCGCGACGAAGTCGCCCCAGGCCTCCGCCGAGAACCCGAGCACACCCCGCTCCGGCACCTTCGAGTCCCGCACGGCGGTCCTGCCCGGCCCGAAGGACGCCTCTACACATTCAGTGTTACCGGCACCGCTGTAGGAGGACTTGAACCAACCGGAGTCTCTCCCGGGTATGCAGGGCTCGCGCATCAGATCTCCTCGCGGACGCGTTCGATGAGGGCGGAGGACGAGGCCATGTCCAGCGCCTGAGCGCGAAGGTAGTCGAACGCGAGCCGGTAGCGCTCCAGTTCCTCGTCCTTCTCCATGAACAGCGACCCGACGTGGATGTCCACGTACACGACATCCAGGGAAGGCTCCACACCGCCCAGGACCACGAAGCTCCCCATGGCCGCCGAGTGCGCACCCTTCGCGAACGGAAGCACCTGGAGCGTGATGTCGGGCGACTCGTTGGCCCGCAGCAGATGGTCCAACTGCTCCCGCATCACCTCGCGCGAACCGACCACCCGCCGGATCACCGACTCATCGAGGATGGCCCACAGATGGGGCGGCTTCGGTCGGTTCAGGATCTCCTGCCGCTTCATGCGGATGTCGACAAGGCGCTCGACCTCCGCCGCGGACAACCGCATCTCGGAGGCGTGCTGCACGGCTTCCGTGTAGCCACGCGTCTGCAGCAGCCCCGGCACGTAGAGGCAGGCGAAGTGATCCTCACGAACCGCCTCGTCCTCCAGCGTGAACAGCAGGTTCATGGTCTCCGGGAGCGAGTCCGCGAATGAGCTCCACCACCCCTGCCGCTTGGCGTCCTTGGCCAGGCCGACGACGGCCTTCCGCTCCGCCTCGCTCGCTCCGTACTCCCGGCAGAGCGCGTCCACGATGGGCCACTTCACGGGCCCTTCCTGCGTCTCGTACCGGCTGACGGTCGCCTTCGATACGCCGACGAGCCGTCCGGCCTCCTCCAGCGTCATCCCCTTGCGGGCCCGGAACTTGCGCATCATGACGCCGAGCTGGCGGCGACGAGTAGTGGCTCGCGCTGGCATGACGGCTACCTCTTCCTCTGGGGCTGGCTGCGAAGGACGAGGCCAGCGGCAACAAGGCTAGGACCGGGCGAAGTTGGCGAACCAGCCGATTCACCCTTTCGAGAATCCATGAGAAGTTACATAGCGAGACTTCTCACTGCCATACTCCCGAACAGTGAGGCTACGCAGCGCAGTCGTACGGACACGGCTTGGTACAGCGCTGACGTAGGCGCCCAAAGGGAGTGTGGCCATGCACCGCTACGCAATCACCGAACCCCCACCACGCCGATGCGTCCTCCCCTTCGCGGCCGACGCTCCACAACTGGCCGGCCTCCGACGAGCCGTCAGGGCCGAGCTCACCGCCTGGGGCATGTCGGCCCTGGTCGACGAGGCGGAGCTGATCACCACGGAGCTGGCGTCGAACGTGATCAAGCACGTCGGTCAAGGCTCCGCGGCCACCCTCGTCCTCGACGCCGGCCCGGACCAGCTCCGCGTGGAGTTACACGACAAGAACGGCAAGGAGCCGCAGCGTCTCCACCCGACATCCGACGAGGAATCCGGCCGCGGCCTGCAGCTACTGTCCGCCCTGTCTCCCTCTTGGGGCACCATCCGCACGGCGGTCGGCAAGGCGGTCTGGTGCGAGCTACCGCTGACCCCGGACGAAACCCGCCGCCGCATTCAGCGTGCGACGACCGTGATGGAGACGTACGGCCTGGCAGTCGGCGGTCCGGCCGCCGGACTCACCCACCGAACTGTCCTGGAGGAGGCTGCGACCAGCCTGATCCTGGACCTGCTGCACTGGCTGACCGCGAAAGGCATGGATCCCGACGACATCATCGACCGCGCCCAGACCCACTTCGAGGCTGGGGTGAATGCGGCATAGCTGCTGCGAGAGTCCCGGGGCCGACCGAGCGTGTCTACCCGACTGCTTTCCCGATCTCGGCGCGGAGTGCCGTGGGAGTGCGCCATGATTCGCCGGGGCGGCCCCTGTGACACATGCGATGGCAGTTGGAGCACAGGAGGGCGAGGTCGTCCAGCTTGGTTTCTCGCGGCCCGGATATGTGGAGGGGCAGCAGGTGGTGCACTTCTATGTAGCCCTCGCCGAGCGCTCCGTAGAAGCGGCCGAAGTCGAAGTTGCAGACTTCGCACGCCAACGGTTGGCCGAGGTGCTGAACGCTGTCGATCTTGCGCTGGCGGAGCTTGGGGTCGCGCTCGCGCGAGATCGTCCAGCGGGCGAGGAGACGGCCTTCGGCGCCGGTGGCGCCGTCCTCGGCTATCTCGTCCGGCTGCTCGGGTATCTGCTGCAGTTCGCCGGAGCGGATGCCTTCCGCGATTGCCCTGGCTGCTTTAACCATCCTCGACGGCTGCGAGATGAAGTCGGTGATCACTTCTCGGTCCAGGCGCCCGCACCTAGTGGGTTTCCCCTGGTACGCGGGGTGGTTCGTCGCGAAATCGGTGGTCTTGCGGCTGACGCTGCCGATGGATCGGAAGTTGGGCACGCTCTTGACTGCGTCGCCGTGCAGAGGGAGTGAACGGAGCAGCTTGGAGAGCTCCTGCGTCCGTGGATCGCTTTCACGCAGCTCGTTCCAGTCGTTCTCAACGACGAGTACGCATGCCAGCAGCAGTTCGTCCCGGGTCCATGCAGGGCTTCGCATAGGTAAGATCGTATGACTGTTCGCTGAGATGTATATGGGGCGGGCGGTGTTGGGGCGAGACCGTCCAGCAGACCTGGCGAATCACAGTGTCAGTGGGGTGCGAGGGTGCATGACTCGCATTGAGTCCCAGTTCACCTCAGGGAAGATCCGCGCCAGCGTTGGAGGCTAGGCGGTCGGCCTGCAGGGTGGGGCTCATCGCTAGGCCCTCATCGACATCGATGAACATGGCGCCTGTGGCGGGGTGGAAAGTGTTCAAAGTCGTACGCGCGCTGAACGGCGGGTGGCCTTACCCGGACCCTGGACTGCGGCGGAGCCCAGGTGAAACGTCCTGGAACCTCAGGTCCGGCAGGGTTGCGTCCTGTGAAGTGGTGTACGGGTTCTACCTGATCCGGGGGTTTCTCCCGGCGTCGGAGTGGGGGCCCGAATAGAGAGACGGCCATCGGCTGATCCTTCGAGAACGACGAAGATCTTGAAGGAGATCAGCACGATGACCGCACCTGACAGTGTGCCCCTGCACGCCCTGACCGAGGACAATCTCGCCTCGGCGAGTCCGGATCTGCTCCGCGCGATGATCAAGACATTCGTCGACGCGCTGATGTCCGCTGAGGCCGACGCCGCCTGCGGTGCCGAGTACGGCCAGGTCAGCGACGAGCGCGTCAACCACCGCAACGGCTACCGCCCCCGAGAGTGGGGCACCCGAGCCGGCACTGTGGAACCCGCCGTTCCCAAGCTCCGGCAGGGCAGCTACTTCCCCAGCTGGCTGCTGGAACGTCGCCGCCGGGCCGAGCAGGCCCTGGTCTCGGTGGTCGCCACCGCCTACGTCCTTGGGGTCAGCACCCGGCGAGTGGAAAAGCTCGCCGCCTCCCTCGGAGTGGCCCAGCTATCGAAGTCCCAGGTCAGCGCGATGGCCAAGCACCTGGACGAGCAGGTCGCAGCCTTCCGCAACCGCCCCTTGGACCAAGGCCCATACACCTTCGTCTGGGTCGACGCGCTGACACAGAAGGTCCGCGAGGGCGGCCGCATCATCAACGTCCACGCGCTGGTCGCGGTCGGCGTCAACGCCGACGGCCAGCGCGAGATCCTCGGCTTGGATGTGGCCACCGCCGAGGACGGCGCCGGCTGGCTCGCCTTCCTGCGCTCCCTGATCGCCCGCGGTCTCACAGGCGTGCAGCGCGTCATCTCCGACGCACACGCCGGACTCGTCGACGCCATCGGCGCCGTTCTGCCCGGCGCCTCCTGGCAGCGCTGCCGCACCCACTACGCCCGCAACCTGCTGGCCCAGGTCCCCAATTCCGCCCAGCCCTGGGTGGCGACCCTGCTGCGGACTGTCTTCGAGCAGCCAGACACCGCTGCCGTCCGCGCACAGATGAAGCACGTCCTGGACGCCCTGGAAGCGAAGTTTCCCAAGGCCGCCGAGCACCTCGACGCTGCCCAGCACGACCTGCTGGCCTTCACCGCCTTCCCCTACGAGATCTGGCGGCAGAGCTGGTCCAACAACCCCTAGGAACGGCTGAACAAGGAGATCAGACGCCGCACCGACATCGTCGGCATCTTCCCCGACGGCACCGCCGTGATCCGTCTGATCGGCGCTGTGCTGGCAGAGCAGAACGACGAATGGACCGAAGCCCGCCGCTACATGGGCCGTGAACTCCTCGCCAAAGCCCGCCTCCACCCGATCGAGTCAGAAACCGGCGAACCAGACCTGCCCACCGAACTCACCGCATAGCCTCAACCACGGGTCGTCGAGTGGCCGTCGATACACCACACCAGCGGACGTGACCTCCGGCAGCAAGCGGAGCTGTCCGACGGGCCCGGGTCGCTCGCGAAATGTTCCGGGTTGGTGCGGCCTGGCAGGCCATTAACTTCGAGGCAGCGCCCCGGATTTGCGGCTATCGGAGGGGGGGGACCCGCGCCTCTCGGCGAGCGCCGCAGCTCCCCGAGCCTGTGAGGTGCTGGAACCCCTCATGGTGGCCCACATCATCCGCAGAGCCTGGGGGCGAGCCTCCCAACCGCTCTCCGCCGTCTTCCCAGCCCACGACTCGACTGGCAAACCCAAAAATTGAGAGCCCTGCAAACGGGCCCAAGTCCGCTGGTGCGACGCAGATGCCGTTCCAGAGGAAATTCGTGGACACCGCCGTGCAGTGCCGTTCATCGCTACCTGGATCGTGGCTCTGACCATCGCATACTGTTGACACCCCGGGGTGGCCTGGAGCCCCAATTGTCAAGGCCACCCCAGGCACCCAACGGTGTACGTGTCATACCTCACAAAGTTGGCGGGCACCCCTCTGCAGACATCACCTACGCCCGACAAGCCCCTTTCTGTACCATAGTCCGAACGGGGGGTTTCGGCTGTCGCGGAACGAGTAGCAGGGGCACTCACCGCACGATGTCCGAGAAGTCCTGTCACATGCCGCCCCGCGGAGCGCGCAGATGAATTAGCCACAGGACTGACCGGGTGCACCGGGTACGGAGCGTGAAGATGGATTTCGACGTCGCCGCTCCCGATCCTGCTGGCATGGTGGCATCTCTCAGTTCACTCGGCTACTCGCTTCCCGCCGCCGTCGCAGATCTCGTGGACAACAGCGTCTCGGCAGAGGCCAAGAACATCGACATCGACTTCACGTGGGACGGACAGGGTTCCTGGATCGCGGTGACGGACGACGGCAAGGGGATGACGGAACCCGAGTTAGTGACCGCCATGACGGTGGCGGCCCGTGGCCCGTCGGCCGAACGGAGTGCCACGGATCTTGGCCGCTTCGGCGTGGGGCTGAAGTCCGCCTCCTTCTCTCAGTGCCGCAGGCTCACCGTCGCCTCGGTCAGGGACGGGACTTGGCACGTCCGGACGTGGGACCTCGGTGTCGTGGAGCACTACAAGGAGTGGCGGCTCCTCCGTGACCCCGGCGATACGACCACGACTCTGCTGTGTCGGATCGTGGGAAGCATGCGTCAGGGGACCGTCGTCCTGTGGGAGCAGCTCTCCGGCTACCACAACACCGCCGTGACCAGCGACGACCAAAAGACGCAGGCTCAGTTCTATGACGAGGCGGACCGTACCGAAGATCACCTCTCGATGGTCTTCGCCCGTTTCCTGCAGCGTCCGGCCCCGTGTCGGATCCGGGTGCGCGGTTCCGACCTCTCCCCGTGGGACCCGTTCCTGTCCACGCACCCGTCGGTACAGCGGATTCCCTGTGAACCTCTGCCACTAGGGTCGGAGTCGGTGCGTGTGGAGCCCTTCGTCCTCCCGACGGCACAGCGTCTTTCGGATGCCGACTACGAGTTGGCTGCCGGGCAGAAGGGATGGCTGGGGCAGCAGGGGTTCTACGTCTACCGCCGTGATCGACTGATCCTGGCCGGTGACTGGTTGGGGATCCGCGGCCTGCGGCGCGAGGAGAAGTACAACCTTGCGCGGATCGCCGTGGACATCCCTGCGGAGGCCGACGCCGACTGGGGCGTGGACGTGCGCAAGGCGCGCGTATTTCCTCCCGTCTCCTTACGTCGTCACCTTGAGAGGATCGCCAAGTACACGCGCGAGGCGGCCTCCCGTGCCGCACGACAGCGTGGTCAGGTGGTGTCGCGGGTGCACGGCGACCCCCTGAAGTTCGCTTGGAACGTGAAGCGTCACGACGGCCGGATCGTTCTGCGCATCAACAGAAAACACCCCTTGGTGAAGGCAGTGATGGACGACCAAGGTGGCAATCCGGAGGCTGTTCGTTCGATGATCCGCCTCCTTGAGGAGACGGTCCCGGTCACGGCGCTCCGCATGCTCCACGAGACCGACACGGTCGACGATCCTGAGCCTTTCGGCGGTCCGGGGCCGGCTGCTCCGGAGACCGTTGACATCGCCCGCCAAGTGTACGAAGCGCTCCTGGGGCAGGGCCGCTCACCTGAGGACGCCCGGAGTGTACTCAGCTCCATGTCTCCCTTCGACGAGCAACAAGGGTTCTGGAACTCCTGACCCGTCTGGTAGTCCGCCACCCACAACCGACCCGGCCGCTGGAGGTCGCTGTGAGCACCACCCCCGAAGACAGCCTCGAGAAGGCCGAGCAGACCGCGGTGCTGCTCCTGCCAGGTGACCGTCAGGCAACGCCGACCGAGGTGGACTTCGCTGTGAACACCGCGGTCAGCATCCTTGCTGCCCAGGGAATCACTGTGGAGCGAGACCAGGTGCGGAAGGTGCTCGAGGCCCGGGCTTCCGTGTTCCAGGCTGAATCCTCCGCGATGAAGAACCACGAGGGCCACGTGCCCTGGCTCGCCGACGCGAAGGCCGACCGGAAGTGGGACTTCTGGGATCGCTACCGGCGCTACCTCCTGAGCGTCTCCAAGCTCCCGACACAGGTCGTGCGCCGACTCGACCAGAGCACCGACGACGTTCTCGGTGAGCTGGAAGACCCTCAGCGGGAAGGGGCCTGGCGCCGGACCGGACTTGTTATCGGACAGGTCCAGTCCGGCAAGACAGGGCAGTTCATCGGGCTCGCCGCAAAGGCAGCCGACGCAGGCTATCGGCTCATCGTGGTGTTCGCCGGGATCCACAACGACCTGCGCAGCCAGACCCAGCTCCGTATCGACGAGGGCCTCCTCGGGTTCGACACCCAGTACCAGTTCCGCTCGGACGACGACGCGCATCGTCATATCGGTGTCGGCGCGATGTCGCACGGCAAGCGTCTGAAGGCTGCGTCGCTCACCACCAGCCACGAGAAGGGGGACTTCGCCCGAAAGACGGCGGCCTCCGCGAACGTGCCGGTGGGCAGCGTCCCGGTGGTCCTCGTGGTCAAGAAGAACCGTCGGATCATCGACAACCTGCGTGACTGGGTGATCGACAACCACGGCGTGGAGGACCCGGAGACCGGCCGGATGGTCGTCCCCGACCTCCCCTTGTTCGTGATCGATGACGAAGCCGACAACGCCGGGGTGAACACCTCCAAGGACCCCGACACCAAACCGTCGGCGATTAACAAGGCCATCAGGAGGTTGGTCAACAGCTTCACGAAGGCGTCCTACGTCGGCTACACAGCGACCCCCTTCGCGAACATCTACATAAACCCTGACACTGACCACGACGAGCTGGGCCCCGACCTCTTCCCGGAGAGTTTCATCCGGACCCTGCGTGCACCGTCCAACTACCTCGGTCCCGAGCGTCTCTTCGGTCTGCAGACCGACGGCGATGAGGAGGACATCGAGCCGCTGCCACTCATAAGGGACATCAAGGACACGGACCTCTGGGTGCCGGGCAACCACAAGTCCTACCACCGGGTTCCCGACTTCCTGCCCCAGTCGCTACAGCGCGCCATCCGGTCCTTCGTCTTGACCTGTGCGGCCCGCCGAGCGCGCGGGCAGGTCGCAGTACACAACTCCATGTTGGTGCACGTGACCCGCTTCACCGCCGTGCAGCAGCAGGTCCGCGACCAGATCGACGCCCATGTGCGTCTGCTCTTCGATGTCCTCCAGGACCGGTTCAGCAGTGCCCGCGACAAACTCGAGGAAGAGATGCGGCAGCTCTGGGAGGAGGACTTCGCCCCCTGCACCGAGGACATGACTGGGGACAGGCTTGACTGGGAGGACGTCGAAAGCCATCTCCACGCTGCCCTCGCGAAGATCACCGTCATGGCCGTCAACGGCGCGGCTAGGGACGCCCTCCAGTACTACGAGCGCCGGGAGACCGGTCTGTCGGTCATCGCCGTAGGCGGCGAGAAGCTCTCCCGCGGTCTGACCCTCGAAGGGCTGTCGGTCAGCTACTACCTGCGTGCCTCCAAGACGTACGACACCCTCCTGCAGATGGGCCGCTGGTTCGGCTACCGTCCTCGCTACGAGGACCTGTGCCGGCTGTACACGACACGTACGCTGCAGCGCCAGTACGCGGAGATCACCGCTGCCACCGACGAACTCCGTCGCGACGTCGAGGAGATGTCCGCGGTAGGGCTCACCCCCAGCGAGTTCGGTCTCAAGGTCAGGACCTCATCGCTCGGCCTCGGCATCACGGCCTCCAACAAGATGAGGCAGGGCACGCGTGTCCGCCTCAGCTACTCTGGTGATCTTCCCGAGACGACCATTTTCGATCTCTCTGAGAAATCGGTCCGCCACAACCACGAGCTTCTCGAGTCGTTTGTCGCGCGCCTCGATGCGCTCTCCTCCGGGAAGGTGGACGGGCGGAGCGGGAGTATCACCTGGAGTGGCGTCGCAGCCTCGGACGTCACCGAGAGTTTCCTCGACTCCTATCTCACTGACCGGCACGCCCAGCGGGTTCGTCCGGCCTTTATCGCAGAGTACGTACGCCAGTGCGCCAAGCAGGGCGAGCTGGGAAACTGGACGATCCGCCTCGCCAGCCGACTGCCCGAGGGAGCGGCGGCTGAGATCGCAGGCCATCCCATCGGCCTCATCACGCGTAGCCATTCCAAGTCCTCGGAGATCGTTGCCCGCCGCTACACGATCAAGCGCGTGCTCAGCCCCGCCGACGAGCTCTGCGACCTGACCGAGGAGCAGAAGGAGCGTGCGCTGAAGGCCACGAAGGAGGCCGCCAAGGGGAAGCTCAATAGGAAGGGCGAACCGCTCGACCCCGATACCCCTCGCGGTCGGCCTCTGCGTCACCAGCGCCGCCCTGACCAGCCGTTGCTTCTGCTGTATCCCCTGAGCCCTGCCGAAGTGGCCGAGTCGTCGGGGAACCCTGAGCCGGTCGCTCCTCTGGTCGGGTTCGCCATCAGTTTCCCCTTCTCGGACCATCAGTTGAAGACCGAGTACGTGGTCAACGACATCTGGTTCAAGCAGGACATGGAGTTCGACGACTTCGAGGACGAAGAGTGATCGACGAGAGTGTGTGGCAGGAGCTGGAGGCCCACCAGCAGACTCCCGGCAGGTCTTCCCGGCGGCTCCATCCCGAGTCCCCGCACGACATCCAGGTGTCGGTGACGCACCCTGCCCTCCGGCGGATGCTGCTGCTCGGCACCGACGCCAGGACAGCCGACACCGTGCGTCAAGAGATCCACGAACTGCCGGCCACCCGTGGCCTGCAGCTGAACCTGTCGTCGGTGTCCGGGAACCACTACGAGCTCCAAGTCATGCTCACCGACGATGAACTCACGGAGGTGTTCACCCCGCTCGTCACCGACATCGCGGAGGTGGTGCGGGACGCACCGACCACCGAGACGGCAGCTGAAGGGGCGGTCCGCCGCTATGTCCGATGGCAGCAGCTGCTGCGCTCCGTGTCGCGTGAGGGCCTGTCCCGACAGGCTCGGTGCGGCCTATTCGGCGAACTCCACTTCCTCCTCGAGTACGTGTTGACGGCTGTCGACCAGCACACAGGCGTCAGCTCTTGGACCGGTCCACGGCAGACGAACCAGGACTTCCAGCTGCCCGGCGCCGCGGTCGAGGTGAAGGCGACTACGGCCCGCTCTCCCCGGACGATTCAAGTCGCCAGCGAGCGGCAGCTGGACACGGCCGACTCGACGCCCCTGGCACTGGCCCACTTCGTCTTCGATGACCGGCAGCGGGGGCTCGGCAGGAGTCTGAACGCCTTGGTGGACGAGATACGGGCCCGCCTGCTGTCGCCATCTGCCTCCCAGCGGTTCGAGAGTCTGCTGGTCCAGGCCGGCTACCTGCCGAACCAACGGGACCTCTACGACCATGATCGATATGCCCTGCGCCGCAGCGAGTTCTGGACGGTCGGGGAGGGCTTCCCCCGGATCGTCGAGGCCGAACTGCCTCCCGGGATTGGCAACTGCACCTACACCATCGACGTGTCGGCCCTGGCTGCCCACAGCGTGACCGCCGACGTATTGGTCGACCTGATCCGAGGAACCCATGGCTGAGCACGACCTCCACGAGTACTCACGCGCACTGGTCACCGACATCCAGGCGCTGGCGGACGCCGAGGGTGGCTCGATCCCGAACACGTTTACCCAGCATGTACTCGAGATCCTCGAGGAAGCCGGAGTCGTAACGGACGCCGCGCTCGCGTACCACTCCTCCCGAGGACTGGAGATCTACGGCTACGGCCTGCCCGAGGACGGGTCCAGCCTCGACCTCTACACCACAGACTTCAACCTCACCCCGTTGAGCAGCAAGTTGACCAAGGCCGAGTCCGACAGGCTCTTCCGCAGGCTGTTCGCGTTCTTGGGCAAGCACGGGGCCATCCGCTTCAACCAGGCGGACAACACCGACGTCCATGACATGTGTGTCGGTGTGGAGAAGGCCCTGTCGAACGTTCCGAAGATCCGCCTCTTCCTCCTCAGCAACCGGGTCAGCACGACGAGCGCCCCGGAACCCAGGGAGTTCGAGGGGATCCCTGTCACGCACGAGCTCTGGGACCTTGCTCGGCTCCACAGGCACGAGACCTCCGGGAGTATCGGCGAGCCGATCAAGGTGACCTTCGAACGTCCCCTGCCCTGCCTGGCCGCTACAAGCGACGAGCCGAACTACTCGGTCGTCCTGGCCGTGATTCCCGGTCGGCAGCTGGCCGAGCTGTACAAGGAGCACCGGACACGGCTGCTCGAACTCAACGTCCGGTCATTCCTCCAGACCCGTGGTGGAGTGAACAAAGGGATCCGCGACACCCTGCTCAACGCTCCGGGTCGCTTCCTCGCCTACAACAACGGCGTAACGGCCACCGCCTCTGACGTGGACTTCGAGACCGACGAAGCCGGTAATCCAGTCGCCATCAGAAGCATGACTGGCCTCCAGATCGTCAATGGCGGCCAGACCACCGCCTCGCTGCACCACGTCCTGACGCGTGACAAGCGGGACTTGGACGGAGTCCATGTGCAGATGAAACTCACGATCGTCGATCCCGGGTACCTGTCCGAGATCGTTCCGAAGATCTCGCAGTACTCCAACACCCAGAACAAGGTGACACTGGTCGACTTCAGCTCGAACCACGAGTTCCACGTCGCATTCGAGCGCGTCTCCCGCAGTCTGTGGGCTCCTGCGACCGACGGCAGCGGCCAAGAGACGCGATGGTTCTACGAGCGGGCACGGGGTCAGTACACCGACAAGTCGGCCGAGTGCGAAACCCGTGCCACTCAGCGCAAGTTCAAACTGATCACGCCGAGTCGGCAGAGATTCAACAAGTCCGACCTGGCCACCTTCGTGCACTCCTGGGAGCAGCTCCCGTACTGGGTGAGTCGCGGCGCCCAGAAGAACTTCGCCCACTTCATGGAGCGGATCGAGAAGTCCGACCCCGTTGTGGACGTGCAGTACTGCAAACGCGCTATCGCCACTGCCCTCCTGTTCCAGGCCGCCGACCGGATCGCCCGTGCGCACTCGGCCGGCAGCCATAAACGGCTGATCACGACCTACACGGTCGCCCGGCTCTCGCTCGCAGCCGAGAAGCGGATCGACCTCGACAGGATCTGGAACGAGCAAGGCACCACTGACGCCCTGAGGGATGCCCTCGACGAACTCTGTCCCTTGATCATGGACACGGTGATCTCCGGCGACAGGCACGTGTCGGAGTGGGCCAAGAAGCCCGACTGCTGGGACGAGGTGTCCCGCATTCCGTGGATGCTCCCCGACGAGCTGTCCGCCGAGCTCACGGCCGAGCCCTTCGAGATCGCCTCCCCCGAGGACACCGAGTCCGACGAGGCCGAAGCCGCCGTCGAGGACATTCCCAGCGAGGAGTGGCGGGCTCTCGCGGACTGGGCCCGCGAAGGCCGGGCCCTGCGCTCCGTCGACAGGCAGCTCGCCGACCGTGTCGCGCAGCGTTTGTCCCAGGGGCGACGAGTCATCGGGGCCCAGGCCAGGCAGGCGATGCAGGTCCATGAAGAGGCCCTGCGGCAAGGGTTCCACCCCGTGCCCGTCGACTTGGACCACGAGACGGCCTGAGTGTGGCAGGCCCGGAACTAGTTGGGCTGCTGCTACCGGGCCTTGCCAACAGGTCGTTGATCGCGTCTTCTGCGCGCCTCAGCGCGATGCATCGTCCCCGTCACTGAACACAACCCGTTGGTGCCGGGCCGATGCCCGCTTCGGTGAGGATTCCGGACCATGAGCTGCAACACGGGATTCAGATCAGTCCTGAGGAGCGCCCGTCCATGCCGTCGGGCTCCGCCTTCGACTGCACCGCCGACGCCACACGCCGCAGCGCCCCTGTTCCCCTGGGAGCGTGTCAGCCTCCGGTCAGCGCAACATCGAAGGTGGTCCAGGCTCCCTTGTCCTCCCTCGGACGGGTCGGGCAGTAGTCGCTCAGTGGGCAGCTTCCGCAAAAGGGCTGCTTTTCCCGGCACAGATTCTCGCCGATGTACCTGATGGCGGCCATACGCACCGGTGCATCACGGCCAGCGCCGAGAAGTTTGATGAGGTTGAGCCGTCCCTCGGTCAGTCGATTGGTCAGGTGCGATTGGTTCTGCTGTACCCTCGCAGCCACCCGCAACGCACTCTGGTTGACCAGCATGATGTCGCCGCCAGCCAGCAGCCTGAACAACGCGAGCTCAGCGGGTTTGAGTCCCATCACCTTGCTGTGATCAAGAACCGAATCCGCGTTCACCCAGACTTCGGGCTTGTCGGCGACCGGACCGAGTCGGTCTTCCAAACGCTTGCGGGCTGCTGCTGTCGGCGCCGCCTTCACGAGGGCGAGGTAGACGTCCCCTGTCAGTTCCTTGTGCCCTGCGACATCGTCCATCACGTTGGCGAGCTGCTTCGGGTGCAGCTTGCTTCCGGAGAGCACCGCCATGACGAGAGCTCCGAGCGGCTTCATCTTCCGACCACGGGGGAACTGATACCACTGCTTGCCGGCGCGCTGCTCCTTGGCCCAGCGGGTCAGCTCCTCACGCACCTTCGGCCACTTGTCCGCGGCCTCGTTCCCCGTGGGAACATCTTGCGGCAGGAGAACCCGAGCTGCTGCTTCGCCCAACAGCGGGGGAACTGCGTTGCCAATCTGCCGGAAGGCGTCGCTTCGCGTACCTGCGAACCGAAAGCGGTCCGGGAAGGTTTGGATCCTCGCGGCTTCACGCACGGTCAGCGTTCTGGGCTCTTCAGGATGGATGTACCAGTAACCGTCTTTGGCGATGTGCGCAGTGATGGTGCGGCTCAACTCGTTCCAGTCGAGCTTCTTGTACTTGTCCGTGAACTGTTCCGCGTCGTACCTCTGAAATTCCTTCTCGTCGTCTCCCAGCTTTTCGTCGAGCTCGGAGTAGAGTGTTTTGGAATCCATGATGGTGAAGATCTTGAAGTCATCGACACGAACCCGCCGCGTCATGTGGTCATAAATGACACCTTTATCCGCCTTCTTGCGCATCTCCTTCGCGAAGGAAGAAGGCTTCGGATCCTGCTTCTCGTCGTAATCGAGAACTCGAGCACCCACCGGCTTCAAGGGCTTCGGATCGATCGCAGGTAGGTCGCCGATAGCATCACGAAGGCTGGTCTGTTTCTTCGAGTTGCCCCACGTGAAGCCGCCACGGTCTCTCCGTGCAAGCAGGATCAGACGCTTCCTGTGCTGCGGCACGCGATAGTTCCACGCATCGACGAGACGTACCTGGGTGACGTACCCAAGGCTCTCCAGCTTTGCCTCGATGATGCGGATTACACTGAAATCATCGCCGAGCCCCATGTCGGGGACGTTCTCCATGAGGACGGCACGCGGAAGGAGCCGCTCCACCACATCGACGTAGGCGCGCCACAGTTCCTTGCGGAGATCGTGCGGGTCGCGGTCATGGTACTCGACCAAGTGCCGGATCTTGCTGCGGCCGGCGCGACTGAACGGCTGGCAGGGCGGGCCCCCTGCCACAATGTCGATCTCCGCTCCGGAGTCAAGGATTCGCTGGACGAACTCGCCTCGCTGCTGATCGTCTCCGAGGTCGGCACAAAGACTCATTCCCGGGAAGTTAGCTGCATGAGTCTCGCGAGCCCTCTCGTCGAAGTCCACGGCCGCAGCGGTGGTCCACCCAGCCCGCTCAAGGCCGAGGCTCAGCCCGCCGGCACCCGAAAACAGGTCAATAGCCAGACGCTTACCTTTTCCGTAACCGGACCGGATCCATTCCCCGAATTTTTCCGGCTCGCAGTAATGTCTGTGATTATCCAGCTTTAGGGGGTCGCTCCGTTCCAAGGGCACGCCATACGTCTTTTTCGCCCCCTCCTCCTCCGCCACGACCCAATCCTCCGTACCTGCCGACCTGAACGAGCTCCAGGAGATCACGCACGATGCTGCGGAGGCAAGGCTTCCGGCTGGCCAACGCCGCCGTGAAGCCTCGACTGTCACGCGGGTGACCTGCCTGGCGAACACCACATCCACTCACCGTGTCCCCGGTGGTGACCCGGTGGTAACCCGGAGCAGCGTCCTCCTCTTGAGGCACCCCATATTAGAGGACAACCCTTGAGTCTCTCCTCGCGACCGCCCCCTCGGGGGCGACGTGTCCATGTACAGCGCCTTGTCTCAACGAGCCCCCGAACCAGAAGACACGTTCGATCGCGGGCTGTGTCTCGATCGTCGACGCCGCATCCACCGCGTCCGCTGTCCCGCTGCACAAACAGCCCAGATTCTTCTGAACACCGTTTCCAGAGCCCTCCCCGCCGTTAAGATCGGAGCTGGGGCGCCTTCGGGCGGGGGTGGGTACGAAGCGGGTCAGAGGGGCGAGCGTGGACTCCGAGAACACACAGGCATTTCTACGTCCCCGTGCACGCCTGATGAGCACGCTCGGCGAGGAACTGATCAGCAACGAGCGGGTGGCGCTCACCGAGCTGGTCAAGAACGCCTACGACGCCGATGCCGGCTTGGTTGTAATCAGGTTCAACGCACCGCTGGAGGAGGGCTACGGCTCCATCGAGGTGTGGGACGACGGGCACGGTATGTCCCCCGAGATCGTCCGGGAGACCTGGATGGAGATCGCAACACCGTTCCGGCACCGCGCTCCGCGTAGTGAGCAGTTCGGGCGGCGGGTTCTTGGTGCGAAGGGGATCGGTCGCTTTTCGGCGGCCCGCCTCGGTGCAGTGACCGCGATCACGAGTCGCAGGGCCGGCGGCCCCGAGGTGAACATCCGGCTCGACTGGAGTGATTTCGCCGCCGAGAACGCCTACCTCGACCAAGTGCCGGTCCAGTGGAACGTTGGCGCTCCCGAGGTGTTCGCCGACAACGGCCAAGCCCGGCGCCTCTTCGACGAGGTGACGGTCGCTTTCCGCGCCAGCGAGAAGCGGCCCGCCTGGACGGGCTCCAACGGTACCCTCGTCCGACTCGAAGGGCTTCGACAGGACTGGGGAGAGGAGTCGGTCGAGAGCCTCAAGCGGTCCCTGTCCCGACTCCTCCCCCCTCCCCCTCCAGCGGAGCTGGATGTACCCGACCAGCCGGAGTTCGCCATCTACCTCTCCTTTCCGACTGGGCCGCTGGACCACCACACCGGTTTCGTTGGTGCCAGCGAGGCTCTGGCGCATCCGCACTACCGCCTCATAGGGACCATCGACGAAAACGGTCTCGCGGACCTGGCCATGACCAATCTGACGTCCGGGCAGTCGGAGACCCTGAACCAGTACCTTTTCCCGTCACATGGGAAGGCACCCAAGTGCGGTCCCCTGAAGCTCGACCTCCGCACCTGGGACCTCGACTCGGCGTCCCTCAAAGAGATGCTGAACATCGACCTCGGGGCCCGCAACATCACCGAGGTCCGTAAGCTGATCAAGGACAACAGTGGCGTCGCCCTCTACCGGGATGGCTTCCGTGTGCAGCCCTTCGGCGAGGCCGACTTCGACTGGCTTCGCTTCGACCTCCGCCGTGTGAACAACCCCACTATGCGGTTCTCCAACAACCAGGTCGCGGGTTTTGTGTACATCTCGGCGGACGGTAACCCTGGGCTTCAGGATCGGTCGCACCGGGAGGGGCTGATCGACTCTCCCGAGTACGAGGACCTGAAGGGCGTACTGACCCAGGCCGTGAGTCGACTCGAGACCTGGCGCTACGGACTGCGTCGGCCGAGGGGAAAGAGCCGTACCGAGTCGGCTCCGATCACGGTGGACACCGCCTCCGGTGCTGGAAGCGACCGCCACGGACTATTCCAAAACTTCACCCTCTCGCCCGTCCGGGACGTCGTCAACGAGAGGTACCCGGACGACACCGTGCTGAGCCGCGCATTGGAAGAGGCGCAGGAAACGATCGACGAGAGCGTCGAGAAGGTCCAAGAGGTCCTTTCGCAGTTCTCTCGCCTCGCGACCCTGGGAGCGCTGGCCGACGTCGTACTGCATGACGGCCGAACGGCATTGACCCGGATCGCCTACGTCCTCCGCCGGTTGAACAAGTTGGCGGGTCGCAAGCGCGACGAGGACGAGCAGCTCGCCTCTGCTCTCGCGAAGATGCACGTCGACCTCACCGCACAGGAACAGGCTCTGGACCGGCTCTTCACCCGCGTCGAGCCGCTGAGCGGCCGGCGGCGAGGCCGTCCCCGCGCTCTGTCTCTCCAAGCGGCGATCGACGAGGCCGTCGCCGTCCACGAGGGCACGCTCGAGAAGCACGGCATCACCGTCACTGTCCGCGGCGAGGACGTGACCGTGACAGCCGACCCCGGTGACATCTCCCAAGTGGTCCACAACCTCGTGGGGAACTCGATCTACTGGCTTTCCACTTTGCCCGAGGAGAAGGAGCGCGCCATCCTCATTGAGTCGCGGCGGACGTCCGAGAACCAGGTCGACATCGACGTGAGCGACAGCGGCCCCGGAGTGCGTGAGGAGATCCAAGAGATGATCTTCGACACGTACTTCAGTGACAAAGAGGACGGCATCGGGCTGGGCCTCAGCATCGCTGGCAGCGTCGTGAAGGACTTCTACGACGGCGATCTGTCCTTGGTGTCGTCGGGGCCTCTCGCCGGAGCGACGTTCAGGGCAAGACTGAGAAGGAGAATCGGGTGACGGACGGGGGTGCGGTGTACCGAGTCTTGATCGTCGAGGACGAGGTGGACATAGCGGAGGAACTATCCGATATGCTCGTGGAGGAGCTTTCGGACCTTGGGAGGCTCGACACTCACGTCGAGAACGATTTCGACGAAGCTGAACGCCTTCTGGAGGCCCAGGCGTTCGATTTGGTCGTACTGGATGTCAGGGACGCGACACGCGGTGGCTCCCCCGCACACCCGAACCTGCAGGGCCGTGAACTGTACGACCGGATCGCCAAGACCCGTTGGGTGCCAGTCGTCTTCTGTACCGGCCTCGCGGAGCAGGTGAGCGACTTGGCGGAACCACCACTCATCCAGGTGGTCCCGAAGAACCGGCTGGATGACGCCGTCACTGCGGTACGGAACGGCCTCGAGTCCGGTGTCCCGGTCCTCACCCGGCACATCACCGCCCTTGTGGACGAGTACGTGCGCGGATTCCTACGGGACGAGATCTCCCCGAACTGGCCCCGGCTCGCGGCTGCTGAACGCAACCAGATCGCTCATGCCCTCGTGCACCGCCTCGCAGCCTGGCTCAAGGAGAACGCGGTCGAGGCCCTCGGAGCAGTGCTCGGCACCTCCGATGACCGCGTGATGGGACACGCGTCGACCGCCCGGATGTATTTGATACCGCCGGTCACGAAGCACGTGACTGCCGCGGATATCCTGCGGGATCCCCAAGACGGCTGGTGGGCCGTTCTCACCCCTGCGTGCGACCTCTACGAGGACTTACACAGCGGTGGCAATCGTGTCGCCAAGGCCGAGTACGTGCGTCTCGCCAAGGCGGTTCCGTTGAGCGAAGCACCTTTGATCGCTCGTTGGATCGAGGTTGGCTCTCCCGTCAAAGGGAGCAAGGAGCGGAACGCGGCTCTGGAGATTTTCCGCAACAACAACGCCCGTTACCGGATACTGCCCAAGTACCTCGACATCCCGGACCTTCTGGTCGACTTCGAGTTCGTGCAGTCCGTTCCGTTGGCAGAGGTCCGCTTGTGGACCCGCGTCGCCACGCTTGACAGCCCGTTCGCCGAGGCCATGCTGACCTCGCACGGGCATACAGTGGCCAGGATCGGCACCCCGGACGTCGACTTCGAGAACATCAAGCAGGCGCTAGGACTGGACGGGAAGGGGAAGGCCGCGGACCAGAAATCGGTACCGAATCCTCGCACCACGACGAAGGACGCCAAGCAGTTCTGAGTTCCGACCCGGTTGATCAGCGTGTGGATCCATTCGCTCGACGTGCTGATTCCTGAAGCGTGATTCGGTCCCCAACTGTGTCGGGGACCTTCCGATCCCAGGCGCCGTCCGCCGACCAGCGTCTGGGCCGCTCGCAGACGGTCTTCCACTTGTCGAACCTGCTGGCAGACTCCGCCGCGGAATACGTGTGCGTGGTAGAAGCGAATGCTGTTGATGACCCTGCGGTGGCTCGCCCAAGCCTGCCCGCTGGCTCGTCGCGGGCAGATGGGGTTTGAGGCGACGAATCGCCACTTGCTCATCGGCCCCCGCCCTTCGTGGATCGTTTCCGCCTGTTCGCCTTCTCCCGGTCGACAGCCGTTGCCACCTGACGCATGACGGCGTCCGCCGATTCGTGTTCCCAGAAGCGCAGCACCGTCCAGCCTTCCGCCACCAGCTGCGCGTTCGTCTCCTGGTCCCGCTCGATGTTGCGATCGAGCTTCTGGCGCCACCATTCCGCGTTCGCCCTGGGACTGGTGGCGTGCTCCGGGCAGCCGTGCCAGAAGCAGCCGTCGATGAGGACGGCCAACTTGGCACCCGTGAACGCAATGTCGATCTTCCGCCTGCGCATACCCGGCACCGGATAGTGGATCCGGTAGCGGTATCCGGCAGCGTGGAGGAGCTGCCGCACCGCCCGTTCGACACCGGTGTCCTGATTGGTCTGCCGGCTCATTCGGGCCGAGACTTCGGGACTGGATGGGACTGCTGCGTGCATGGCCCCAGTGTCCTACTTTCCGGAGTTCTCGCGGTCCACCCCTGCGGATCCGACGGCCTGCCGGGCTGTTACTGGTGGGTTCGCGGGCCCGCGGGGAGCTGGGGCGGCTGCGGGGCGTACGACGGTTGGAAGGCGTACGTCGGGTGCGGGGCCTGTTGGGCTTGGGGCGGCTGGGGGCCGCCGTAGCCGTATCCCTGGCCGGGGCCGCCGTACCCGTAACCCTGGCCGGGGGAGCCGTATCCGTAACCCTGGCCCGGGGCGCCGTAGCCGTAGCCGCCGTACGGCGGGGCGGGCCAGTACGGCGGGGGGACGGGGCCCTGGGGCGGGCCCGGGTAGGGGAGGGGGAGGGAGAGGGCCGCGTGGGCCAGGGCCGGCTGGGCGGTGTCGCGGCGTTCCCACAGGGTGTCGAGGAGTTCGCGCTCGCGCGTGGTGAAGTCCGGGCCCGCCGTGCCCCGGTACGCGCGGCGGCGGAGGAAGGCGAGGGAGGTCGCGGCGGCGATGTACTCGCCGACCGCGCGGGCCGCCGCCGCGCCCTGGGTGCGGCGGGCGAGGTCGCGGGCGATGCCGCGGGCGCGCATCGAGGACAGCGCGATCGGTTCGGGCGGGGTGAGCCACCCGGCGGCCTGGTAGGCGGTGAGCTGCTCGCGTACGGTGCGCAGCTCGCTGGTGCGGGACCAGACCGTGAGCCAGGTCAGCAGCCCGAAGACGGGGACCATGAACGCGGCGTAGACGATGATGAAGCCGTAGCCGCCGAGGGCGGACGAGCCGTTCCAGAGGCCGTGCAGGACCATCGCGGCCAGCAGCGCCACGATCGGCAGCAGGACGCGGCGGGTGCGCTGGTGGGCGGCGGCCGCGGCGGCCAGGCCGAAGCCGACGCCGGTCATCGAGGTGAACAGGGGGTGCGCGAAGGGGGACATCACCCCGCGGATGAAGAACGTCGCGGCGGTGGTGGACCGGATGCCCGAGTAGCCGAACTCCTGGTCGCTGACGAACGCCGAGCCGAGGTAGAGGATGTTCTCGGTGAAGGCGAATCCGGTGGCGGTGATTCCGGCGACGACGACGCCGTCCACGATCCCGTTGAAGTCGCGTCGTCGGAACACGAAGAGCAGGAGCACGGCAGCCGCCTTGGCGCTCTCCTCCACGAACGGCGCGACGAACGTGGCCCCCCAGGTGTCGGCGTCGGCCCGGCCGCCGGGGGACGAGGAGTCGGCGACGGTCGTCATGAGCCATTCCGTCGCGAAGCCGTTCGCGATGAGCGCGACGAGCGTCGCGGCACACGCGCCCCAGGCGAAGGCGAAGATCAGGTTCCGCCAGGGTTTGGGGTCGACGCGGTCCAGCCAGCGGAAGACCGAGATGATCAGCGGTACGGGCAGCACGGCGAGGCCGAGCCCCACCAGGAAGCCCTTGGTGCCGGTCTGCTCGCGGACGAGGGCCAGGATGACGAGGCCGGAGAGCGACAGCAGTCCGATGAGCGCGGTGGCGCGCAAGGCCTTGTTGTCCCAGAGGCGGCTGAGACGGCCGGTTCTGCCCCACGGCCCCGGATGGCCCGGGTAGCCCGGGTGT
Organism: Streptomyces sp. NPDC007983; assembly: GCF_042958345.1. Lineage (NCBI taxonomy): Bacteria > Bacillati > Actinomycetota > Actinomycetes > Kitasatosporales > Streptomycetaceae > Streptomyces > Streptomyces sp. NPDC007983. The sequence goes on from NZ_JBIBJI010000001.1 coordinate 1,000,212, forward strand.
CCCGGGAACCCCGGGTATCCCGGGAGCCCCGGATGTCCGGGGTGCCCCGGCTGCGGCGCCTGCGGCCGGCCCCCCGGAGCGGCCACGCCGTCGAACCACGGCTGCTGGTCGTGCGGTGTGACCGGCGGATCCGGCGGCTGGTGGGGGGACGGGGACTGATGCACTCAACCGACCCTAACGAACGCGGAAGTGGCGGACTGCGGGATTGTTCCCATCCGCGCAGGGCCGCTATGCGTCGTTGCGGCGGAAGATCAGGTCGTGGACGATATGTCCCTTGTTCAGGCCCTGGGACTCGAACTTGGTGAGCGGGCGGAAGTCCGGGCGCGGGCTGTAGCCGCCGTCGGGCCGGGTGTTGTCGAACGACGGGCTGGCGGTGAGGACCTCCAGCATCTGCTCCGCGTACGGTTCCCAGTCGGTCGCGCAGTGCAGGAGCGCGCCGGGGCGCAGCCGGGTGGCGGCCAGCTCGACGAACTCGGGCTGGATCAGCCGCCGCTTGTGGTGCCGCTTCTTGGGCCAGGGGTCCGGGAAGTAGACGCGCAGCCCGGAGAGGGCGGCGGGCGCCAGCATCTCGCGCAGCAGGATGATCGCGTCGCCGTTGGCCACCCGGACGTTGGACAGCCCGTCGCGCTCGGCGAGGGCGAGCAGATTGCCCTGGCCGGGGGTGTGGACGTCGACGGCGAGGATGCCGGTGCCGGGGTCGGCGGCGGCCATCTGCGCGGTGGCCTCGCCCATGCCGAAGCCGATCTCCAGGACGACGGGGAGGTCCGGGTCGCCGAAGAGCGCGCCGAGGTCGAGGCGGTGCAGCCCGTCGATGTCCAGCCCCCACTGCGGCCACAGGCGGCGCAGTGCCTCGCCCTGGCCGACGGTCACCCGGCCGCGGCGGGGGCGGAAGGAACGGATGCGGCGCTCATGGTGCGAGCCCGCCGGATCGGCGGCGGGGCCGCCGGGGAACCGCGGCTCGCTGCGGTCGCGGTCGCGGGCGGGGCCGGAGTCGTGGCCGGGGCCGGGCACGGTGCGGTCGCGCTCCGCGTGGGCGTCGGGGGCGGTGGAGTTCTCGGACACAGTGCTTCCGATTCTACGGGCGGGGGCGGGTACCCCGGCGGGCCCGCCCGGGATGCCACGGTGCGGGCGCGAGGGCCCGCTGGCGGGCCGCCCCCGCTACCCCTCGGCGGCGGCCGTGAGACCGCTCACAGCGCCTCCAGCACCCGCCGGGCCACCTCGCGGCCGATGGGGAGCGAGGCGGTGGCGGCGGGGGAGGGGGCGTTGAGGACGTGGACGACGCGGGGCGACTGCGAGATCAGGAAGTCGTCCACGAGCGTGCCGTCCGGCAGCACCGCCTGGGCGCGCACCCCGGCCGGGGCGGGTATCAGGTCGTCGGGCGTGACATCCGGCAGCAGCCGGCGCACGGCGTCGGTGAAGGCGCGCTTGGACAGGGACCGGCGCAGCTCGCCCGCCCCGTACCGCCAGTGGCGGCGGGCTATCCGCCAGGCGCCGGGATACGCCAGCGTCCCGGCCAGCTCGCGCGGGCGCACGGTGCGCCAGGCGTACCCCTCGCGGGCGAGGGCGGGCACCGCGTTGGGCCCGATGTGGACGCCGCCGTCGATGCCGCGGGTCAGGTGGACGCCGAGGAAGGGGAACGCCGGGTCGGGCACCGGGTAGACCAGGCCGTTGACCAGCGAGGTGCGGGACGGCGCCAGCTCGAAGTACTCACCGCGGAAGGGCACGATCCGCATGCCCGGGTCGTCGCCCGCCAGCCGCGCCACGCGGTCGCACTGCAGCCCCGCGCAGTTGACCAGGGCCCGCGCGCGCAGCACCGTGCCGTCCGCCGTACGCACCGCGACGGCCGTCGGGCGGCGGCCGATGCGGGTCACGCCCGCCCCGTACCGCACGGACGCGCCCGCGTCCCGCGCCAGCCGGGCCAGCTGCGCCGCCACCGCCCCGAAGTCGCATACGCCCGTCGTGCCGACGTGGATCGCGGCGAGCCCGCGCACCCACGGCTCGTACTCCGCTATCTGGGCGGGGCCCAGCTCGCGCACCGGGATCCCGTTCTCCCGGCCGCGCTGGACCAGGGCGTGCAGCCGCGGCAGCTCGGAGCGCTCGGTGGCGACGATGAGCTTGCCCGTCACCTCATGGGCGATGCCGTACTCGGCGCAGAACTTCACCATCTCCGCCGCGCCGCGCACCGCGAACCGCGCCTTCAGCGAGCCCGGCCGGTAGTAGATCCCGCTGTGGATCACTCCGCTGTTCCGCCCGGTCTGGTGGCGGGCCGGGCCCGCCTCCTTCTCCAGGACGGTCACCCGGGTGCCGGGCGCCGCGCGCGTTATCGCATACGCCGTCGACAGGCCGACGATCCCGCCCCCGATCACCAGCACGTCGCAGTCCACCGCCGTCACGCCATGCACCTCCCCACGCGCCACAACCCTCCGGTCGCCCGACCGTCGATCCCTATCATGACCTGCGCCACTGACAACGGCCCGAAACCCGTGCGGCGCCTGGGATCCGGACGGGTGCGTGAAGATCACGCGGGCTTTCCCCGGCGCTCACGCCGGCGCCACACACGGGGGCGCGAAATCCCGGGGTCCCACCCTCACGCCGGCACCACCCTCACGCCGGCGCCACCAGCAGCGGCCGGGCCCGCTCGCGCAGCTCCGCCACCCGCGGCTCGTCGCGGTACGCCTCGAGCCGGTGCATCAGGTCGCGTACGTACTCCGTGGTGCGCGCGGAGGAGATGCGGTTGGCGACCTCCACGGCCCGGGCGCCCGCCGCGCACGCCGCGTCCAGGTTCCCGGACTCCAGTTCGGCCACGGCGGAGACGACGAGCCGCAGCCCGTGGGACCGTACGAACTCCTCCGTCGGCCGGGCCAGCGCCTGCTCGGTGAAGCGCCGCACCTGGCGCGGCAGCCGCAGGTCGCGGTAGCACTCGGCGGCGTCGGCCGCGAACCGCTCGTGGCTGTAGAAGTCGAGCCAGGACGGGTCGGCGTCGCCCGACCGGGACCGCTCCAGCCAGCCCTCGGCGGACTTCAGCGCCGCCCCGCAGGCCGGGCCGTCCCCGGACTTGGCCTGGGCGCGCGCCTCGACCAGCCGGAAGAAGCTCATGGTGCGGGCGGTGGCCAGGCCGCGGTTGCGCTCAAGGGCGGCCTGGGCGAGGTCCACGCCCTCGTCGGCGAAGCCGCGGTAGGTGGCCTGGAGGCTCATCGACGCCAGCACGTAGCCGCCGAGCGGGACGTCGGCGGCGGCGCGGGCGAGGCGCAGCGCCTGGATGTAATACCGCTGGGCGGCCTCCTGCTGGCCGGTGTCGAAGGCCATCCACCCGGCCAGCCGGGTCAGTTCGGCGGTGGCGCCGAAGAGGGAGCGGCCGACCTCGTCGCTGTACGAGCCGAGCAGCAGCGGTGCCGCGTCGACCCGCAGGCATTCGGGGACCACGGAGGAACGCCAGTCGCCGCCGCCGTACTTGGAGTCCCAGCGGCGCGCGTCCTCGGCGGCCTCGCGCAGCTTGGTGACGTCGCTGTGGCCGACGCGCTGAGGTAAGGCGTCGGGGCCGCTGCCGCCCGCGCCGGCCGCCGCGGCCTCGGCGTCCTCGGGCCCGCGCGCGACGGAGCTGTCGGCCGGGGATATGAGCCAGCGGGAGGCGGGCGTGGCGTACGCGCTGACGGCGAAGGATCCGGCCAGGCTCTGCCAGATGCCCACCCCGCCGCGCCGACCCGCGAGATCAAGCCGGTACAACTCGGTCGCGGAGCGGACGGCCTGGCCGATGTCGCGCGGGAAGGCGAGCCCGACCTCGGGGGCCGGATCGGCGTCGGCGAGCCCTATCTCGTGCAGCGGGACGGGGCGGCCGAGTTTGCTGCCGATAGCGGCAGCAATCAGATGGGGCGCGGCGCCCTGGGGCACCATGCCCTTGGACACCCAGCGCGCTACGGACGTCTTGTCGTAGCGAAGGGTCAGGCCGCGCTGGGCGCCGAGGTCGTTGACTCTGCGCGCGAGCCCGGCATTGCTGATCCCAGCGAGGGCGAGAACGGTGCCGAGCTTCTCGTTCGGCCCGCGTGGCTCCCTGGACATGCGCACCCCTCGACAGCACCGACGGCCGCCCCGGCATAGGCGCGGAGCGTTCGTAAACCCAGCGTAGTTCGCCGCATCCCGACCGTTAAGAGGTGGTGTCCCGGATGGCGAGATTCTTGTACGAACGGGCGTGCGGGGCGTGACGCGTGCTCCCGGTGTGTGTGGCTGTGCGCCCGTGTGTGCGCTCTGTCTCAGTCGCGGCGAGAACGTTTCGATGGGACCTGCGTGGGTCGGCCCGCTGTACTGGATCCAGTGGGCTGGGGGACGCCGCCGCCTCATTCCCCGCGGGTGGCGGAACGGTCCGGGAGGCGGACGCCGCCTCCCGGACTGTCGTGTTGGGAGGCGGGGAGGCGAGCGAGGGCGAACGGCGCGCGACCGTCCGGATGGTGGTGGGGCATCCGCAAGACCGTCGAGCGCGCCACGGCGAACTTGGCCGGATATCGCCTGTCGGTGCCGGGCTCCCGCGGCGGGCCGGGGAGGGGGAGGCCCGGCGCGGGAAGCCCTTTCCTCGCGGCCCTGTTGGCGTCCCGTCGTCCACGCGTCGGCGTCCTTGCGCTGTTGTACGCCCCAGTCGTGGCAGCATGGGCCACGGCGGAACGGTGCGTCGTGACCGGTGACGGCTCTCTTCCGGTGCTTCCCGCGAGCGCCTGCCCGCGGGGGCCGCACGGTGTGATCAACTCCTGGGATTCCCGCGGTCATCAGCGGTCAAGGGAGATCCAAGAGATCCGCGTAGTTGTCCGGTTCGATGTCGAAACCGTCAACATGCTGTGCATGATGGCACCTAAATCTTGGTTGCCCTGGATGCCCACAGCCTGTGGAGGCGGCGATGCGGTGGTTGGTGGGGTGGAGCAGTACCGCATCCGGCCCGGTCCCCCCGGAAGGCCGTGCGATCCAGCCGGTCGGTGCCCAACTCCTGTGGTCCGACCCCGATCCGCTGTGGGCGGTCGGCGACTGGCGGCCCGACGAGGTACGCGTCGTCCAGGCCGACCCCTTCACCCGGCTCGCCGTCTTCGGCTGCTGCGGCGCCACCGACGAGGAGCTGCGGGTCGGCCTGTTCGCCGCCCGCGGCGGCGCCCTGCGCCACCTCACCGCCTGGCCCGGCAGCTACACCGCCGTCGCCCAGGTCGGCCGCCGCATCACTATCGCCGGTGACCTGGCCGGTGCCCGGCCCGTCTTCCACACCGACTGGTCCGGCGGCACCGCGTACGCCACCGCCGCCCTCCCGCTCGCCGACCTCATCGAGGCGCAGCTCGACGTCAGCCACCTCGGCGCGCTGCTCGCCTGCCCCGACTCCCCGGAGGCCGTCGGCGACGGCACGCCGTACATGGGCGTCAGACGGGTGCCGCCCGGGCACGCCCTCGTCCTGCGCGACGGCGCCCGCGACGTCACCGGCTACGAGCCCACCGCCTCGCTCGCCGTCGCCGCGCCCCCGCTCGACCAGGACACGGCCGTGGAGGGCGTACGGGACGCCCTGCTCGAAGCCGTACGGGCCCGCCTCACCGCACCCCGCCACGCCCCCGCCACCGAGGGACTCGACCCCGGACCCGTCCCCGGCATGGGCCCCGCCGAACGCCGGGCCGCCCGCGGCGCGCCCGCCCCCGGCATCGGCGCCGACCTGTCCGGAGGCAGCGCCTCCGCCACGCTCGCCCTGCTCGCCGCCGGGCTGCCCGGCATGCCCGGCACCCTCCTCGGCCACGGCACCGAAGCCGGTGAACGCCTCCTCGCCGTCACCTTCAACGACCTCGCCACCACCGGCGGCGCCCGCACCCGCGAAGCCGAACTCGAACGCGCCGGCACCATCGCCGCCAACCCCCGGCTGCACCACGTGGTCGTCGCCGGCGGCGAAGAGGCCCTCCCGTACGCCGCCCTCGACACCGGCGCCCTCACCGACGAACCCGGCCCCTCCCTCGTCATCGCCGAACGCCACCGGCGCCGCCTCGCCGCGGGCAGCGCCGACCACTTCGTCGGCCACGGCGCCCGCCAGGCGCTCGACGCCCACCCGGCCCGCCTCGCCGACCTGCTGCTCGACCGCCGCAGACGCCATCTGCTGCGCCCCGCCACCGCCCTCGCCAAGGCCGACGGGCCCAACGCCCACTCCTTCTTCGTCCCCTTCACCGTCTACCGCGCCGCCCGGCGGCTGGCCCGCACCTCCTACCGGGACGGCGTACGGGAAGCCGCCGCGAGCCTCCTGGAGCGCCGCTTCACGGACGACGGCGCGGGCGTGGCCGCCGGCGCCGTCTCCGCCTCCCTGGCCTCCCTCGCCTGGTGCCGCCCCGGCCCCGCCGCCCGCTGGCTCACCGGGGAAGCCCTCGCCGAGGTGTCCGTCCGCCTCGAGGAGGCGGCGCTGCGCCCCGTCCTCCTGCGCCGCCCCGGCGAACGCCGCGCCGACGCCGCCCTCGCCCGCTACGCCGCCGACCACCGCGTCTTCGAACAGGCCGCGGAGGTGCGCAGCCAGCGCCTGCACGCCCCCTTCCTCGACAACCAGGTCGTACGGGCCTGCCGCGCGCTCCCCGAAGCCCTGCGCGTCCAGCCCGGAGCGCGCGCCTCCGTCCTGCGTACGGTCCTCGCCGGAGCGGGCATCCGCGACCTCCCCACCGGCTGGGGCGCCACCTCCCACGCCGCCCACGCCGCGTCCGTACGAGCGGGCCTGCGCACCTGGCTCGGCGACCTGGTCGGCCTCTTCGACGCCCCGCTGCTGGCCGACGCCGGGCTCATCGAGGCCCGCGTCGTCCGCAAGGCGCTGCGCGCGGCGTCCGAAGGCGAACGGCTGCCCCTGGACGGCCTGGCCGAACTGGTCTCCACCGAAGTCTGGCTACGCCGCCTCCTGGCCCGCCGCGGCACCTGCTGGACCGGCACGGCGGCCCCCCGCCAGCGCGCGGTGGCGGGCGGAGTGGTGCCCCGGCCCACCCTGTGACGACGGTGCGCGACGATCACGGCGTCGGCCGCCGCGGGTTGCCGGGGCCGGTCGACCGTGTGTGCGACCCGCTCGTGGTGGAGCGTCCCGTTCCGCAGCAAACCCAGGAGAATGACCGCCGTGCGGTATCTCATCCTCGGCACCACCGAAGCGCGTGACGAACACGGCAACGCGCTGCCCCTCGGCGGCCCCCGGATCCGCGCCCTGCTCGCCGCGCTCGCCCTGCGCGCCGCACGTCCCGGGCCCACCCCCGTCGATGTCCTCATCGACGAGGTGTGGGCCACCGACCCGCCGCACGACGCGCCCGCCGCGCTCCAGGCGCTGGTGGGCCGGTTGCGACGGGCGATCGGGCGGGAGGCCGTGGTCTCCTCGCCCGGCGGCTACCGCCTCGCGACCGCCGCGCCCGGGGACGACGTCGATCTGCTGCGGTTCGAGCGGCTGACCGACGAGGGCATGCGTGCCCTCGACGCCGGTGACCCGCACACGGCCGCCGCCACGCTCCGGCAGGCGCTCGCGCTGTGGCGCGGACCGGCGCTCGCCGATCTGCCGGAGCGGGACGCGGCCGCCGCCCGCGCCGAGGCCCTGCGGCTGGCCGCCCTGCACCGCCGGATCGACGCCGACCTGGAGCGCGACCGCCCGGCGGGCCTCGTCCCGGAGCTGCGCGAGCTGGTCGCCGGCCATCCGTTTGACGAAACGTTCCACGCCCAGCTGATCCGCGCGCTGCGGGCCACCGGGCACTCGGCGGACGCCCTCGCCGCGTACGAGGAGGTCCGCACGCTCCTGGCCGACCGTCTCGGCACCGACCCGGGACCGGAACTGCGGGAGCTGCACCGCCAACTGCTCCTGGGCGAGCCCACCCCACCGACGACCCCCATGCCTCCGCTGACTCCACCGGCCGCCGGGCGGGCTCGTGACGGCGCCGGGCACCGCGGGTCGGGCGGTGACCGGCACCCCGACGCGGATGGCCCCCGCGCCCCGGACGGCGACGGTGCCCCGGGCCGGGACGGCTACGCGGACGGTGACCGTGACCGGGACCGGGAGGGTGACCGAGACCGTCACCCGGACGGTGACCGGTACGGCGCCCCGGGCCGGGACCGTGATCGGGACCGGGAGGACGGCCGCCGCCCGGACGGTGACCGGTACGGCGCCCGCGTCGGCGACGGCGACGGCGCCCCCGGCCGGGATCGCGCCGTGGACGGCGACCGGTACCGCTACGCGGACGGCGATCGGGACCGCCGCCCGGACGGTGACCGGTACGGCGCGCCGGACGGCGATGGCGGCCGTGCCCCGGGCCGGGATCGCGTCTTGGACGGCGACCGGTACCGCGACGCGGACGGTGATCGGGACCGCCACCCGGACGGTGACCGGTACGGCGCCTCGGACGGCGATGGCGGCCCGAGCTGGGACCGCCGGCCGGACCGCGATCGGTACCGCGTCCCGGACGGCGACGGCGACCGTGCCCCGGGCCGGGATCGCGACCGCGCCGTGGACGGCGCCCGCGACGGTGGCCCGAGCCGGGACCGCCACCCGGGCCGAGACCCCGACCGTGGCCGTGACGGTGACCGGTACCAACGCCCGGACGGTGACCGGGACCGTTACGCGGACCGCGACCGCGACCGCGACCGTGACTCGAACCGAGACCGGGACGGGCACCGAGACCGGGACGGCGACCGCGCCCCGGACCGTGGCCGCGCCCGGGGCGATAACCACGATCGGGACGGTGACCGGCACCGCGCCGCAAACCGTGGCCGCGCCTCGGACGGCGGCGGAGACGGTAACCGTGCCCCAAGCGGTGACCGCGACCGCGACCGGGACCGCGACCGCGACCGCGATCGGGACCGCGACCGCGACCGCGACCGCGATCGGGACCGCGACCGCGACCGCGATCGGGACCGCGACCGGGACCGCGACCGGGGCCGCGCCCGGGGTCGGTCGAACGGTGACCGATACGGCGTCCCGGACGCCCACGCCCACGCCGACGGCGACCGTGCCCCGGGCCGGGACCGCGATCGGGACCGTCACCGCGCTGCGGACCGCGCCCCGGACGGCGACCGCGCCCCGGGCCGCGACCGGGACCGCCACCCCGAGGGCGACCGCGACCGCGACTCGGTCCCCGGCGCGCGTTCCGCCGCGTCCGCGGGGCCGCCCGGCAATCTGCGGGCGCGTCTCACCAGCTTCGTCGGCCGGCGGAGCGAGATCGGCGCCCTCCGCAGGGACCTGGACGGCTCCCGGCTGGTCACGCTCACCGGAGCGGGTGGTTCCGGCAAGACGCGGTTGTCCGTGGAGACCGCCGCGACCGTGACGGACGCCTACCCGGACGGCATCTGGGTCGTCGAACTCGCCTCGCTGGACGACGCCTCTGCCGTCCCCGGCGCGGTCCTGAGCGCCGTCGGCCGCCGCGAGACGACGATGTTCGCCTCCGGGCTCGAAGGCCGGACCAGCGGGGCGGACGGCGTCGACCCGGCCGGCCGCCTGGTCGAGTACTGCGCCGACCGCCGCCTGTTGCTCCTGCTCGACAACTGCGAGCACGTCATCGACACCGCCGCCCGGCTCACCGAGACGCTGCTGGCGCGCTGTCCGGGCGTGACCGTGCTCGCCACCAGCCGGGAGCCGCTGGGCGTGCCCGGCGAGACCGTACGGCCCGTGGAGCCGCTGCCGCCCGCCCCCGCCCACCAGCTGTTCGCCGAGCGGGCCGCGACCGTACGGCCCGGCTTCGATCCGGCCGGGGACGCGGACACGGCGGCGGCGGTCGCGGAGATCTGCCGCCGCCTCGACGGACTGCCGCTGGCGATCGAGCTGGCCGCGGCCCGGCTGCGGCTGCTGACCCCGCGGCAGATCGCCGACCGTCTCGACGACCGGTTCCACCTGCTGACCAGCGGCAGCAGGACCGCCCTGCCGCGCCAGCAGACCCTGCGGGCGGTGGTCGACTGGTCCTGGGATCTGCTGGACGAGCGGGAACGCACCGTGCTGCGCCGGGCGTCGGTCTTCGCGGGCGGATGGAGCCTGGCCGCGGCGGAGGCGGTCTGCGCGGAGGCCGTCTGCGCGGAGACGGGCTGCGCGTTCGCGCCGGAGCATGAGTCCATACGCGCCGGTGCATGCGCCCCGGCGCACACCCCGGCACACGCCAGCGCCCCCATCGCGCCCCCGGAGGTGCTCGACCTGCTCGGGGCGCTGGCCGACAAATCCCTCCTGGTCGTCGACCATCCGCCGGGCGAGGCCCGCTACCGCATGCTGGAGACGATCCACGAGTACGTCAGCGAGCGCGCCGCCGAGGATTCCGCCGCCCGCGCCGACCACGCCGCCGCCACGGCCCGGCATATCGCCCACTTCCGCGACTTCGCGCGCGCCGCCGAGCCCCGGCTGCGCTCCGCCGAACAGCTGCCCTGGCTGCGCCGCGTCGAAGCCGACCTCGACAACATCCGGGCCGCCCTGCACCGCTCCCTGACCGCCCGCGACGAGAACACCTCGTTCGCGATCATCCTCGCGATGGGCTGGTTCTGGTGGCTGCGCAACTATCGCGACGAGGGCGCCGCCTGGGCCCACCGGGCCCTGGCCCTCACCAATGACCCGAACGACGAACGGGACGGCGAACGGGACGGCGAACGGGACGGTGGCCGACCGGCGCTGGACATGCCGCCCCCCGCGCCGGACGGCGCCGACGGGGACGATCCCGCCGCCACCCGCTACTGGCACTCCATGGACCTGCGGCTGCTGCGGTTCTTCCTGCTCATCGACGCCGGTCACGGCCCCGACGCGCAAGACCCCGAGACGCGGCTGGTAGCCCGGCTCACCCGCGACGCCTACGGCAGCCATCCGGGCCCGCGCAGCGCCCGCTTCCCCGGCCTGCTGTGGCCGTTCGCCGGATACATCCTCGACGGCCACACCGCGATGATCCCGCTGATGGACAAGGCGGTGGCCAACTGCCGTGAGAACGGCGACGACTGGGCGGTCGGCGCCGCGCTCATGTTCCGTGCCCACCTCGCCATCGACACCTCCAGCGGCATCGAGCGCGCCGAAGCCGACTACGCCGAGGTGCGCGAGCTGAGCGCCCGCGTCGGCGACCGCTGGATGCTCGCCCAGGTGGAGAGCGCCAGGGCCGAGATGGCGGCGCTGCGCGGCCGGTTCGACGAGGCGCGGGCCGCCTTCGAGGAGGCGCGGCGGCTGGCCCGGGAGATCGGTGCGCACACGGAGGTGCCGTTCATCATCACCCGGCTGGCCGACCTCGCCCTCAACTCCGGTGACCCCGAGGGCGCGGCGAAGCTGCTGGACCACTCCGAGCAGGAGGCCGAGCGCTGGGGCGCCGTGGACGTCCGGGCCTTCAACCGCCTGCTGCGCGCCCACATCGAGTTGCTGCACGGCGATCCGGCCAAGGCGCGGGCGTACTGCGAGGACGCCCGCCGGCAGGCGGCGAGATCCAGTCCGCCGCAGCTGTTCTGGGTCGTGGTCCAAGGGCTGGAGGGCCGGGTCGGCGCCGAGGAGGGCGACCCGTGGGGCGGTCTGCGCATGCTGCGCGACACCCTGGGCCTGGGCCTCGAGGTGGGGTGTACGGAGGCGTTGCTCGCCGACCAGGCCGAGTCGGCGGCGTACATCCTGGTGCGGCTCGGGCACGAACGGCCCGCCGTCCGGCTGCTGGGCGCGGCCGACGGCTGGCGCGGCCGGCTGCCGCGCATCCCGCTGGCGCTCGCGGAGACCCGGGAGACCGAGGCACGGGCGGGCGCCGCGCTGGGCCCCGCCGTGGCCGGGAAGCTGCGCGCCGAGGCCGCGGCCCTGACCACACAGGAGGCCATCGCCCTGCTCGACGAGGTCCTGGCCGACTCCGGGTCCGCCACCGCCCGCTGACCAAGCACCCGGGGCACGCCCCCGGACCGAACATCAGGACGGCAAGCGCATACGTTCACCCGCACGGGGAAGACGCGCACCACGACCCCGAAACGTACGAGCGAACCCCGGACCGCACCCTCGAAAAGGCGACCGTTCGCCGGGCAGAAACGCACCCGGCGAACGGATCGATGAGTAACCGGTCAGCAGCCGATCAGCAACCGACCATCAATCGGTCAGAAACCGCTCAGAAGGTGGCTCCCTCGGTCACCCCACCGGCCGGGACCGCAGCCCGTCCAGCAGGATGTCCAGCAGCCGGGCCGACGCCGCGGCCTGCTGCGCCGCGTCCGGCAGCGACGGCGCTGCCGTGGCGATCACCAGCAGCACATCGGCGACCGTCACATCCGGGCGCAGCTCACCCGCTGCCCGCGCCCGCTCCACCAGCTGCCCGACGACCTGCAGCAGCGCTGCCGCACCCGCGTCGTCCGGCTGGCCTTGCGGCACGCCCGGCTCTTCGACCAGCCGCAGATCCGGCTGCGCCGCACCGGCCGACGGCACCGCTGCGGACGGCACCGCCGCCGACGGCACCGCCGACGGCACCGCTGCCGCCTGCGGCGGGCCGGCTAACGCCACCTGCCGCTGCTGCGGAACCCGGATCTCCGTCTCCGCGTCGACCCCGGCCCGCAGCACCTGCGGCGGTAGTAAACGGCCCGCGCCGGACGCCACCGAGGTGCGCAGGAACCGGGCCAGCGCGGACCACGGCTCGTTCTCCTGACCCAGCGCCGCCCGTGCCTGATCGGTCAGCCTGGCCGTCTCCTCCTCCGCTATGCGGCGGACGAGCACGTCCTTGCTGGGGAACCGCCGGTAGACGGTGCCCACCCCGACCCGCGCCCGCCGTGCGACGTCCTCCATCGGAGCCCCGTACCCCAGCTCACCGAAGACTTCGCGCGCCGCCCGCAGGACATGTTCCAGATTGCGCTGCGCGTCCACGCGCAGCGGAGTGCTCCGGCCGCCGTTCCCGTCCGAGGACGCGACGGCTGCGGACCATGACGAACCCTGAAGGTGCATAAGTGATCCCCCGGTAATGACGTCTCCCCCCGGAGACTCCCCGCCCTGTCAGCCGGGGCAGTCACAACCCCGACGAAGTACGAACATAGTTGAGCCCAGGTCAAGAATGAAGAGGGTAGGTCGGGACAGACCGTCCCCCAACCGGACCACCAGGCCACCTCACTCCGCCTCCCAGACCGCCCCACCCCCCACGACCACGCCCTGACCTGCGCGTATGTCCTCCTCCAGCCCACGGCCCGGCCCCAGGGCGCCTTCGGCCCTCCGGTCACACAATTGGTCGGGGCTGTGGACAAACAGCGGTCGCGGATGCCTCATGGGAGGGTGAAGGAACCAGCGCGCATTCTCGTTGTCGGCGGCGGCTACGTCGGGATGTACACCGCGCTGCGCCTCCAGCGGAAGCTCAAGCAGGAGCTGAGGCACGGCGCCGTACAGGTCATCGTGGTCGACCCCGAGCCGTACATGACCTACCAGCCCTTCCTGCCGGAGGCGGCGGCCGGGTCGATCTCCCCCCGCCACGTCGTGGTTCCGCTGCGTCGTGTCCTGGGCGACTGCCAGGTCATCATCGGCGAGGCGACCGCGATCCATCACGGCAAACGCACGGCGACCATCAGAACCCTCGCCACAGAGGAGGAGGGCACCGGCTCGATCGAGATCCACTACGACGAGCTGGTCCTGGCGCCCGGATCCGTCTCCCGCACCCTCCCGGTCCCCGGCCTCGCCGAGACCGGCATCGGCTTCAAGACCGTCGAAGAGGCCATCGGGCTGCGCAACCACGTCCTCGAACAGCTCGACATCGCGTCCTCCACCCGCGACCCCGACGTCCGCGACGCCGCGCTGACCTTCGTGTTCGTCGGCGGCGGATACGCGGGTGTCGAGGCGCTCGGCGAACTGGAGGACATGGCCCGGTACGCCGTCCGCTACTACCACAACATCGCGCCCGAGGACCTGAAATGGATCCTCGTCGAGGCCACCAACCGGATCCTCCCGGAGGTCGGCGAGGAGATGGGCAAGTACGCGGTCCGCGAGCTGCGCGGCCGCAACATCGACGTACGGCTGGAAACCCGCCTCGACTCCTGCCAGGACCGGGTCGCCGTACTGAGTGACGGCTCGCGCTTCCCCACCCGCACCCTCGTGTGGACCGCCGGCGTCAAACCGTCGCCCATCCTCGCCTCCACCGACCTCCCGCTGAACGCCCGCGGCCGCCTCACCTGCACCGCGACGCTGCAGGTGGACGGCGTGGAGCACGCCTGGGCCGCCGGGGACGCCGCGTCCGTGCCGGACCGTACGGCGGCCGACCCCGGCGCCGTCTGCGCGCCCAACGCGCAGCACGCCGTCCGCCAGGCCAAGGTCCTCGCCGAGAACCTGCTCGCCTCGCTCGGCGGCCGGCCCCTCACGGACTACGAGCACAAGTACGTCGGCTCCGTGGCCTCCCTCGGCCTCCACCGCGGCGTCGCACATCTCTACGGCCGCAAGATGAAGGGCTACCCGGCCTGGTTCATGCACCGCGTCTACCACCTCAGCCGGGTGCCGACCTTCAACCGCAAAGCGCGGGTACTGGCCGAATGGATTCTGTCGGGGCTGTTCAAACGGGAGATCGTCTCGCTCGGATCGCTGGAGAACCCGCGCGCGGAGTTCAAGCTCGCCGCCGACACCGGACGCCATCCCGAAGCCAGTTGACCCCGCCGGGGCGGAGCCGGGAACTCCCCTCCCACGAACGGCGTCTCACGGATGTCAGTCCGGTCGGCCACACTGGACGTGTGACCATGGGTGGGCTCGTATCTGCAAAGAGTGACAATCGCGAGGATTCGGAAGTTTGCTGCATTCCCCCGGGGGCCGTCCCCCGCACCCGCATCCCTCTCCCCGATCCCGCGCCGGCGCGCTGCTCAGCCACCACTCCACGAGGTAATCCGCAGTGAACTTCACGCGCTGGAGCGCCCGGCTCCCCCGAACGCAGCGACGCACCGCCGCGCGGTCCGACCGTGCCGCGCGGCGTCCGCAGCCCGCAGCGGGCGGCGGCTCAGTCCCGGCCGCCCGCGGCGAGCGCACCGACCCCTCCGCCGACGGCGAGCCGCCGCTGCCGGGCGCGCCCGGCACCGCCCCCGGCAGCCCGCCGCCCGCCGCCGTCCCGACCCTCGACGGGCTGTCCGTCCACGACGTCCTCGGCCAGGTCCCGGCCCTGGTCGCGGTGGTGTACGGCCCCGAGCACCGCATCGCCTATCTCAACGACGCCTACGCCGACCTGTTCGGCCACCGGACCCGCGGCGTCCCCGCCGGGCAGGCCCTGCCCGAGCTGCGCGAACTGGGCCTGCTGCCGCTCATGGACCAGGTCCTGCGCAGCGGCACGCCCCGTACGGTCAAGGCGCGGCGCGTCCCCGCGGCACCCGAGCCCGCATCCGAGTCCGCGCCCGAGTCCGCACCCGGGCTCGCGCCGGGCACCGACGCCGGGCCCGAGGCGGCGCCCACGGCCGCCGGGCGGTCGCGGCACGGGTACTACACCTTCACCTGCTCGCCCATCGAGATGGCCGCCCCGGCCCCCGAGCCGGCGGCCCGCGTGCCCCACCCCGTGCCCGCGCCCGCCCACGACGGCGCCGTCCCCGACGCGGCAGTGCCCGTGGCGGCCGTTCCCGAGATGGCGGCCCCCGTGGCGGCCGTTCCCGTCGCGGCCGCGCAGACCACCGCGACCGCCACCGACGACGCCCCCGAACGGGTGCGCGGCGTCCTCGTCTTCGGCGCCGACGTCACCGACCAGGTCGAGGCCGCCGAGCGGCTGCGCGCCGGCGAGCGGCTGCAGCGCCAGGCCGCCGTCACCCTCCAGCGCAGCCTCCTCCCGCAGGAGCTGGAACAACCCGACGACCTGCGCGTCGCCGCCACCTACCAGCCCGGCGGCAAGGACACGGCGGTCGGCGGCGACTGGTACGACGTCATCACCCTCGGCGCCGGCCGCACCGCCCTCGTCATCGGCGACGTCATGGGGCGCGGCGTCCGCGCCGCCGCCGTCATGGGCCAGCTGCGCACCGCAGTCCGCGCCTACGCCCGCCTCGACCTGCCCCCGCACGAGGTGCTCCAGCTCCTCGACGGACTGGCCGCCGAGATCGACCCCAACCAGATCGCCACCTGCGTCTACGCCGTCCACGACCCCAACGAGAGCCGCCTCGTCTACGCCTCCGCGGGCCATCTGCCGATCCTGGTCCGCGACCCGGACGGCACCGTGCGCCGCGCCGCCGAACCCACCGGCCCGCCGCTGGGCACCGGAGGCTGGCTGCACACCTCCGGCTCCGTCCCGCTCGGCCCCGGCTCCAGCGCCGTCCTGTACACCGACGGGCTGGTGGAGCGGCGCGACAAGGACATCTACGACGGCGTCGCCGCTCTGGAGCGCGTCTTCGCGGGCGCGACCGGCACGCCCCAGGTGATGTGCGACCGCCTCATCCGGGCGCTCGGCATCACCGCCGCCCACGACGACGACGTCGCCGTCCTGGTCCTCCAGCACCCCGCCCGCACCGGCCATGACGCCGAGCTGTTCCACAACGCCGCCCTCGAACTCCTCGGCGGAGTGGAAGCGGCCCCGCGCGCCCGGGCCTTCGCCTCCGGCGTCCTCGCCAGCTGGCGCTTCCCCATGGAGCTGCGCGACCTGGGCGTCCTCGCCGCCAGCGAGCTGGTCGCCAACTCCCTCCAGCACGGCACGCCCCCGATGCGGCTGCGGCTGCGGCGCACCGACCGGCGCCTGATCATCGAGGTGACCGACGGCGACGACCATCTGCCGCGCCGCCGCAGAGCCGAACCGGTCGACGAGGCCGGCCGCGGCATCTCGATCGTCGCGACCATCGCCTCCTCCTGGGGCTCACGCCGCACACCGGGCGGCGGAAAGGCGGTGTGGTGCGAATTCGCCCTCCCCGACGGAGATCCATAAGACCTCCGGCGGAAAGGGCGACGGTGCGGAACACGGCGGCCGGTCAGACCGCCGTGGTCACCGGAGCGGACGACTCCGAACGCGGCGCGGGCACCGGGGCACCGGCGGCCCCGCGCAGCGGATTGTCCTGCCGCGCCGACAGCCGCCTGCCGAGCCGCAGCGAGAGCACCGAGACCCCCAGCGAGCAGACGATCAGCATGGCGATGTACGCCCCGTACGCACCGGCTCCCGCCATCAGCCCGCCGACCGCCGGGCCGACCGCCAGCGCCAACTGCTTCACCAGGGAGAACGCCGCGTTGTACTGCCCCAGCAGGGACGACGGCGCCAGATCGGCCACCAGCGGCGCGACGGTCGGCGACAGCATCGCCTCACCGAGACCGAACAGCGCGTACGCCGAGACGATCGCGGCCGTGCCCATGGCCTGGCCGCCCGGCACCAGGGCGGCGGAACCGGCCGCCGCCCACGCGACCGTCCACACCAGCCCGACCACCGCGATCACCCGGCTGCGCCGCCGCCGCTCGACCAGCTTGAGCACCACGAACTGCGCCAGCACGATCGCCGCCGTGTTCGCGGCCAGCGCCACGCCCAGCATCGCGGGGGACACCCGGGCGACGTCCACGGCGAACGCCGACAGCCCGGACTCGAACTGCCCGTAGCAGGCGAAGAACAGCACGAAGCCCAGTACGCACAGCTGCACCATGGCCCGGTGCCCCAGCAGGGCCCGCCAGCCGCCCGTCCCGGCGGCGGACGCGTCGGTCGGCACCGCACCGTCGAACGCGGGCCCCTTCGCCAGCCTTACGGTCGCCACCGTGGCACCCAGCACCAGGAACATCACCGCGTCGATCGCGAAGAGCCGCACGAACCCGGCCGGGGAGGAGGTGTCCACCAGCAGCCCGCCGAGCAGTCCGCCGACGCCCAGCCCCAGATTGCTGAGGAAGAACTGCGTCGCGAAGGCGCGCGACCGGGTCGCGGGCGTCGAGCACCACACGATCAGCGTGGCCAGCGCGGGCTGGATCACCGCCATTCCCGCACCGAGCACCCCGGCCGCGGCGAGGACCAGCGGCTCGCTCGCCGCCAGCCCGAGCCCCAGCGATCCGACGGCGGAGGCGACCGCACCCACGACGGCAACGGACAGCGGCCCCCGCCGGTCGATCACCCGACCGGTGAAGGGCAGCACGACCAGCGCGGCCACCGCGAACATCGCGAGCACCAGGCCCGCCGTATCCGCACCGAGATCCCGCACCTGCGCCACATAGACGAACAGGAACGGGACCGTGAAGCCGTTGCCGAACGCGCTCAGCGCGTTGCCCAGTTGGATCCGGCGCAGCGCTGCGCCCATCGCGGTGGTCACACTCACCTACCTAGGTCGAGAAGGGTCGTTACGGAGTCGGAAGAAGTCCGTGTACTGGAAGCCTCAACACTTCGAAGCTAAATTTCAACGCTTAAGAGTACACGTCGAAGAACTTCGGCGCGAACGACTTCCGTGTCATACTCCGCACATGGCTGACACCCCCGACCCGGACGACCTGCTGACCCTCGAGGAGCAGATCGCGGCCTACCAGCGCGAATTCCAGGACCTGGACCCGCAGGTGGAACAGGTCGTCAACGCCCTGAGCCGACTCACCCGGCGGATGAACGTCGCCTACAGCCGGCAGTCCTCGACCCTCGGCATCAGCAACGTCGAGTTCGAGGTACTGAAGGCCCTCGTGCTGTCCGGCTCCCCGTACCAGCTGGGCCCCGGCGAGCTGGCCAAGCGGCTCGGCCTCACCCCGGCCGCGATGACCCATCGCATCGACCGTCTGGTGAACGAAGGGCTCGTCACCCGGGAGCGTGATGAGAACAACCGCGTGCGCGTCATCGTCGAGCTGACGACCGGCGGGCGGGAGAAGTGGCTGGAGGCAATGCGCCGGGCATCCGTCTTCGAGGAAGACCTGCTTCAGGACCTGTCCTCCGAGGAGCGTCACGCCCTCGGCGAGATGCTCGCCCGGGTCCTGCGCCGGGTGGAGGAGGCCCAACCGGACGCCGACGGGCGGCTGAACGACCTCGGTTGAGGCATTCGGCCGACACGGGTTGACACCGATCAGGCCGATCCGTAATGTTCCCCGAGCTGCCACAGAGCCGTAACGACTCATCGGTACGCACTCGAGCCGCACCGGCGGCAAACCACTCCGCACGACCCCCAATCGGGAACGACTTCGGCATGCCGAAATCCGGACCGAAAAGCTCGATTATGAGCATCCGGGGGAATCCGCTAAAGTGGTGGACACGCCGGAAGGCGCGAAACACCCCGCTCCAACAGGGGGCCGGAAACGGAATTCGGACCGGAAACGGAACGGAAAACGGATCTGGTAAGGTTGGAAACACGAAAGGCCGGAAAGCCGAAAGGCTGAAAGGCCGGAGGGAAAAGCCCGGAGAGACCGGTGATACGGTTTCAAAGGAAGCGTCCGTTCCTTGAGAACTCAACAGCGTGCTAAAAGTCAACGCCAGATATGTTGATACCCCGTCCATACGGTCTTCGGATCGTGGGCGAGGTTCCTTTGAAGAAAAACACAGCGAGGACGCTGTGAACCATCGGATTATTCCTCCGGTGGTTCCGCTCTCGTGGTGTCGCCAGGATTACCTGGAAGCATTCACGGAGAGTT
>NZ_JBIBJI010000002.1:0-70736 GCF_042958345.1 Streptomyces sp. NPDC007983
CGCCAACACCAAGCTCGCCTCAGTCACTACAAACGGCGTGGCCACAGCCCCTGAAAACTGCCCAGCAATCAGAACAAGCACCGTTGCAGTACTAGTCTGGAGGCTTTGCACACGTATGCCGGAGGGGGAGGCGTGGCATGGGCGACGGCCGCGGCAAGGGCAAGGTCCTGGACATCAAGGTGGCGGACATCAAGTCCGTCTCACCGACGTTCCACCACCAGGCGGTGAAGCTGAGTGAGGCGCTGACCACGCTGATCAGCACCCTGGACGGCTACGGGGAGCCGTGGGGGGACGACAAACCGGGCAAGGACTTCGGGAAGCACTACAAGCCCAACCAGAAGCACATCGAGTCGTCCACCGGCATCCTCGTCCTCGGCCTGACCAGCATCCATGAGGCGATGCAGGACATGGCCGACGGCCACGTCGACAACGACAAGCTGATCGAGGGCATGTTCACCAAGGCCAAGCACGCGCCTGGTGAGGGTGGCCACAAGTGAGCTTCGGAAGCGAAATAGAGGAGAAGGCCAAGGCTCTTCTGCTGAAGCTCGGCATGTGGTGGCCGGACGCCAACTCCGGCACCCTGCGCCACGCGGCCGACGCCTGGCGGACCTTCGCCGACAGCGTGGATGACGTGCGCGCCGCGACCGACAAAGCGGCCACGACACTCATCCACAACAACAAGGGCGAGGCGATCGACGCCTTCGAGACCTTCTGGGAGCGCTACGCCAAGGGCAAGGACGAGGGCTGGCTGAGCAACCTCGCCAAGTCCGCCCGCAGTATGGCCAAGGCGTTGGACAAATTCGCCGACCAGGTCGATGACGCGATCGAGAAGCTGTGGACGCAGATCGGCATCGATGCCGTCGCCCTCGTCGGCGGCGTGTTGCTGACTCCCGTCACCGGAGGGGGGTCCGACGCGGTCGCGGGGGAGATCATCGCGATGGCGGCCGGGCTGGGCATCGCGGTGGAGGAGGCGGTCGCCACCATCGCCGCGGAAATGCTGGTCGGCGCGGCCTTCACCAGCGTTCTCTCGGTGACCGTGGACGTCGCCGTCGCCCAGCCCGTGAAGATCATCCTGGGGCAGCAGAACGGCTTCAGCCTGGACGAGGTGAACGCCGCCGCCAAGGACGGCATGATCTACGGCGGCATCTTCGGCGCGGGAGCGGGCGTGCTCAAGCCCGGCGTGCTCCCCAAGACCGGTGGCGTTCCCAACCTGCTGAAGCCGCCAGGCATGCGCCCCAGCCTCATCGAGGAGGGCCCAGCCGGCCGCCCGACGAAGGAATGCCCGAGGGTCGGGGAGCCGATCGACATCGCGACCGGCGCGATGCTGATGGAACAGACCGACCTGACCCTCCCGGGCTCCCTGCCGCTGGTCTTCGAGCGCACTCATCTGTCGTCCTACCGGGGCGGCACCAGCTTCGGCCCGACCTGGTCGTGCCTGCTGGACGAGCGCATCCAGCTCGACTCCCAGGGCGTGGTGTTCGCCGCCGCCGACGGCATGCGGCTGGTGTACCCGGTGCCGGAGCCCGGCGTTCCCACGCTGCCGGAGAAGGGCGCGCGCTGGCCGCTGGAGTGGGACGGCAAGCCGGACGGCGTCATGACCGTCACCGACCCGCAGACCGGCGTCGTCCGCACCTTCACCCGGCCCGCCCCCACCGACGAGTCCGGCGCCGTCCACCTGTGGCTGGACAGTCTCCAGGACCGCAACGGCACCCGCGTCGACATCGAACGCGCCCTGGCCGGCAACCCCCTCGCGATCCGCCACTCCGGCGGCTACTACGTGGCCATCGACACCGACGGCCACCGGCGCGTCACCGCCCTGCGCCTGCTCGACGAGGCGCCGTCGATCTACGACCCCCATGGCCGCGAGGGCACCGGCACGGTCGTCATGCGCTACGCGTACGACGAGGCCGGAAACCTCGCCGAGGTCATCAACTCCAGCAACGAGCCCCTGCGCTTCACCTACGACGCGCAGGGCCGCGTCACGTCCTGGACCGACCGCAACGGCACGTCGTTCGCGTACGTCTACGGTCCGGACGGCCGGGTGATCCGCACCGAGGGCAGCGACGGCGTCTACAACGGCACCCTCGAATACGACGACGACGCGCGCACGACCATCTACACCGACTCCCTCGGCCACCGCACCACCTACCGCTACAACGCCGACGGCCAGGTCATCGAGGAGACCGACCCGCTCGGCCACTCCACCCTCATAACGTGGAACGCCCGGGGCGACCGCCGTCTCTCGGTCACCGACCCCCTGGGTCGCACGACCGGTTACGCCTACGACGAGGACAGCAACCTCACCACCGTCACCCTCCCCGACGGCAGCGAGGCCCGGGCCGCGTACAACGACCTCTGCTTGCCGACCGAGGTCACCGAACCGGGCGGCACCACCTGGCGCCACGCCTACGACGACGCCGGGAACCTCCTCACCACCACCGACCCGACCGGCGCGAGGACCCACTACACGTACAACGACCATGGCCACCTCACCGAGGTCACCGACGCTCTCGACCACACCACCCGCGTCACCCCCGACCCGGCCGGACTGCCGACCGAGGTCGTGGACCCCCTGGGCCACACCACCACCGCCCGCCGCGACAGCTTCGGACGCGTGGTGGAGGTGACCGACCCCCTCGGCCACACCACCCGCATGGGCTGGACCACCGAGGGCAAGCCCGCCTGGCGCGAGGCGGCCGACGGCACGCGGGAGACCTGGACCTGGGACGGCGAAGGCAACCTGCGCAGCCACACCGACCCGGCGGGCAACACCACCCACCACACCGCCACCCACTTCGACGTCCCCGCGACCCGTACCGACCCGGACGGCGCGAGCTACGCCTTCGCGTACGACACCGAGGTGCGCCTGACCCAGGTCACCAACCCGCAGGGCCTGACCTGGACGTACACCTATGACCCGGCGGGCCGGCTCACCGCCGAGACCGACTTCAACGGCCGTACCCTCACCTACACCCACGACGCGGCCGGAAGCCTCCTGACCCGCACCAACGGCGCGGGCGAAACGCTCCACTTCACCCGCGACGCGCTGGGCCGCACCGTCGAACAGCGCACCGACGCGGGCGACACCACCCGGTACACCTACAACGCCTCGGGCCGCCTGACCCAGGCAACCAACCCGGACTCCGAGCTGACCATCGAACGTGACCCCTTGGGCCGCGTCCTGTCGGAGTCGGTCAACGGCCGCACCACCACCTACGCCTACGACGCCGTCGGCCGCCGCACCGAACGCACCACCCCCAGCGGGCTGCGCTCCACCTGGACCCACGACGCCGCAGGCCGTCCCGTCGACCTCCGGAGCGACGCCGGGGCCCTGGCCTTCACCTACGACGCCGTGGGCCGGGAAACCGAACGCCGCCTGGGCGACGGCGCGACGCTGACCCAAACCTGGGACACGGCAGACCGCCTCACCACCCAAACCCTCACCCGAGGCCCCGAGCCCGCCGCCGACCACCTCCTCCAACACCGCTCGTACGCCTACCGAGCGGACGGCTACCTCACCGAGATCCGCGAACTCACCTCCGGCACCCGCCGCTTCGACCTCGACCCCCTCGGCCGGGTCACCGCCGTCCACGCCCACGGCTGGACGGAGACCTACGCGTACGACACGGCAGGCAACCTCACCCACGCCACGGCCCCGGACCACGAAACCCCCGGCGACCGCTCCTTCACCGGCACGATCCTCCACCGCGCCGGCCGCACCACCTACGAACACGACGCCCAGGGCCGCCTGACCCGCCGCACCCGCAAACTCCTGAGCGGCCAGACCCGCACCTGGACCTACACCTGGAACGCCGAAGACCGCCTCACCGACGCGACCACCCCGGACGGCGACCGCTGGCACTACACGTACGACCCCCTGGGCCGCCGCATATCCAAGCACCGCCTCACCGACGACGGTACCGCGGCCGACACCCTGCACTTCACCTGGGAAGACACGCGCCTGGCGGAACAGTCCACCCCGGATGGCAGCCACATAACCTGGGACTACACCCCCGGCACCCACCGCCCCCTCACTCAGACCAACCACCACACCCTGACCCGCCGGCAGGGTGCCTCCCTCCTCACAAAATTCGCGGACAACCCCGCGACGGAGACCCGCTTCCACGCCATCATCACCGACCTGGTCGGCACCCCCACCGAACTGGTCTCCCAGGACGGCGAACTGGCCTGGCAACACCGCACCACCCTCTGGGGCACCCAACTCCCCACTCCACCCGCCGCCCTCGACTGCCCCCTCCGCTTCCCCGGCCAATACGCCGACCCCGAAACGGGCCTGTACTACAACTACTTCCGCCACTACGACCCCGAAACCGCCCGCTACACCTCACCGGACCCTCTCGGGCTCGCAGCGGCACCAAACCACCACAGTTATGTTTTCAGTCCATTTTCTTGGATCGATCCCCTCGGATTGAAGTGCCTTGACCCGGCGGATGCGGAGAAGCACGGAGCCGCGCGGAATACGGCGATCGATAAACAAGGGAATATGCTCGGAATCGAAGACAGTCCTGGTGTGAGGATGGTGAGCGAGGATGAGCTCAAACGGGTGCGCGCTGGGTTGCACGAACAGCTAGGTGCGCCCGAGGTGAAGCATACGCCCAAGGGTGATATCGAAGTTTGGCATCTGTCGGAAGACCCCAAGTCCACCGTGACTTACCGTCCCTTCAGTAAATCCGGTGGGCCAACCATCGACTACAATGATGTGGACGGATTGGAAATGAAAAGGTTTCATATACCGCAGCACGGGAGCTGATGAGAGTGGAAGCCCGGGCCGATTACGATGCAGAGCTCCAGTATCTGCTGCAATACGCACGAGACGACTGGGTGGGGTTTTCGGTAATCAGCGGAACGGTTGCAAGTCTGCTGGGGAGGGGAGCCAGTCGCCAGGAGTTGATGAACATGACGTTGCGAATTATTGGTGACCTGTACGACCGAGGAGTCCGGGCCGGAGAGCTCACCGCATCGGACGCGCATCCGTTCTCTCCGTGGCCGGTAGCGAAAGAGGGGGCTCTGGACAGGATTCAGTCAGAAATGCGGAAGCTCTCGACCATGCCCGACTCGGGAGATATTTGCTGGTTCACGATCCCATGACCTCATCCACGCGGCCCGGCGCGAAAGCGGCGTGGAGATCGAGGTGCACCGGCTCGCGTCCGAAGTGAGGGCATGGCGGAGGAGTGGCGTCGGGTTCAGCTTGAAGGCGTGAGGAGTCGGCGCGAACCAAGGCGTAGCGTCGCCCCCGTGCGGGCGTATTGGCCCGGGGCGATCCCCACGACCCGCTTGAAGTGGCGCGTCAGGTGCGACTGGTCGTAGAGGCCGACCGCGGTGGCCACCTCTCCCGGGGGCTGCCCGTCGAGGAGCAGGCGGCGGGCCAGGTCGACGCGGCGGGAGGTCACGTACTGGTGGGGTGCGATGCCGAACGCGGTGCTGAAGGCGCGGACGAGATGCGTGGGGTGGGCGTGGAGGAGGCGGGCGGCCTCTTCCAGGGTGGGGGCTTCGACGAAGCGTTCGTCGAGGAGGTCGCGCAGGTTCTGGGCGATGCCGCGGTCGGGCGCCGCGCCGACCACGGCCAGCCGGGGGCGCAGGTGTTCGCGCAGGCGCTGGCTGATGAGGGCCAGGCGGCTCTCCGCCTCGAGCTCGTCTCCCGGGGTGGCGAGGGCGGCGTGCAGCTGTCCGATGCGTCGGCGCAGGAGCGGATCGGTGAGGTCCGGGCCGTCGACCGCCGGTCCGATGAGGCTTTCGTCCAGCTGCGTCATGTCGAGGTAGATCACCCGCTTGCGGAAGCCGTGCGAGGTGGCGGGCGAGCCGTTGTGCGGGACCTGCGGCGGCAGCAGGCTGACGGTGTCGTTCGGCGTGCCGCGCTCATGGCGGTCCAGGTCGTAGCGGACCGCGCCGTCGTCGACGATCAGCAGGGTCCAGACGTCGTGGACGTGCATGGGGTACGCGTGCTCGGTGAAGTGGGCATGGAAGACCTCGCTGACGCCCGGGACCGACGGGCGCCAAGCAGAGATTCTCTGTCGGGACGCCATGCAAAGAACGTACAAGACGACGACGGCGTGCAGCCGTCAGTCTCGGAGCATGACAACGACGACCGATGAGAGCGCCCCCGTGCGCTTCGACACGAAGATCGCCGTGCTGCTGCGCGACGACCTGGAGACCTGGCAGCGGCTGAATGTGACCGCCTTCGTCGTCAGCGGGCTCGGCACGGTGGCACCCGAGGTGATCGGCGAGCCGTACGCGGACGCCGACGGCACCGCGTACCTCCCGATGCTCCGCCAGCCCGTGCTGGTCTTCGAGGGGACGAAGGAGACGCTGACCACCGCGCACGGCCGCGCGCTGTCCCGCGCGCTGCCGAGGGCGGTGTTCACGTCGGATCTGTTCGGCACGGGCAACGACCGGGACAACCGGGCGGCCGTACGGGCGGTGGGCACCGACCAGCTCGACCTGGTCGGAATGGCCGTCTACGGGCCGCGCAACGCGGTGGACAAGGTCCTCAAGGGCGCGCGGATGCACCACTGAGCGGGGCGACTCTGAGACCCGGCCTGCCTCTCGCTACGTGACCTTCGCGGCCACGGTCCGGACGAGCTCCGGGGTCACCTCGTCGCGCCAGGCGAAGGGCGCCGCGTCCTGCTGGCCTTCGAACGTCGCGGTGGTCTGCCCGCCGACCGTGAACATGAGCGGGCCCTTGCGGCAGGTCCAGTTCTGGTCGGTGGGGGAAGCCATGACGCACTTGTCCGCCCCGTCCGAACTCCCGCCGGGGTTGGCTCCCGCCGCGGCACGCTTGAAGTAGCCGGCTATCAGCTTGGGGTCGGCCACCGCGTCGATGCGGATCCAGGCCTGGGTGGCGCTGTACGTCTCGCCCGGCAGCCGCATGACGTAGACGCACTCGCCGTACGGGGACTGGTTGCTCTCCTTCCACGAGGAGTCCGCGCGGAAGTCCTTGATCGAGAGCGCGGGGACCGGGCGGTATGCCTGCTGGATGTCCTGGGCGTCCGGAAGGATCGCCGTGATGTCCTGCTGGGTCACCAGCCCGCAGGCGTCCGGCCACTCGTCGGCGGGCAGGATTTTTCCGTCCCTCAGCGCGGGCACATGGGCGGTCGACCCTCGCGATGAGGCCTTCCCGACGGACGTCTCCTCGGCGGAACGGGGGATCGGGAGGGTCGCCAGAACGGAGACGGAGGCCACCAGGGCGCCGAACAAGGCGAGCAGGGCGATGCGCTTCTTCTTCACGATGGCCGACCCTTCCCCAGGGGCCCGGAACGAACCGCGTTCGCCGCCATCTCCCCAAGGGCTTCACGCCGGGACCGTACGGCGGCCGAGGAGCGTGGGCACAGCGGACACGACGCGATCCCGCACCATGGCCGGCGGCCTGGGCGCACGCACCCGCTTAACCTGAGGATCATGGAATTCGCGAAGGCTGCATGGGACCCGGAGCTGCATGGGTTCCGGGTCGACCCGACCGCCTATCTGGCGGAGCTGCCGCGGTTGCGGGACGCCCTGCCGCCCGGGGCGTGGGCGTTCGCTGCCGACGAGGAGCACTACCGCTTCGGGACCGGCGCCAGGTGTGTGAAGGATCTGGGGCTGGCCGGGGTCGACATCCCCGGGCGCAAGGGCGGCGGGCTGACGCTCACCTTCGTGCCCAGCGAGTGGAAGCACGACACAGGGCTGCGGATCCGTTACGCCGGGGTCCGGCACTTCTCGATCGACTACGCGCACGCCATCGACTGGATGGAGACGGACACGGTCCTGCTCGACGAGATCCTTCCGCATGACGCCGGATGCAGCCATGAGATCGCCCTGACCGATGCGGTGATCATCGTGCACTGCCGGGATCTGGAAGCCGTCTGGGGCGGCGTGTGATCCTGTGGGGGTGAATCTGGAGGATTTGGTCCGGTTGCGGAAGGCGCGGGACCGGATGGATCGGGACTACGCGCAGCCGCTGGACGTGCCGGCGCTGGCGCGTGGGGCGCTGATGTCGACGGGGCACTTCGCGCGGAGCTTCCGGGAGGCCTTCGGGGAGACGCCGTACAGCTACCTGATGACGCGGCGGATCGAGCGGGCCAAGGCGTTGCTGCGGCGGGGGGATCTGCCGGTGACGGAGGTCTGCTTCGCGGTCGGGTGTACGTCGCTTGGGTCGTTCAGCTCACGGTTCACGGAGCTGGTCGGGGAGAGCCCGAGCGCGTACCGGGCGCGCGATCATGAGCATGGCGCGGACATCCCGGCCTGTGTCGCCAAGGTCTTCACCCGGCCGGTCAGGAACGCGGCCAGCAAGCCGGTCGGCAATCCGGACGGCGATCCGGTCAGGAATGGAGAAGCGGATCCCGCCGCCCGGTCGTAGCGTGACAGACATGAACAACATCACGCTTTCCACGTGCTTCATAGCCGTCGACGACCATGACAAGGCACTCGCCTTCTACCGCGACATCCTGGGCCTGGAGGTCCGCAACGACGTCGGGTTCGAAGGGATGCGCTGGGTGACCGTCGGGTCGCCGTCACAGCCGGACGTCAGCATCGTCCTCGAACCCCCCGCCGCGAATCCCAACGCCTCGCCCGCCGACAAGCAGGCCATGGCGGAACTCCTCGCCAAGGGCATGCTGCGTGGGGTCCTCTTCGCGACGGAGGACGTGGACGCCACGTTCGAGCACATCCGGGCGGCGGGCGGCGAGGTGCTGCAGGAACCGATCGATCAGCCGTACGGCGTGCGCGACTGCGCCTTCCGCGACCCGGCCGGGAATCTGCTGCGCTTCAACCAGCCGAAGCGCTAGCCGCCGGGCCCGGCCGTCAGGCCTGGCCCCCGGCCGCGGGGGCCGCGCAGTCGCCGCAGGTGCCGAAGATCTCGATGGTGTGGGCCACGTCCACGAAACCGTGCTCTGCGGCGATCGCGTCGGCCCACTTCTCTACCGCCGGGCCCTCGACCTCGACCGCCTTGCCGCAGGAGCGGCAGACCAGGTGGTGGTGGTGCTCCTCGCTGTTGCAGCGGCGGTAGACGGCCTCGCCCTCGGTGGTGCGCAGGACGTCGACCTCGCCGGCGTCGGCGAGGGACTGGAGGGTGCGGTAGACGGTGGTCAGGCCGACCGAGTCGCCCCGGTGCTTGAGCATGTCGTGAAGCTCCTGCGCACTGCGGAACTCGTCCACCTCGTCCAACGCCGCCGCCACCGCGGCGCGCTGCCTGGTGGACCGGCCGCGTACTGGGGGACCCGCGGTCGCCACAGTTGCCTCCTCAACCTCGCCTGCCCGTAAGCGTCTGTCGTCTGCCTGGCCATTGTGCCAGCTAACGGATCGGCTACGGACTAGCTGTGCACTAGACGAGTACGTCGTCCTTCAGGGTGCACCGCCCCTCGGACGCCGAGGCGGGCCTATGGGCGCGCCGTTTGGCCAGGGGCGCGGCGAGCGCGGTGATCACGGCGAAGACGCCGATGGCGAGGACGACGATGCTCGCGCCGGGCGGCACGTTCTTGTAGAAGGAGAAGACCGTCCCGGACAGGGTGACCACGACGCCGATGCCGACCGCCAGCGCCAGGGTCATCGCGAAGCCGCGGGTGGCCTGCTGGGCGGCGGCGACCGGGACCACCATGAGGGCGCTTACCAGCAGCAGGCCGACGACGCGCATGGCGACGGTGACGGTGACGGCGGCGGTGACGGCCAGCAGCAGGTTGAGCGTACGGACGGGCAGCCCGGTCACCCGGGCGAACTCCTCGTCCTGGCAGACCGCGAACAGCTGCCGCCGCAGCCCGAGGGTGATCAGCACGACGAAGGCGGCCAGCAGGCTGATCACGACGACGTCCTGCTGCGACACGGTGGTGATCGAGCCGAAGAGGTACGTGGTCAGGTTGGCGTTGGAGCCGGTCGGCGAGAGGTTGATCAGCAGGACGCCGCCGGCCATGCCGCCGTAGAAGAGCATCGCGAGCGCGAGGTCGCCGCGGGTCTTGCCGTACCAGCGGATCAGCTCCATCAGGACGGCGCCGAGCGCGGAGACGAGGATGGCGGTCCAGACCGGGTTGGTGCCGGTCAGGAAGCCGAGCGCGACTCCGGTGAGCGCGACATGGCCGATGCCGTCGCCCATGATCGCCTGGCGGCGCTGGACGAGGTAGATGCCGACGGCGGGGGCGGTGACGCCGACGAGGACGGCGGCGAGCAGGGCCCGCTGCATAAAGGCGTAGTCGAGGACTTCCAGCATGTCAGGTCAGCAACCCTGTCCGGATCGGTTCGGCGTCGGGCGCCGCATGGGGATGGACGTGATCATGGCCGGGCAGCGCATGCTGGCCGACGGCCTTGGGCGGCGGGCCGTCGTGGACGACACAGCCGTCGCGGAGCACCACCGCGCGGTCGATCAGCGGCTCCAGCGGGCCCAGCTCATGGAGGACGAGGAGCACGGTGGTCCCCGCCGCGACCTGCTCGCGCAGCGTCCCGGCGAGGATCTCCTGGCTGACCAGGTCGACCCCGGCCATCGGCTCGTCCATGATCAGCAGTTCGGGCTCACCGGCCAGCGCGCGGGCGATCAGCACCCGCTGGTGCTGGCCGCCGGAGAGCGCGCCGACCGGGTCGCGGGTGCGGTCGGCCATGCCGACCAGCTCCAGCGCGCGGTGCACGGCCGCCCGGTCCGCCTTGCGCGGCGGTCCGAACCGGCGGCGGGCCAGCCGCCCGGCCGAGACGACCTCGCGGACGGTCGCGGGGACGCCGCTCGCCGCGGTCGTGCGCTGCGGTACGTAGCCCACGCGGGCCCAGTCGCGGAAGCGGCGGCCGGGGGTGCCGAACAGCGCCAGCTCGCCGCCGGTCAGCGGCACCTGGCCGACGACGGCGCGTACGGCGGTCGACTTGCCGGAGCCGTTCGCGCCGAGCAGCGCGACGACCTCGCCGCGCCCCACGGTCAGGTCGACGCCGCGCAGGATCGGGCGGCCGCCGAGCGAGGCGGTGGCGCCGCGCAGGGATATGACCGGGTCGGCGTCGGCGGCTGCCGAGGGGGCGGCGGTCGCGGCGGCGCGCCCGTTCGCCGTACCGCGCCCGCCTCCACGTTCCGCCGCTTCGCCGGGCCGTGTGCTGCCGTCGGGTTCCTTGGCCATGGATTCCTCCGTCGTATCGCGTGTCATCCCGCGCCGAGCGCCTTGCGCAGAGCCGTCAGGTTCGACCGCATGACCTCGAAGTAGTCGCGGCCCTTGGACGCCTTGCCGATCCCCTCGATGGGGTCGAGGACGTCCGTCTTGAGGTGGAGATCGCCCGCCAGGGTCTTCGCCGTCTTGTCGCTCACCAGAGTCTCGAAGAAGACGGTGCCGACCTTGTCCTTCTTGGCGATGGTGTGCAGCCCCCGCATCCGTGCCGGGCTCGGCTCGGATTCCGGGTCGAGCCCGGAGATGGCCTCCTGGCGCAGCCCGTAGCGCTCGGAGAGATAGCCGAACGCGGCGTGGGTGGTGATGAAGGTATCCGTACCGCGGCCCTTCAATCCGGTCTCGAAGTCTTCGTTGAGGGCGCCGAGCTGCTTCACCAGGGCGGCGGTGTTCTTCTTGTAGGCGGCGGCGTGGTCCGGGTCGGCCTTCCGCAGGGCCTTGCCGACGCCCTCGGCGACCTGGGCGTAGCGCACCGGGTCGAGCCAGATGTGCGGATCGGCGGCGGCGTCACCCTCGTGCGCCTCGTGTCCGTGCCCGTGGCCGTCCTCGCCCTCCACCTCCGTCCCGTGGTCCTCCAGGCTGGTGTACGAGGCGGCGTCGGCGACGTGCCGCGGCTCGGCCTGGCCGATGGCGCGGTCGACGGACGGCTGGAGCCCCTTGAGGTAGACCACCAGACCGGCCTTGCTGAGCTGGGCCGTCTGCCGGGGGCTGATCTCCAGGTCGTGCGGCTCGACGCCCGGCTTGGTCAGGGTGGAGACATGGACGTGGTTCCCCCCGATGCGCTGGGCGAGGAACTGCATGGGATAGAACGACGCCACCACATCGAGCTTGCCGTCCGTCCTTCCGTCTCCGGTGTGGTTGGAGCAGGCTGTGAGGGTGGTCAAGCTCATCGCGGCGGCCCCGGCAAGGGCTGCCGCGGGGGAGAGGCGGCGTATGTTCATGACTCTCATTTTCAACAAAGATGGAAACGGTTGTCAACAAGAGTCTTGTTCTTGATCACTTCCGGTATCGATTTGATCCGGGGGGTGCCGCCGCCGGTAACCTGAAGCATTCGCTTCGCGTCCTCCAATGTCGTCATCAATGAAGAGAGCACCGTGGCCGCCGACAAGATCGACACCATCGTCAGCCTGAGCAAGCGCCGTGGCTTCGTCTATCCGTGCAGCGAGATCTACGGCGGCCAGCGCGCCGCCTGGGACTACGGACCGCTCGGCGTGGAGCTGAAGGAGAACATCAAGCGCCAGTGGTGGCGTTCCATGGTCACCTCGCGCGACGACGTCGTGGGACTCGACTCGTCCGTGATCCTCGCCCGTGAGGTCTGGGAGGCGTCCGGCCACGTCGCCACCTTCACGGACCCGCTGACCGAGTGCACCTCCTGCCACAAGCGGTTCCGCGCGGACCACCTGGAGGAGGCCTACGAGGCCAAGCACGGCAAGCTGCCCGAGAACGGCATGGCCGACCTCAACTGCCCGCACTGCGGCAACAAGGGCAGCTTCACCGAGCCCAAGCAGTTCTCCGGGCTGCTGTCCACCCACCTCGGCCCGACCCAGGACTCCGGCTCGGTCGCGTACCTGCGCCCCGAGACCGCCCAGGGCATCTTCACCAACTTCCTCGCCGTGCAGCAGACCTCGCGCCGCAAGCCGCCGTTCGGCATCGCGCAGCTCGGCAAGTCCTTCCGGAACGAGATCACGCCGGGCAACTTCATCTTCCGCACCCGTGAGTTCGAGCAGATGGAGATGGAGTTCTTCGTCAAGCCGGGCGAGGACGAGACCTGGCACGAGTACTGGATGGAGCAGCGCTACAACTGGTACCGCGACCTCGGCATCCAGGAGGCCAACCTCCGCTGGTACGAGCACCCGAAGGAGAAGCTCTCCCACTACTCCAAGCGCACCGCCGACATCGAGTACCGCTTCAGCTTCGGCGGCTCCGAGTGGGGCGAGCTGGAGGGCGTGGCCAACCGCACCGACTACGACCTCAAGGCGCACTCCGCGGCGTCCGGCCAGGACCTGTCGTACTTCGACCAGGAGGCCGGGGAGCGCTGGACCCCGTACGTCATCGAGCCGGCGGCGGGCGTCGGCCGCGCCATGCTGGCCTTCATGCTCGACGCGTACATCGAGGACGAGGCGCCCAACGCCAAGGGCAAGCTGGAGAAGCGCACCGTGATGCAGCTCGACCCGCGGCTCGCCCCGGTCAAGGTCGCGGTGCTGCCGCTGTCCCGCAACCCGCAGCTCTCCCCGAAGGCCAAGGGGCTCGCGGCGGACCTGCGCAAGCACTGGAACATCGAGTTCGACGACGCGGGCGCCATCGGCCGCCGCTACCGCCGCCAGGACGAGATCGGCACGCCCTTCTGTGTCACCGTCGACTTCGACACGCTCGACGACAACGCGGTGACCGTGCGCGAACGCGACACGATGAAGCAGGAGCGGGTCTCCCTCGACCAGATCCAGTCGTACCTGGGCGGCCGGCTGATCGGCTGCTGACCAGCGCGCTACGGCAGGGCGCACAGCACGAGGACGGGCTCCGGCACCGCGGTGGGAATGCCGCGGCGCCGGAGCCCGTCGGCTTGGCAGGTTCGGTTTCGGCAGAGGTTCGGCAGGAACGGGGGTTCACCAACCATGCGAGGCGTGACGCATCACATCACGGCCACCCGCGAGGACGGCACTGTCTTCGAGGTGAGTTACGGCTACGGCCCGGGGCAGCGGCGGCTCCTCGGCTGCCTGCACTGCGACTGGACGGAACGGATCACCTACGGCGGGGCCCGCCACAAGGGCCTCGACCACCTCGCTCAGGCCCACGGCGCCCTCGGCTCCCCGCGCATGACGGCCGACGCGGCGGCGCGGCGCCAGGCGCTACTGATCATGTTCGTGTGCTTCGCGGCGGCCGCGGTGATGCTGTGGTGGGCGGCGTCCCAGGGCTGACCCGCGGAAGGTCCTTCGGCGTGCCGCCCAGCGCCAGCGCCGCGCACACCGCGGCCAGCGGCAGCTCCGCGCCCAGCGCCATCGCGACGGCACCGGCCAGCTCCCCGCCCGAGGCGGCCGTCACCGTGTCGAACCACGCGTCCACCAGCAGCAGCGTGCCGCTGGCCGCCGCGGTGAGGCGGTGACGGTCGTCCCCGCGCCGCCGCAGGACGGCGGTGGAGAGCAGCCCGAGCGCTTCGAGCGCGTCCAGGCCCACCCAGGCCGCGTTCCAGTGCGCGGCCCGGGCGGTGGAGGGGAGCGTCCGCGCCAGTACGTACAGCCAGGGCACCAGCGCCACCCCCGAGGCGAGCAGCACCGGCTCGGGGCGTACCCGGGTGAGCCACGTCAGACGGGGCCGGGGGCGGGATGTGCTCCGGCCGGGCCGGGCGGACCGGTCGGGGGCGTACAGGGCGGTCATCGGGCGGGTCTCCTTCCGGACGGCCCGGCGATCGGGCCTGCCCACCAGCCTTGTCGGCGCCACCTCCCGTGTCGTTCATGGCAGTTGCCGATGTGGGGTGGCACTAGTTGCACCCCCTTTCCGGGCCCGTGCTCCAGCGCGCGGCCGCACCGAGCCGCTCTAGAGTCGCCGTATGAGACTCCCCACCGCGCTGCGGCCCGCGTTCGAACGGACGCTTCACCGGCTGCGGCGCGACCTCGGTTTCGGCGCCGTCGGCGCGGCGGTGCAGTTCGTGGCCTGGGCGATACCGATGAGCGTTCCGTGGCTGGTCTACGAGGACACCACGACCCTGGGGGAGGTCATGCTCGCCCTGACCCTCCCCCTCGCGATCCCGGCCGTGGCCACGCCCGTGCTGACGCGCGTCCAGCGGTGGCGCTTCGAGGAGCTGCTCGGCATCGAGATCACCGGGCCCGAACGGGCCCCGCGGCAGCTGTGGTACCACCTGCTGGCCGGACCGGCGGTCGCGTGGGGAGGAGTGCTGGCCGTCGTGATGGCCCTCGTCGGCTTCGTGGCCGCCACCGTCTACATCTGGGTGTGGGGCGTCCCGCTGTCCTGGCGGCTCGACCATGTCGGGTACTCGACCCAGGCCGCGTACGTCACGGCCGGTGGCCTGATCCTGCTGGTCCTCGCCTACGCGCTCACCGGCGCCCTCGTACGGCTCGACACGCGCGCCGCGACCGCGCTGCTGGGTCCCGTACCGGCCAGGGAACTGAAGCGCAGGGTCGAGGACCTGACCGAGAGCCGTGCGGGCGCGGTCGACGCGGGCGATGCAGAGCGCCGCCGCATCGAACGCGATCTGCACGACGGCGCCCAGCAGCGGCTGGTCTCCATGGCGGTCAACCTGGGCCTGGCCAAGGCCACCCTGACCGATCTGCCGGACGAGGCACGGCAGGTGATCGAAGAGGCGCACCGGGAGGCCAAGGGGGCCATCGAGGAGCTGAGCAGCCTGGTGCGCGGGCTGCACCCGGCCGTCCTCGACGAACTCGGGCTGGACGCCGCCCTCTCCGGCATCGCGGCGCGCGCCCCGCTGCCGGTGCGGCTGCACGTCCACGTGCCGGAGCGAGCCGCCCCGACCGTCGAGGCCGTCGCGTACTTCGTCGTCTCCGAGGCCCTCGCCAACGTCGCCAAGCACGCGCGGGCGCAGCGGGCCGACATCACGGTCGTGCGCACCGGGGACACGCTCCGGATCGTCGTCGCCGACGACGGGGAGGGCGGAGCCGACGCCGCCCGGGGCACCGGTCTCACCGGGCTCGCCAAGCGGGCGGGCTCGGTGGACGGCACGTTCGGCATCAGCAGCCCCCGCGGGGGCCCGACCGTCATCACCGTGGAGCTGCCGTGCGTGCTGTGATCGCCGAGGATTCGGTTCTGCTGCGGATCGGCCTCGTCAAGGTGTTGCGGATGGCGGGCTTCGAGGTGACCGCGGAGGCGGCGGACGCGGAGGGCCTGCTGACGGCGGTGGAGGAACACCGCCCGGACATCGCCGTGGTGGACGTACGGATGCCACCGGGCTTCACGGACGAGGGCGTCCGGGCCGCCCTGCTCATCCGGCAGCAGTGGCCGGACACGGCGGTGCTGCTGCTGTCGCAGTACGTGGAGGAGCGCTACGCGGCCGATCTGCTCACCGCGCACACGAGCGGGATCGGCTATCTGCTGAAGCAACGCGTCGCGGACGTGGAGGAGTTCATCGACGCGCTGCGGCGGGTGGCGGGCGGTGGCACCGCGCTGGACCCGCAGGTGGTCTCCCAGCTCCTCGTCCGCCGCCACAGCGACCCGCTGGACCGGCTGACGCGGCGGGAGCGGGAGGTGCTGGAGCTGATGGCGGGCGGCCGGTCGAACACGGGGATCGCCGCGGCGCTGGTGATCAGCGAGTCCGCGGTGGCGAAGCACATCAACAGCATCTTCGTGAAGCTGGACCTGCCGGTCGCCGACGCGGACCACCGCCGGGTGCTGGCGGTGCTGCGGTTCCTGGGCGTGCGCTGAGCGCCGGGCCTCCCTCTAGGCTCGCAAGCCGTTGAGCAGCAGCTCGACGAGGTCGGCGAAGGCCAGCTCCACGCCCGGGTCCGACCACTCCGCCGCGTACACCGGGTCGTGGAAGTGGGCCGTCGCGGACCACAGGGAGCGGGCCGTCGTGCGGGCGTCGGGCGTCCTGAACTCGCCGCTCGCGATGCCGCCTTCGACGATCCTGGTGAGGTGGCCGATCATCGTCTCGATGTGCCGGGCGACGGTGCCGCTGTTCTCGCCGGCCAGGGAAAGATAGGTGGCGAACAGCTCCGGATCGTCGCCCGCCTTGCCCCGCTTGGCGGCGAAGAGGGCGGACAGCCACTCGCGCAGCCGGTCGGTCGCCGGGCCCTTGGCGCGGGCGATGCGGAACAGCTCGTCGTGTGCCTGGTCGAGCCACCGCTCGGTGACCGCCTCGCGCAGGGCCGCCTTGGTACGGAAGTGCCGGTAGACGCTGCCGTGGCTGACCCCGAGCGCGCGGGCCACGTCCACGACCGTGGCCTTGGCCGGGCCGTAGCGGCGCAGCACGTCCTCGGTGGCTTCGAGGACGCGGTCGGGGGTCAGGGGTGTCTCGGGCGGCGGCATCGGGTCCCGTACCTCTTCTACTTCTTCTTCTCGCTGTCGAGGAAGGCCATTTGCGACTCCCGGTAGCGGTCGCCCGCTGCGGCACCGGCCGGAACGGCCTCCTCGATCGCGGCCAGGTCGTCGGCGTCGAGCGTAGCGTCCAGCGAGCCGAGAGCCTCTGTCAGCTGTGCGCGTGTGC
This sequence comes from Streptomyces sp. NPDC007983, assembly GCF_042958345.1. Taxonomy (NCBI): domain Bacteria; kingdom Bacillati; phylum Actinomycetota; class Actinomycetes; order Kitasatosporales; family Streptomycetaceae; genus Streptomyces; species Streptomyces sp. NPDC007983. Next base: position 17,290 of record NZ_JBIBJI010000002.1, read on the forward strand.
GAGAACCGATCAGCGGCACGATGGCCGTGGCGTGCTTCGGGCCCTGGGCGAGCACCCAGGCGATGGCGATCTGCGCGACGCTGACGCCCTTGTCGTCGGCGATCTTGCGCAGGGCCTCGACCAGGCTGAGGTTGTGGTCGATGTTGTCGCCGCTGAAGCGCGGGACGAAGCCGCGGACGTCGTTCTCGGCGAGCTTGCGGTCCCGGCTCCAGTGGCCGCTGATCAGCCCGCGGGAGAGCACGCCGTACGCGGTGATGCCGACGCCCAGCTCACGGCAGACCGGCAGGATCTCTTCCTCGATGCCGCGGGAGATCAGGGAGTACTCGATCTGCAGATCGCTGATCGGGGCGACGGCGGTGGCGCGGCGTATGGTCTCCGCACCCGCCTCCGAGAGCCCGATGTGCCGCACATACCCGGCCTCGACCAGCTCGGCGATGGCGCCCACGGTCTCCTCGATCGGGACGTCGGGGTCGACGCGGGCGATGCGGTAGACGTCGATGTGGTCGGCGCCGAGGCGCTGGAGCGAGTAGGCGGCGAAGTTCTTGACGGCGGCCGGGCGGCCGTCATGGCCGGACCAGCCGCCGTCGGGGCCGCGCAGCGCGCCGAACTTCACGCTGAGCAGGGCCCTTTCGCGGTGGGCGGCGGGCGCGGTGCGCAGGGCCTCGTTGATGAGCAGTTCGTTGTGGCCCATGGCGTAGAAGTCGCCGGTGTCCAGCAGAGTGACCCCGGCGTCGAGCGCGGCGTGGATGGTGGCCAGGGACTCGGCGCGGTCCGCGGGGCCGTACAGGGCGGACATGCCCATGCAGCCGAGGCCGATCGCGGAGGCATGGGGGCCGGTGGTGCCGAGTTGGCGCATCTGCATGGGGTGCTCCTTGCGGGGGACTCGGGGGTGCGACGCGGAGTCTGCGTGTGTGTATGCGTCAACGAGCGTGGCATATGCGATGACAGATTTCAATATCTGTCATCGCATACCCGCTACCGCCTACCCGTCATCGCATGGCTGTCACCGCAGGTATGTCATCGCCTACCTGTCATCGCCTGTCTGGCGTCGCGCGTCTGCCGGCCCCACCAGCCCCGCTCACACCACCACGCGCGGCAGCCGCAGGCTCAGCAGCACCGTCAGCGCCACCGCCGCGAGCTGCGCCGCCAGCGTGATCACCAGGGCGTCACCCATCCCCATCGACGGCGCCAGCGCGAGGAACAGGGTGCCGAGCGTGGCGACGCCCAGCGCCAGCGAGGACTGCTGGATCGTGACCATCACGCCGCTGCCCACCCCCGCCCGCTCGCTCGGCACCTCGGCCAGCACGATCCGGATCAGCACCGGCAACTGCAGCCCCTGCCCGAAACCGGCCAGGGCGACCCCCGGCAGCAGCCCGGCCAGGGACAGGTCCGGCCAGTCGCGCGCCACGGCCAGCATCAGCAGCCCGAGGCCCACCGCCTGGAACAGTCCGCCGGAGGTCACCACGCGGCTGCCGTACCGGCCCACCAGGCGCGGGCCCATGAGCGAGGCCACGAAGAAGGCGGCGGCCATCGGCGCCAGCGCCAGACCGGCCGCGACCGGCCCGTACCGCAGACCCTGCTGCAGCGCGACCGCGATGACGAACATGAAGCCGCCGAAGCCGATCGAGAACGGCACCACCATCGGCAGCCCGCGCCGCAGCCCCCGCAGGGCGAACAGACTCGGCGGCAGCAGCGGGGTCGCGCCCGCCCGGTCGGCGCGGCGCTCGATCACGTAGAACGCCGTCGCCGCGAACGGGAACGCGCCCAGCAGCAGCCAGGTCCACAGCGGCCAGCCCGCCGCCCGCCCCTCGGTCAGCGGCACCATCAGCGTGATCAGCGAGACGGCCAGCAGCACCGTGCCCGGGACGTCCACCGGCGCGGGCCGGTTCGAGCGGGTCTCGGGCACCGTACGCAGGGCCAGGACCAGGCCGATGAGCGCGACCGGGACGTTGACCAGGAAGACCGCGCGCCACCCGGTGCCCGCGATGTCCGCGGCCACCAGCACCCCGCCCAGGATCTGCCCCGCCACCATGGAGAGGCCGGCCGTCGCGCCGTACATGCTGAGCGCGCGGGCGCGGCGCGGGCCGCTGGTGGAGGCGTGGATGGTGGCGAGCACCTGCGGCAGCATCAGCGCCGCCGCGGCGCCCTGCGCGACGCGCGCCACGACCAGGCTCCACGCGTCCGGGGCGAGCCCGCAGGCCAGCGACGTCAGCCCGAAGGCCGCCATTCCGGCGAGGAAGAGCCGGCGCCGCCCGAAGGAGTCGCCCAGCCGTCCGCCGAGGACCAGCAGCACCGCGTACGCCACGCCGTACCCGGCGACGATCAGCTCCAGGATGGCCGGGCCCGCGTTCAGGTCGCGGTCCATGGTGGGCAGGGCCACGTTGACGATGAAGAAATCGATGAGAGGGAGGGCCGCCCCGAGCAGCAGGGTGAACAGCCCCGGGCCGCTCAGGGCCCCGTCGGTCGGCGTCCCGCCGGTCGGCGCCCCGCCGGTCGGCGTCCTGACCGGCGTCGTCGCGGCGGCGCCCCGGGCGGCCGGGGCGAGGGTTCTGGTAGGGATTTCGGTTTCGGTCACGATTCAGACGATCGCGCCTCGCTCAGCCGGGTACCAGAGTGTCTTTATCCTGGTACAAGAAGTACCTGGCAACCGGCTGAGTCCATGGGGCACTCTGGAGCCATGACCATCACGGTGCAGGGTGCCACGGTCGGCGGCGTGGCCGACATCCGACGGACCGAGCTGGCGGCCTTTCTGCGCAGCCGCCGGGAGCGGATCACCCCCGAGCAGGTGGGGCTCCCGCGCGGCCGCCGCCGGCGGACCCCCGGGCTGCGCCGCGAGGAGGTCGCCCAGCTCTCCACGGTGGGCGTCACCTGGTACACCTGGCTGGAACAGGCCCGGGACATCCATGTCTCGGTGCAGGTCCTCGACGCCATCGCCCGCGCGCTGCTTCTGGACCGCAGCGAGCGCGCGCATCTGTTCGTCCTCGCCGGGGCGGTCGATCCGAACCCCGGGAGCGAGTGCTCCGGGGTGCCGCAGTCGCTCCAGGTGATGCTGGAGCAGCTGGAGCCGTTCCCGGCGTGCGTGCAGAACGCCCGGTTCGATCTCCTCGCGTACAACCGCTCCTACCGGCTGCTGATGTGCGATCTGGACGCGCTGCCGCCGGAGGACCGCAACTGCATGTGGCTGGCGTTCACCAACGACGACTGGCGGGCGAGCCTGGTCGAGCGGGACGAGACGATCCGGGTGATGGCGGGCAAGTTCCGCGCCGCGATGGCCGAACACGTCGCCGAGCCCGCGTGGAAGGCGCTGCTGCGGCGGCTGGAGGAGGCCTCACCGGAGTTCCGGGAGATCTGGGCGCGCCATGAGGTGGTGCGGCCCGGCGACCGGATCAAGATCTTCCGGCAGTCGAGCGTGGGTGTGCTGCGGCTGACCTCGACCAGTCTGTGGACCGGTCCCAACCAGGGGCCCAAGCTGCTCACCTACACCCCGGCGGACGCGGAGTCCCGTGAGCGCCTGGACCGGCTTCACGCCCTGGCGCTCGAACTGGCCGAGGTCTGACCCGTCGGCCCGCCCTCCTCGAACAGCTTGGCGGCGTGCCGGGTGGTGGCCAGCGCCCATCGGCCGGTGGTCAGGGCGCCCAGCAGCAGGATGACGGCACCGCATCCGGCGATGATCCACCAGGCGGGGCGGGCGGCGTCCACGAACGCGGCGGCGGCCGCCGCCGATGCCTTGTGGCCCGCCGCCGCACCCGACACCCCGGCCGCCGCGCCCGCGGCCAGCACGGCGCCGATCACCGCGACCCCCAGCGACTGGCCCACCTGGCGGCTGGTGGAGGCGACGGCCGACGCGACCCCGGCCTGTGAACGGGGCATCCCGGAGACCGCCGTATTGGTGATGGGCGCGTTGACCAGGCCGAAGCCGATGCCGAACAGCAGATAGCCGGTCAGCAGCAGCGCATTGGTGGACTGGGCGTCGAAGACCGCGAACAGTACCCCGCTGGCTCCTATCGTCACCCCGGCCAGCAGCAGCGGCAGCCGGGGCCCGCCGTGGCCCACCAGCCGCCCGGACAGCGGTGCGCAGACGAAGCACATGAACGCCATCGGCAGCATCCACAGCCCGGCCTGCAGGGCGGAGAGCCCGCGGACGTCCTGCAGATAGAGCGTGTTCATGAAGAGGAAGCCGCCGAGGGCCGCGAACGCGCTCACCGCGATGACCGTCGCCCCGCTGAAGGGGGCGCTGTGGAAGAAGCGCACATCGATCAGCGGTTCGGTGCGCCGCCGCTCGTAGCGGATCAGCGCGATGAGCCCGGCGACGGCGATCGCCGCGCAGACGGTGATCAGCGGCGAGCCCCAGCCGTGCTCCGGCGCCTCGATGATGGCGTACGTCAGGGAGCCGAGGACGGCGATGACCAGCAGCTGGCCGATCGGATCGGGCCTGCGGGGCTTCGGGGCGCGCGACTCCGGTACGAAGCGGGCGGTCAGCGCCACCGCCGCGAGCCCGACCGGAAGGTTTATCCAGAAGATCGAGCGCCAGCCGATCGACTCCACCAGCACCCCGCCGACGATCGGCCCGGCCGCCATGCTGATGCCGACGACCCCGCCCCACACCCCGATCGCCCGGGCCCGCTCCCGGGGCTCGGTGAAGGTGTTGGTGATGATCGACATGGCCACGGGGTTGAGCATCGAACCGCCGATGGCCTGCACCATGCGGAAGCCGACCAGCGCCCCCAGGCTGGGCGCGACACTGCACAGCGCCGATCCGAGGGTGAAGATCACCAGCCCGGTCTGGAACGTGCGCTTGCGCCCCACCCGGTCGGCCGTCGACCCGGCGAGCATCAGCAGCGCGGCGAGGACGAGCGTGTACGCGTCGATCGTCCACTGCATTCCGGAGACCGAGGCGTGCAGATCGCTCCGCATCGAGGGCAGGGCGACGTTCAGCACGGTGTTGTCGAGGCTGACGATCAACAGGCTCATGCAGCAGATCGCCAGCACGAGCATGCGCCGCCGAGGACTGAGCTCAGGCATGGTTGAACGCTACAACGATGTCGGGGATACGAAGGTATGAACCGCCCGGCCGATCCCCTGCGCGAGTGCGGGACAATGAGAGGTCCGGTCCGCACGACGGTCCCCACGGCGATCCGTACGACTCGTACGACGGTCCGGCACGGCCACCCATACGGAACCCCCTACCCGCACCGCGAGGAAGCTCACCCCATGACCCAGACACAGCTGCAGATCGGCCCGCATACGGTCCAGCCGCCGGTGGTGCTCGCACCGATGGCCGGGATCACCAACGCGCCGTTCCGTACCCTGTGCCGGGAGTTCAGCGGCGGCAAGGGGCTGTTCGTCAGCGAGATGATCACGACCCGGGCGCTGGTCGAGCGGGACGCCAAGACCATGCGGCTGATCCACTTCGACGGCACCGAGAAGCCCCGCTCCATCCAGCTCTACGGGGTCGACCCGGTGACCGTCGGCAAGGCCGTACGGATGATCGTGGACGAGGACCTGGCCGACCACATCGACCTCAACTTCGGCTGCCCGGTGCCCAAGGTGACCCGTAAGGGCGGCGGCTCGGCGCTCCCGTACAAGCGGAACCTGCTGCGCGCGATCCTGCGCGAGGCCGTGACGGGCGCGGGCCCGCTGCCGGTGACCATGAAGATGCGCAAGGGCATCGACGACGACCACATCACCTACCTCGACGCGGGCCGGATCGCCGTCGAGGAGGGCGTGACCGCGATCGCGCTGCACGGCCGCACCGCCGCCCAGCACTACGGCGGCACGGCGGACTGGGACGCCATCGCGCGGCTGAAGGAGACCGTCCCGGAGATCCCGGTGCTGGGCAACGGCGACATCTGGTCCGCCGAGGACGCGGTGCGGATGATGGCCCGGACCGGCTGTGACGGCGTGGTCGTCGGGCGCGGCTGCCTGGGGCGGCCGTGGCTCTTCGGCGACCTGGTGGCGGCGTTCGAACCCGGCGGCGCACCGGGCGGTGGGGCCGGTGCCGCCCGGCCCACGCTCAAGGAGGTCGCCGCCGTGATGCGCCGCCACGCCGAGCTGCTCGCGGAGTGGCTGGAGGACGAGGAGCGCGGCGTGATCGACTTCCGTAAGCACGTCGCCTGGTACACCAAGGGCTTCTCGGTCGGCTCCGAGATGCGCAAGCGGCTCGCGATCACCTCGTCCCTGGCCGAACTGGACGACCTGCTGGCCGGGCTGGACCTGGACCAGGAGTGGCCGCCCGGCGCCGACGGCCCCCGCGGCCGCACCTCGGGCCGCAACCGGGTGGTCCTCCCGGACGGCTGGCTGGAGGACCCGTACGACTGCGCGGGCGTCACCGCGGACGCGGAGCTGGACACCTCGGGCGGCTGAGCTGGGTAGTTCGGGGGCCACGCGGGGTCATCACGGGTTAAAGTGATGGATTCGTGGTCGCGGTGGGATCCGGACGATCTGGGGGGATCGGTGACAAGCGTCGTCTTCGTCCACGGCACGGGGGTCCGGGCCAAGCCATACGACAAGAGCCTCGCGCGGGTCGTGAAGGGCCTCGGGCGGGTGAGACCCGACGTCCGGGTCGTCCGCTGCTTCTGGGGCGAGGAGCACGGGGCGTCGCTGGGGCTCGGCGGGGCGTCGGTCCCGCCGCGGGCGAAGAGCCGCGGCGTCGGCGGTGACGATCTGCCGGGCCAGGTGCTGGACGAGGACGATCCGCTGGCCGTCTGGGCGCTGCTGGAGGTCGATCCGCTCGCCGAGCTGCGGGAGTTCGCCGAGGCGGCGAAGGCGCGGCGCGGCGGAGGCGCCCGGGCCGGTTTCGCCCCCGGCCGTCAGGACCCCTGGCAGACCGTCGCCGACAAGGTGCGCGGCCTGAGCCTGGCGGCGGTGGCCGGCGGAGAGAGCCCCGCGGCGGCGACCGGCGACGCGGGAAGCCCGGCGGCGACCGGCGGCAGGGCGAGCCTGGACGAGCTGGTGTCCGACCTCGCCCCGCACCTCGGCCCGGCCACCGGCCGCGTCGCCCATGAGATCTCCCGCGCCCTGGGCGGCACTGCGCCCGCCGACGGCATCGAGGCGATCGCGGCCCGCGCCGTGTACGCCCTGGCCGTCCAGCGCGCCGAGGGCCCGCACGGCGACGACGAGCCGCTCGCGGTGGACGGCGCCGACCGGGACACCCTCGTCGGCGCGCTCACCGGCCAGCTGGGCGGCACCGGCCGGGGCGGATTCGCCGCCCGCGCCGCGAAGGGCGTCGCCGTACGGGCGCTCAACTCCTACCTCTCGCCGCTGTCCTCGCTGGCCCACAGCTTCCGTGGCGGCATCACCAGCAAACTTGTCCCGGCGAGCGGCGACATCCTCCGCTACCAGGTGCGCGGCGCCGGAGTGCGCGCCGCGATCCGCGCGGCGGTGCGCGAGGCCGCCGAGGACGGCGGCGGGCCGGTGGTGCTGCTCGCGCACAGCCTCGGCGGGATCGCCTGCGTCGATCTGCTCGCCGATCCCACGGAGCGGCCGCCCGAGGTGGAACTGCTGGTGACCGTCGGCTCGCAGGCGCCGTTCCTCTACGAGCTGGACGCGCTCACCGCGCTGCGCCGCGGCGAACCCCTGCCCGGCACCTTCCCCCGTTGGATCAACGTCTACGACGAGCAGGACCTGCTCGGCTTCGTCGGGGAGAAGGTCTTCCCCGACCGGGTGACCGATTGGCGCGTCACCACCCGTCAGCCCTTCCCGCGCGCCCACACCTCGTACTTCGCCCACCAGCGGCTGTACGAACTGCTGGCCCCGGAGCTGCCGAAGTGACAGCGGTGGAGCACGACTGGCGCCGCACCCATGCCGTGATCGTGGCGGTCGAGCGGTACAACGGCGGCGACGAGCTGAACCTCGACGGCCCGGTGCACGATGCCATCGGGATGCGCACGTGGCTGACCGGGCGGGGTGTACCGCCGGAGAACATCCAGTTGCTGGCCTCGCCCATGGAGCGCAACAGGGCGGCCCTGGAGGCGGCGCACCCCGGCTACCGCCCGGCGGAGCGCGCCGATGTGCGCAAGGTCTTCCGGGAGGGGCTGCGCGAGATCGACGGCGACTGGCTGTGGATCTACTGGGCCGGGCACGGGGTGCAGGCGCCGGGCGGGCGGTGGAGCCTGCTGTATCCCGAGACCAGCAATACGGACCTCCTGGGTCTGGACGCCGACAGCCTCGTCGACCTGATGCGCACCGAGCATCTGCCCTGGGACGGAATGGACCGGGTCACCGTCATCATCGACGCGTGCCGCCAGGCTCTCCCCACCGGCACCCATGAGCTGGTCGACGACCCGGATCTGCTCACCAAGTCGGCCCAGATCAGACCCGAGCGGCCGGTGTACTGGATGCGGGCCTGCCAGGCCGGGGCCGTCGCCAAGGAGCGGCAAGGGGCCGGGCGCTTCACCTCCGTGCTGTTACGTCAGCTCCACGCGGCCGGGACCGGCGGCACGGCGCTGGACCTCGGGCGCGTCTGGGAGGGCGTACGGGGCGAGTTCGACCGGCTCCGCGCGGAGGAGGACATCGACCAGTACCCGACCGTTTTCGTCAGCGACTGGTCCGGAAACGAGAACAAGTACAGCTGGCCCCCGCCCCTGGACGAGGAGCAGCGGCAGACCCGGCAGCGGCTCGTCCTGGAGACCGCGAGCCACCTGGAGGCCCGGCCGGGCCGGGCGGCGGGTGTCGCCGCCCGGCTGTGCGAGGAGTTCACCACCGCGCCGCCCGCGGCGGTGCCTCCCACGGCGGACGATCTGGTCGACTGGGCGCTCGCCCACCCGCACGGCCTCGTCACCCTGCTGGCCGTGCTGGCCGAGCAGGCGCCCGGCCGGCCGATCCGGCCGGCATCGTACGAAGCGTGCCATGTCCTCCAGAGCCAATGGCTCACCAGCGGCGAGTACCGCACCCTCGTCACGCTGCTGGGCCGGCTGGACGCGCGGGGGCGGTACGGCGTCGCCGAGACGGCGCGCGAACTGTTCACCGCCGCCGATGTGCCGTCGACCGAGCCGGTCGCGCTCGCCGACAGCCTCGAAGCGCTGCTCCCCACGCCGCACCGGCTTCCGCAGCTGCTCCGGGTCGTGGAGCACTTCGCGGCGCTCGACGGTGGCGCGGTCGCGGGCGAGCTGCGCGACTGGTCGCTGGCGTGCGCGCGGCGGCTCGGCCTGGAGCCCGCGCTGCGGGATCGGCGCGCCGAAGCGCAGGAGCACGCGGCGCGGGTGCGCGTCGCCGCAGCGGACCGGCGCATCCAGATAAGGCTCCATGCGCCCAGCGGCCCAGGGCAGCGCAGGGCGTACGAGGTGTGGTCGCGGAGCGGCGAGGAAGTCGGCGCGCTGGCGAAGGTCGACAGCCCGGCCTCCCTGGAGGAGATACAGGCCCGGATCGACGCGCTGCTGGCCGCTCACGGCCGCGTCTCGGAGACCCTGGTGGAGTTCTTCGTCCCCTCCACCGACCTCGAACTCGGCGTGCACCGCTGGCCGCTGGACGCGTCACGGCCCCAGGAGCGTGCGCTCGGCACGGACTTCCCGGTCGTCCTGCGCTGCGTCGAGCTGCGCCAGTCCCAGCGGCGTCATCTGTGGGAGCGGCGCTGGAAGCAGGTCGCCACGGCCACCACCGGGGATCTGCAGTGGCTGCCCGCCGAGGTGACGGGGTTCAAGCAGGTGCGGGCCGCCATCGAGCGTCAGGAGACCGCCCCCGGAGCGGTGGTCGCGGCACCGAGGGCGGCCCGCGAGGCGGTCTTCACCGCCTGCCTCTTCGACGGCCTGCCCGTGCTCGTCTGGGACAGCGACGCCGAGCCGGCTCTCACGGACGAGAAGCTGAAAGAGCTGCTGGGCATCACGGAGCCGTCGGAGCCGCAGTTGGAGTCGCTGCCCAGGCGTCTTCGTAAACTCCGGCTGGAGAGCGACGGCAACGAAAGTCATCCGGGTCGCCATCTGGCCCTGTTGTGGGACGACCCGCACCGGCCCCTTCCCGGCCAACTCGACCTGTCGGCACCCTGAGCAGCCCCACGAGGAGAAGAAAGACCATGGCACAGGACTGGAGGCTCTTCCAGGGCGGTGGCGCCACACCCCACGCCGTCGAGACCTGGCCCAAGGCCCCGCCGTGGCGGCGCTTCGACGACGACGTGCCGCGCCGCGCCGACACGGAGCCGCTGCCGTACCTCATCACCGACGAGCACCGGGACATCGTCAACACGGCGCTGCATCTGCACCGCCCGCTGCTGGTCACCGGGCGGCCCGGCACCGGCAAGTCGACGCTCGCGTACGCCATCGCGCATGAACTGAAGCTCGGCGAGGTGCTGCACTGGCCGATCAACAGCCGTTCCACGCTCATGGACGGGCTGTATTCGTACGACGCGGTCGGGCGGCTGCGCGAGGCGTCCCTGCTCCGCCGGGGGGACGAGGACGCCGCGCCCGAACCGGACATCGGGGACTATCTGCGGCTCGGCGCCCTCGGCACCGCGCTGCTGCCGGGCGACCTGCCGCGCGTCCTGCTCATCGACGAGCTGGACAAGGGCGACGCGGACCTTCCGAACGACCTGCTCACCGTGTTCGAGGAGGGCCAGTTCACCATCCCCGAGCTGGCCCGCCTCCAGGACCCGCGGGCCGATGTGCGGGTCACCGGCACCGAGGAGAAGGAACGGATCGTGGAGGGCCGGGTCCGCTGCCGCGTGTTCCCGGTCGTCGTCATCACCAGCAATGGCGAGCGAGACTTCCCCCCGGCCTTCCTGCGCCGCTGCGTCCGGCTCGACCTCACTCAGCCCGACGCCCAGCAGCTCCAGCAGATCGTCACCATGCACCTCGGCGAGGAGACCGCGGCCCGGGCCCAGGACCTGATCGAAGACTTCCTGGCGCTGCGGGAGGAAGGCGAGCTGGCCACCGACCAGCTGCTCAACGCGGTCCACCTCCGCGCCTCCGATGTGCCGATCGATCACCACATCCTGAGCAACGTGCTGCGCTCGCTGGACGAAGCGGACGCGTAATGATTCATCGGCTGTCCACCCTGCTGGAGGACGCGGGGGTCGAACTCTCCACGGATGAGCTGCGCGACGCCCTGTGGCTCGCGGCCACCACCGCGCCCTCCGGCGGCACCGCCGACGGCGACGCGGCGGACGGTACGGCCGGGCCGCTCGCCCCGTCCGCCCCCGCGGAGGACACCGAGGAGTGTGACAAGGCGGTACGGGCAGCCCCGGCAGGGGACATCGCCGTTCGCGAGCCGGAGCCCGAGCCCGCCGCCCCCGCCGGGCTGTTCGCCCCCGGCACCCGGCCCGCCGGTGCCCGTCCGGCGCGCGCCGTCGGCGTACGCGGCGTACCGGCGCTCCCCGCGGCGCGCGGACTCTCCCGCGCGCTGCGGCCCCTGCGCCGCACCGTGCCGTCCCGGACCTCCTTCCGCCTGGACGAGGGCGCCACCGCCGACTGGATCGCCGAAACCGGTCTGCCCGACGCGATGCTCCGGCCCCGGCGGGAGCGCTGGCTCAGCGCCGTGCTCGTGGTCGACGACGGCCCCTCGATGGTGCTGTGGCAGCAGCTCGCCGCCGAAGTGCGGGGGATGCTGGAGCGGCAGGGCGCGTTCCGTGCCGTGCGCACCTACGGGCTGGACAGCGCGGCCGAAGCCGAACCGCGGCTGCGGGCCCGCCCGTACGCCCCGGAGGCCTCGCGCCGTACCGCGCGGCAGCTGACCGACACCTCCGGCCGCACGATGATCCTCGTCCTCTCCGACGGCGTCGGTCCGGGATGGCGCAGCGGCGCCATCCCGCGCCTGCTGCGCCGCTGGGCCCGCCACTCTCCCGTCGCGGTCGTCCAGCCGCTGCCCCCGCGCCTGTGGCCGGAGCGCGGCATGCCCACCCAGCGGCTGCTGGTCTCCGCGCGCGGAAGGGCGGGCGCACCGGGCCGCACGCTGACGGTGCGCCACCCGGTGCTGCCGCCCGGGCTCGTCGAGTACACGGGCATCCCGGTGCCGGTGCTGCCGCTGGCGGAGGCCGAGCTGGGCGCGTGGGCCGCGCTCACCGGCACGGGGGAGGGCAGCGCCCTGCTCCCGGTGATGCTGCTGGAAGGCGCCGGCAAGCCGGTCGCCGCCGCGGCCACCGCCGAGGTGCCCGAGCCCACGCCGGAGGAGCGGCTGCGCCGCTTCCGGGGCGGCGCCTCCCCGGAGGGCCGGCGGCTGGCCGGTGCGCTCGCCACCGTCCATCCGCTGACGCTGCCGGTGATGCGGCTGATCCACCAGGCGAGCGGCGCGGGTTCGGCACAGCTCGCGGAGGTGTTCCTGGGCGGGCTGCTGCGGCGGCGGGAGGGGCGAGCGGACGAGTACGAGTTCTACCCCGGGGTGGCGGATCTGCTGCTGGACGGGGTGCGGACCTCGGACGCGCTGGACACGGCGAAGCGGGTCACGGAGTTCCTGCTGCGCCGCCGGGGGAGCGGCCCGGAGTTCCGGGCCCGGCTGTCGGGGCAGCGCGGCGACGCGGGCGTGGCGGCGGAGGCCAGGCCGTTCGCGGCGGCGTCCCCGGAGCTGCTGCGGCGGCTGGGACTGCTGGGGGACGCGCCGCACGAGAGCCCGGAGCCGGAGGAACCGCCGTCCTCGCCCGGGCCGTCGGGTCATGCCCCGGCCCGTTCGTATGTCTCGGAGCGCGTCCAGCCGCCGTTCCTCGCCCTGGTACGCCGGATCGCGGCCGACGAGAGGATCACGGCGCCGGTCCGGGACCACGTCGACCGGCTGCTGGAGGAGGCGGAGGAGCGGGACGAGTCGGGCTGGCTCGGGGTGTGGCTACTACCCGGGTTGGCCGAGGCGCTGGTCGAGGGCGGATGGCGGGACTACGCGGAGGAACTGCGCGGCACGAGCCTGGAACAGCTTCCCCAGGTGTCGGCCGGAGAGGAGCTGGAGTCGCGCAACCTGCGCGGCCATCTGGCCCACGTGCTGAACAAGCTGGGTGACCACGAGGAGGCCGAGCGCCAACTGAGGGCGGTGGTCGAGACCTCGGGCCGGGTGCACGGCAGGGATCACCAGTACACGCTCAACGCACGCGACCACCTGGCCGCCCTGCTGGAGCAGGCTGGGCGGAAGCAAGCCGCCGAGGAGGAGCGCCGCGCGCTCATCGACGCGTACCTTCGCCGCTCGGATGACCAGCGCGGGCATATCGCGGAACTCCGGGTGAGCCGTGGCCGCATGCTGGTGGCCCTGGGGCGTCCGGAGGAAGCCGAGCGGGAGTTCCGCGTCGCACAGCGGGAGTTCACCGACATCAAGGGCCCGGAGCACGAGGACACGGCCAACGCCAGGGTGTGGCTGTCCAGCGCGCTGGCGCAGCTCGGGCGTTATGACGAGGCCGAGGCGGAGAGCCGGGCGGCCGTGGCGGACTGCCGGCCCTCGGAAGGGGGCGGTCTCCCGGCATGGGCCACCGCCGTCTTCCGGCTGGCACATCTCCTGGTGGAACGGGGCCGCGAGGAGGAGGCCGAGTTGTTGTGGCGGGAGGTCGCCGACCGGTTGGGGCGGGGCCTCGACCCGGGGCACCAGCGCGCCCTGAGCGCGGCGTACTGGCACATTTCCGTGCTGCGCGATCTGGGCCGGTACGAGGAGGCGCAGACCGAGGTCGCGGCGCTGATCGACGTGTCGGACCGGGCCTGTGGGGAGCAGCACGTCACCTCGTTCGAAGCACGCCGTCTGCGGGCCATGATCCTGGGCGATCAGAAGAGATACGAGGAGGCGGAAGCGGCCTTCCGGGGCCTGTTGGTGATGCAGACCGACGTGCTGGGCCGGGAGCATCCCAGCACCCTGACCACGCGGCATGGCCTGGGGGTCTGCCTTGCGGAGGCCGGGCGCTACGAGGAGGCGCTGACGGAGTTCACCGAGGTGCTGGAGGACCGGACCCGCACGCTGGGAGCCGAAGTGTCGGCGACGCTCGTGACCCGGTACTGCCGCGCGAACGCACTGAGCGACCTCGACCGGCTGGAGGAGGCCGAGGCCGAGTACCGCGCGATCATGGCGGCCGAGGCGCGGGTGCGGGGGCCGCTCGACCCCGGCACCCTGCTGACCCATCGAATGCTCGGCGACCTGCTGCGGAACCAAGAGCGGTACGAGGAGGCCGAGGCGGAGTACCGGCATGTGGTCGAGGGGCGTACGAAGGTCCTGGGGCCCGAGTCCAAGGAAACGCTGGCGGTGCGGCACAGCCTCGGCAACGTGCTGAACAAATTGGGCCGCTTCGCGGAGGCGGAAGCGGAGATCCGGGCGACGGCCGCGCTGCGGACGCGCGTCCTCGGGGCCGAGCATGTCGGCACCCTGTGGACCCGCTACAACCTGGGCACCGCGCTCCAGGGGCTCGGCCGCCCCGCGGAGGCCGAGGCCGAGTGGCGTGCGGTGCTGGAGGTGAGCGAGCGGGTGCTGGGCGACGACCACCGCTGCACCCGGAAGACCCGCGAGGCGCTGGCCGGGCTGGTCGGGGGAGAGGGCTGAGCGGCCTCAGCCGACGGCCGCCACCGCCAGGTCCAGCGCCAGGGCCGCCGTCCAGCTGAAGTCCCGGGTGCCGCGCGGCTCCTCCGTGTACGGGTCGACGTACTCGGCGAACCCGGAGGCGGCGGCCGCCTCCAGGGCGGCGGACCGGAGCGCGTCCGCCTCGGGGGCGGCGCCGTGCAGCCGCAGGCCGCGTTCCAGGAGCCAGTTGACGTTGAACCAGGCGGGGCCGCGCCAGTAGCGGGCGGGGTCGAAGGCATGACCGCGCAGGTCGTAACTGGGCACCAGGCGCACCGAGGCGCCCAGCCCGAAGTGCTCGCCCGTGGCCGTACGGAGCAGCGTCCCGACCGTGGCCCGGGGCAGCTCGGGGACGAGCAGGGGCAGCAGGCCCGCCGCGCTCCGCTCGGGGATGAGGTCCCCGCCGCGCACATCGCGGCACAGGAACAGCCCGGTGGCCGGGTCCCAGAGGCGGTCCAGCAGGGCGGCCGTCAGACGGGCGGCCCGGGCGCGGTGCGGGCCGGGGTCCGCGCCGACGGTCCGGGCGATCTCGGCCAGGGCGTGTTCGGAGGCGATGAGCAGGGCGTTGACGCCCGGGTCCTCGACCACGAAGCCGAGCGCATCGGCACGGTCCTCGTAGCCGCCGTCCCGGTAGTCCGCCGCGAGCCGTACGTATCGCCCGTAGTCCAGGTCGGTGGGCCGGTCGGCGGCCGCGCCGTGGTCGAGGTCGGCGCGGCGGAACGCCTCCGGCGGGGCGGGGTCGACGCGGGCCAGCGGGGCGTCCCAGCAAGGGCTGTTGTCCATGCCCGGCTCCCAGGGGTGGACCACCGACACCAGCCCGCCGCCGCCCAGGTCGCGTCGGCCGGTCAGATAGCGGTGCCAGGCGGCGAGCCGGGGGTACGTACGGGCCAGGAAGCCGGACCGCAGCGAGGCGTGCGGGTCGGCGCGGTGCACCAGCAGGCAGGCGAGCGCGTGCACCGGCGGCTGGATGATCCCGGAGGTGGCGACGCCGGGCGGGGCGCCGGTGGCGCCCGGGGGCGGCTGCCAGAAGTCCCGGCCCGGGAAATAGGCGCCCGGCGGCACCGCGGGGTTGTAGACGATGTGGGGGACGCGTCCGTCGTCCCATTGGGCCGCGAGCAGGGTTTCCAGTTCCCGCTGGGCGCGGCGTACCGAAAGATGACGCGATCCGATCGCGATGAACGCCGAATCCCAGCTCCACTGGTGGGGATAGAGGCCGCGCGAGGGGACCGTGGAGGAGCCGGTCCAGTTCTCGTCGAGGACGCGCCGCGCGCCGGGCACCACCTGCGCGAGCGCGCGTCGGGCGCTGGTCACGGGACCTCCTCAGCATGGAGTGTAGGGGCACCCTACCGGCCCCTGCCGCCGTCGCTCACCTGCGAATCGCTCATCTGAGCGAGCACCCCCTCGTTATGTCCGAGGAGTGAGATGAGGCATTCTGGAGGGGGTGATTCTCGCCACTCTGATCAAGGTGCCGCTCAGATGAGCGGAAGTGGAGGGGTGATGGGGTGGCCGTCCGCTGCGCTCACCTCCTCAATGCGTGGCACTCAGTGTCACCCTATCGATGTTCGAGACCTCGAACCAGCCATAACGCAGTGTAGTGATCACCCGTCTCGCCCTATGCGTGGCGTGTGCATGTGTTCGACTCTTGAAGGAGTGACCCGCGCCACTCCCCTCGGCGGCGCACTTTCGAACACGTGGCAGGCGGGTGGTTACGGCCGAATGACGGTGGAGTGGACATACTCAGGAGCCTTCGATCTGGGTACGCTCCCCGCCGTCAGGGCAGCCGAGCCGAGGAGATCGAGTCCCGTGCCGGAAACACAAGATCAGCAGAAGTTCGTTTACGACTTCACCGAGGGCAACAAGGATCTCAAGGACCTCCTCGGCGGGAAGGGAGCGAACCTCGCCGAGATGACCAATCTCGGTCTCCCCGTGCCACCGGGATTCACCATCACCACCGAGGCGTGCAAGGTCTACCTCGACAGCGGTTCCGAGCCCGCGGCCCTCCGCGACGAGGTGAGTGCGCACCTCGAAGCCCTCGAGGGGAAGATGGGCAAGAAGCTCGGCCAGGCCGACGACCCGCTCCTGGTGTCCGTACGCTCCGGCGCGAAGTTCTCGATGCCCGGGATGATGGACACCGTCCTCAACATCGGCCTCTCCGACGAGTCCGTCGCCGGGCTCGCCGCGCAGGCGGGCGACGACCGGTTCGCCTGGGACTCCTACCGCCGCCTCATCCAGATGTTCGGCAAGACCGTGCTGGGCGTGAACGGTGACCTCTTCGAGGAGGCCATCGACGCGGCCAAGCAGTCCAAGGGTGTCACCGTCGACGTCGACCTCGACGCCGCCGACCTCAAGAAACTGGTCGCGGAGTTCAAGACGATCGTCGCCCAGGAGACCGGCCGCAGCTTCCCGCAGGAGCCGCGCGAGCAGATGGACCTCGCCGTACGGGCCGTGTTCGACTCCTGGAACGGCGACCGCGCCAAGCTCTACCGTCGTCAGGAGCGCATCCCGCACGACCTGGGCACCGCGGTCAACATCTGTTCCATGGTCTTCGGCAACCTCGGCCCCGACTCGGGCACCGGCGTCGCCTTCACCCGCGACCCGGCCAGCGGCCACCAGGGCGTCTACGGCGACTACCTGCAGAACGCCCAGGGCGAGGACGTCGTCGCGGGCATCCGCAACACCGTTCCGCTCGCCGACCTCGAGCAGATCGACAAGCGCTCGTACGACGAGCTGATGCAGATCATGGAAACCCTCGAGACGCACTACAAGGACCTGTGCGACATCGAGTTCACCATCGAGCGCGGCAAGCTGTGGATGCTGCAGACCCGGGTCGGCAAGCGCACCGCCGGTGCCGCCTTCCGGATCGCCACCCAGCTGGTCGACCAGGGCCTGATCGACGAGGCCGAGGCGCTGCGCCGGGTCAACGGCGCGCAGCTCGCGCAGCTGATGTTCCCGCGCTTCGACGAGGAGGCCGCGGCGGGCGACGCCGTACGGAAGATCGGGCGCGGCATCGCCGCCTCCCCGGGCGCCGCCGTCGGCAAGGCCGTGTTCGACTCGTACACCGCCGTCAAGTGGTCCCGCTCCGGTGAGAAGGTCATCCTCATCCGCCGCGAGACCAACCCCGACGACCTGGACGGCATGATCGCCGCTGAGGGCATCCTCACCTCTCGCGGCGGCAAGACCTCGCACGCCGCCGTCGTTGCCCGCGGCATGGGCAAGACCTGTGTGTGCGGCGCCGAGGACCTGGAGGTCGACACCAAGCGCCGCCGCATGATCGTGCCGAGCGCGGACGGCAAGGACGACCTGGTCATCGAGGAGGGCGACGTCGTCTCGATCGACGGCTCCTCCGGCAAGGTCTACCTCGGCGAGGTCCCGGTCGTTCCCTCCCCGGTGGTCGAGTACTTCGAGGGCCGGATGCACGCGGGCGCCGACGACGCCGACGAGCTGGTCGCCGCCGTGCACCGGATCATGGCGTACGCGGACCGGGTCCGCCGCCTGCGCGTACGGGCCAACGCGGACAACGCCGAGGACGCCGCCCGCGCCCGCCGGTTCGGCGCCCAGGGCATCGGGCTGTGCCGCACCGAGCACATGTTCCTCGGCGAGCGCCGCGAGATGGTCGAGCGGCTGATCCTCGCCCACGGCGACGAGGAGCGCGACGCCGCCCTCGGCGAGCTGCTGCCGCTCCAGAAGAAGGACTTCGTGGAGCTGTTCGAGGCGATGGACGGGCTGCCCGTCACCGTCCGGCTGCTCGACCCGCCGCTGCACGAGTTCCTGCCCGACATCACCGAGCTGTCGGTGCGCGTCGCGCTCGCCGAGTCCCGCAAGGACCACAACGAGAACGACCTGCGCCTCCTCCAGGCCGTCCACCGGCTGCACGAGCAGAACCCGATGCTCGGCCTGCGCGGCGTACGCCTCGGACTAGTCATCCCCGGCCTGTTCGCCATGCAGGTACGGGCCATCGCCGAGGCCGCCGCCGCCCGCCGGGCCGCCAAGGGCGACCCGCGCGCCGAGATCATGATTCCGCTCGTGGGCACGGTGCAGGAGCTGGAGATCGTCCGCGAGGAGGCCGAGCAGGTCATCGCCGAGGTCGAGCGGGCCCACGGCGTGGACCTCAAGCTCTCCCTCGGCACCATGATCGAGCTGCCCCGGGCCGCGCTGACCGCCGCCCAGATCGCCGAGTCCGCCGACTTCTTCTCCTTCGGCACCAACGACCTCACCCAGACCGTCTGGGGCTTCTCCCGCGACGACGTCGAGGCCAGCTTCTTCACCGCGTACCTGGAGAAGGGCATCTTCGGCGTCAGCCCGTTCGAGACCATCGACAAGGACGGCGTCGGCTCCCTCGTCCGCGACGCCGCCCGGGCCGGTCGCGCCACCCGCCCCGACCTCAAGCTCGGCGTCTGCGGCGAGCACGGCGGCGACCCGGAGTCCGTCCACTTCTTCCACGAGGTGGGCCTGGACTACGTCTCCTGCTCCCCGTTCCGCATCCCCGTAGCCCGCCTGGAGTCGGGCCGCGCGGCGGCCAACGGCCGATGAGGGCGAGCCCATGACGACGGCGAGCCCGAGCCGATAAGGCCACCGGGGCACCACAGCCGGGACACCCACCCTCACCCGGCAGCAGCCCCGGCTCTCAAAGGGGGCGGCACCTTGTGCGGAGGTGCCGCCCCCTCCTCTTTTAGCTGCAAAGGCCACGCCGCATGGTCGCTGAGCTGCAAAAACTACCCCGTCCGTGTGTCACCTGGGCGACACGCGGACGGGCCGACCTACTCGTCGAGTAGCTCGATCTCGATGGCGAGCGCGCCGAGTGCCTCTTTCTCCGGCGGGTAGATGCTGCGGATGTTTGCGAGTTGCTGATCACGGCTCGACGTCGGGTTGACGTTCGACGGACCCTCGCCGTCGAGCAGCGCCTCGAAGTCGTTGTACGAAGTGACTCGCTTCACCAGCACGTTGCACGTCTCGTCGGTCCCCTTGATCCGGAAGCGGATCACGTGGCCTTCGGCGAGGTCTTCCAAATGCGGGTACCGAACTCGTACCTCAATCCTTTTCAAGCCAGCTGAGATCAGGTCGAAGTACTTGCGGTAAAGGTTCAGCTCGTGCACGCGGGAGGCGGTGTGGGACATGGCGCGGTTACGCTCCTCATCGGGTCGGACATCAGGCGGCCGAGTTCGCTGGCCGAGTACGAGCGGAAGAAGTGCCGGGGATCGGACAACAGCACCTCGGCCATGACGAGTAGACGCTCGACGTACCCGGACAACGATCCCGACCACATTCGGGTGTCGAGCATCCACGGGGCGGCGCCGTCGGGCAACGCCGCCTGGCCGTCCCGGATGAGCGACTTCGATAGCTTCGCGCCCGTGTCCGTGACGACCTGCGGGCAGAACAGCCGGGTCGGCAACTGCGCGCCGATGAGCCCGATCGCGGTCAGAGCGTTGTCGACGAGGGTTGAGCCGAACACCCAGTCGCCGCCCTTCACCATCACACTCAAGCAGTCGCGGTCGGCGGCCGCAGTGACCTCTTTCACGAGGTTTCGGTACAGGGTTGCGAGGTCGAGGTAACCGCCGCCGTCCGGGCCGATGACGACCTCGTACGACCCGTGGTGCAGGCAGACCGCGTGAACCTCGGCGTGGTCGACGTCGAGCAGGATGCGGGTCCGCTCGGCGTACTTCTCGGCCCACCCGCAGCCGGACGCTGGGCACGGGACTCGAACATGCGGCACGCCGTGCGCCGGATCGAGCCACCAGCGGGCAGAGTCGATACGGTGGTGCGCCCGTAACCAGGTGCGCCGGTACTGCTCGGTCTGTTGCTGACGCGAGTACATCTCGATCGTGTACGGGATCGACAGCCGTTCGGACAGGGCATCGAACAGCGGCCGGTACAGCTCGTCGACCTGGTCGGCGAGGGCGGCCTGGCCGAGCGCCTGCGCGTAGCCGCGTTGGTAGTGGTGCCCCGTGCCGGGGTCGACGACGACCTCGTGCGGCGCGTTGTCGAGTGCGCCGAACGCGACCTCGACAGGGAGTCCGAAACGGTCCCGGACCCGTGCGGCGGCGGCGAAGGTGAGGGACTGCACGAGCGAGGTCCCCAGGTGCGGCACGCCGTTGATCTGCGTACCGACCATGAACGCGACGCGCTCGGGCGGCTTGGTGCGGATGTGGGGTGCCAGAACATCTTCGGCGTTGGTGAGGGCGTTGGCGAGTACGGTGTTCGGCGATACGGGGTGTGTGGTCACTGCGGTTCCCCTTAGTGGATGGGCGCGGTTGCGCGTGTCGGCGGCCCTGCCTTCGGCGGGACTCCGGCGGGCGTCTGGCCAGTGCCGGAGTCCCGTCTCCCTGTGGGAGGCCGCCGTGTGGCTGATCGCAGGGGCGGGGAGGGCGGGCTGTTGAGGAATCGTCCGGCACGGGGGAACCGGACCGGCGGCGGCCCGCCCGGTCATGGTGTCGCGGCGCGTGCCGCGCGCCGGACGATGTCGTACAGGCGTTCACCGCTCGGGCATCGGTAACTGTTGCGGCAGCCGGGGCAGTCCTCAGCGTGGTCGAGGAACCGGGCCCATGCGGTCGGCCTCGCGGACGCGACGAGGGCGGCGGCCTGCCGGCGGGGTGTCTTCGAGACGGCCGTCATCGCTGCCGCCTGACGGACTCGTCGCGGGCGAGGAGGCTGCCGAACGGGTCGCGCTGCTTCGGGAACGTGGGCGCGCAGCCGGGGCAGGCGAACACGATCCCGCCGCCAGCGCTCGCGCCGTGCCCGATCGCGACGACGACCGGTTCCCGGGTGGTCTTCTGGCAGCGGGCGCAGATCTGGACCGTCATCGGGCCGTCGCCTCCTCGACGGGCTCGGCGATGGCCCGCGCCAGGGCCAGGCGCAGTAGGTGAGGATCGGTCAGATACCGGTCGCGCCCCCCGGGGACGCGCCAGTGCAGGCGAGGCCCCTCCGTCCAGCCCTCGGGCGGCACGCCGACGTAGGTGACCTCGGCGGCGTGCGCACCGAGAGCGTGGATGTTCGGCATGCGGCCCCACCACTCGGCGTGGCCGCTGGGGATGAGCCAGTACATCAGGCCGTAGTCCGCGATGACGGCGCCGGACGCGTCGCCGAGTAATTCGAGGGCGCGTTCGCCGATCTCAGCGGGGGCGCGAAGGACGTCCCAATGCGGGCCGACCTTGACCATCTCTACTTCGCCGCGCGGTGGAGCCCACGGCGCGGGTGTTCTGTTGTGCTGCACGGGAGCCCCCGGGCGTCATCGGTGATCAGGTGATGACTGACAGTAGGGGCCTTGCCGGGGGTTCACCCGAACTCTCAGTTCGGGTGAACCACAAGCTCGCCGGTCAGAAGACCCCGACCCGCTCCGCCAGCTTCTCCGCCTGCCGAGCATGCATTGCCCGACCGCGCCGAATCACCGTCAGCATCAGCTCCCGCGCCAGAGGTGTACGCGCCAGGTCCTCCGGCGCCAACTCCTCCAACTCCATGAGGCTCAGGAGCACCGCGGCATCCTCGCGGCGCAGGTTGTGACAGCGAGCCACCTCCAGATTGAAGGTGAACGACCGCTCCATCGACGGCAGGCCGCTGGTGTCCACCTCGTCCGCCACATGTAGCGCCTCGCTCGCGTCGCCGGACTCCATTTCGATGCTGACCTCGTGCAGATCCACGTTGGTCGGCCCGAAGACGGTCCACATGATGTTGCCTTCGCCGACGCTCCGGGCCGCTGGACGGGCCTGGGTACGCAGTCGCTGCCGGGCTGCCGACCAGTCCCGTCGCCGAGCCTCCGCGACCACCGCCACCAGCTGGAGGGCGCCGGACATCGCGATCCGTTCCGGCTCCGCCAT
Source organism: Streptomyces sp. NPDC007983 (assembly GCF_042958345.1). Classification (NCBI taxonomy): domain Bacteria; kingdom Bacillati; phylum Actinomycetota; class Actinomycetes; order Kitasatosporales; family Streptomycetaceae; genus Streptomyces; species Streptomyces sp. NPDC007983. Next base: position 39,534 of record NZ_JBIBJI010000002.1, read on the forward strand.
CGGCGCCCTGTGCAACTCCTCGACGGCACGGAGCGCCACCTGCTCGGCGCCGTCTGGCTCCTGGACGGCCAGCAGGATGTGCCCCAGGTTCCATTGAGCAGCTGCTGTGCGCAGCGGGTCGTCCGCTTCTTCGGCTGCCCGTACAGCCCGATCGGCGGCCATCATCGACAAGTCGACTCGGCCGGTGCGCCGTAGGTACGACCGCAGCAGGAAGTGCAGGTCAGCAGTCACGCGCATGACGTCGCGGCGCGTACTGGCGCCATCGGCTGACCGGTGGGCCCGGGCCGCGTGCTCGGTATCGGCGATCAAACGAGGCAGCGTGGTTGCCATGTCCGTGAACCGGGTCTTGCTGCTCTGCCAGGCCCGCCAGGCGCTCTCCACCCGCTCGCGCAGTGCCGCCGGAGCCGTGGCCGATGCGCTGCGAGGCGGCCCGTAGCCCATCAGGGCCTGCACGATCGCGGGCTCGGTAGTGTCCGGAGGCACGCGGCTGGGCGCCGGGGTATCGGCGAGTAGTGCGGCGATGGGCACTCCGAGCTCTTGGGCGATGGCGTACAGGATGGGTAACGAGGGGACCTTCAGACCGCGTTCGATCTGCGAGAGGTAATCAGGCGAGATGCCGACGAGCCCGGCCACGACATCTTGCCGTCGTTCGCCGCGGTAGTGCCTGATCCTGTCGCCGATGGGCAGATCGGATGCGACCATGCCTGCCTCCTTACGTATCCCCACTCAGCGTATGGTGCGCGTCACCAACGGGGCCGGTATCCAACGATCGGAAGGTGAGACAGTGTCGCTGCTGGTGCTGTGGGACATCGACCACACGCTCGTAGATACCCGCGGCGTCGGCCGGGAACTCTGGGCTGAGGCATTCGAGGAGGTCACCGGCCAGCCCATGCGGGAGCAGGCGAGGATCGACGGGTCGACCGAGCCGGTGATTCTCCGGGAGACACTGGAGTTGCACGGGCTGGAGGGCAGCCGGGCGTTGTTCGAGCGCTTCGCCCAGGCGCTCGGAGCCGCCCACATGCGGCGCGCGGCCGAGCTGCGTGAGCGCGGGCACGCTCTCCCCGGGGCGTCGTCGTTGCTCTCTGCGCTGGCAGCGCGCGACGGCATTGTGCAAACGGCGGTGACGGGCAACATCCGCGCCGCAGCGCAGGTCAAGCTGGAGGCATTCGGCCTCGATCCGTACGTCGACCTCAGTATCGGTGCGTTCGGCGAGGACGCGGATGGGCGCCCGGAGCTGGTGCGTACCGCCCTCGGGCGCGCCCAGGTAAGTGCGGAGTTCGCCGTGTTGGTTGGGGACACGCCGTCCGATGTGCGGGGTGGGCTGGGCGCAGGCGTCCGCGTGGTCGGCGTCGCCACCGGGCGCACCAGCGCGGAGGATCTGCGGGCTGTTGGGGCTGCCGATGTGGTCGAAGACCTTTCCGACACCGAGCGGATGCTGAAGCTCCTCGCAGGCTGAGCATGATGAAAGCCCCCTCGCCCGGCCCGCAGGCAGCGAGGGGGCGTCCGTTCAGAGGCGCCAGTGCTCCGGGCCTACTGCGGTCGGCGCCCCTGCTGCGGGGCACGCACTCGTTCCACTTGAACTGGTCGGGTCCGAGGAGCATCGGGGGTCTTTTCTCAGATTGGGCTCTCGCGCGTATGCGTGGCAGCGCCGGAACCGGGTGCGGGGCGGCGGGACTACAGGGACCGGGCATTGAGCGGTGTGCCCTCAAAGTGCCCTGACCAGGTGACCCGATGAGGAGCCACCTGGTCAGGGCGTCAGAGACGGCACCTTGTGCGGAGGTGCCGCCCCCTCTCACTCCCCCCACGGGAGCCGTTGCCGCCCGGCATCGGATCGGGCGGCAACAAGTGCCCTGTCGCCGTCGCACACTCGTCACCCCCCACGGGAACGAGCAATACGGCCCAGAGCACCGCCTGTTGAATTACGGACGGACGTCGGTGGTGTTTCCCCGGCGCCTCCGGTTTTCCCGGAGATCAGCTTTCCTCTTGGACGGCTCGTAGCGCTCCCCCTTTCACATCTGGCCAAAAGGGCGTGGTCACTGACCGTGCCAGCGTGCATACTCAACGGTGGTCGGGGGGCGGTCACCATGTCACTTGTGAGGGTCTGGTGCTACGTGTTCATTTCAGTGAACTCGATCTGGCCCGGCTGCGGATGGCAATCCGCCCGGACGCACTCTGGGAGACCGTTTTAAGTTTCCACCGGCTGCGCGAGAACCGCGCCGAGACCGTATACGGGGAATGGCGCTCGGAGGCGCGTAACCGACTCAACGGCGAAGGGCGGCTGCTGGCCCCGCTCATTCCGTCGCGGGGCTATTTCCCCGACTTCCTGACGCCCGCCGAAGGCGTAATCGGGTGCGACGCCGCCATGGACGCGCTGCACGCGACGCCCGCCGAGCGGCTGCACTCCGAAATCGACCGGCTGCCCTCCGCCCGGTCCCTCCCCGGGTGGATACGCGGGCTGGCGCAGGGGGAGCGGCGGCCGCTGGAGCGGTTGGTGAGTGCGTTGCGGTCGTATCACGAGGCCGCCGTGGCGCCGTACTGGCCGCACATACAGGCCCGTATCGAGGCGGACCGGGTGGTCCGCGGGCGGGCCCTGCTCGACGGGGGCGCCGATGGGCTGCTGGCCTCGCTGCCGCCGACCATGCGGTGGCGGCCGCCCGTGCTGGAGGTGGACTATCCCGTCGACCGGGACCTGAAGCTGTGCGGCCGGGGGCTGTTGCTGCTGCCGTCGTTCTTCTGCCGGAGGACGCCGGTGACCTACCTCAACCAGGAGCTGACTCCGGTCCTGGTCTACCCCGTCGAGCATGCCCGCAGCGGTGTTCCACAGCAGCCCCGTGCCGGTGTGGCGCCCGCGCCCGCGGCGCCCGGCCAGACGCGTGTCCTCGGCAAGCTCGTCGGCCACACTCGCTCGGCGGTGCTGCTGGAGGTCGGCGGCGGCTGTACGACGAGCGAACTCGCCCGCCGGGTCGGCGTATCGCTCGCCTCGGCCAGCCAGCACGCCAGCGTGCTGCGCGAGGCGGGGCTCGTGCACACGCTGCGCCAGGGCGGCGCCGTCCTGCACACCCTCACCCCGCTGGGCGCCGCCCTGCTGCGCGGCGGCGCACCCTCCGACCGGGCGGCGCTCGGTGACCACCGGACCGCGGCGTTCCCGCAGGTGGTCACCCGCACGGCGACGGGGGTCCGGGGGCCGTCACGGCGTGGTTGAGGGCACGCGTGACGATTCCGCGGCCAGTTCGCCGGTGGCCACCTTGCTGTGCCGGCGGCCCCAGCAGAAGTAGATCAGCAGCCCGGCGGCCATCCAGCCGAGGAACCGCGCCCAGGTGATCAGCGGCAGGCTGCCCACCAGCAGCAGGCACAGCAGCACCGCGACGGCCGGGACGACCGGCACCCACGGGGTGCGGAAGCCGCGCCGCAGCTCGGGCCGGGCCCGGCGCAGATGGACGACGCCGGCGCACACGACGATGAAGGAGGTCAGCATGCCGATGTTGCCCAGTTCGGCGAGGTCGCCGATGGGCAGCACGGCGGTCATGAAGGCCACCAGCAGCCCCAGGGTCCAGGTGATCCGCCGCGGGCTGCGGGTGACCGGGTGGACATGGGAGAACCAGGCGGGCAGCAGCCGGTCGCGGCTCATCGCGAGGAACACCCGGCTCTGCCCCAGCAGCATGATCATCACCACCGTGGTCAGCCCGCAGATCGCGCCGACGCCCACGATCCGCACCGCCCAGTCGGCCCCCGCCGCCTTCAGCGCGCCGGTGATGGGCGCGGCGTTGTCCAGCCCGGTGTAGTGCTGCATGCCGGTCACGGTGAGCGCCACCGCCACGTACAGCACGGCGCACACGGCGACGGTGGACATCAGCGCGATCGGCAGGGTGCGCTGCGGCCGCTTGGCCTCCTCGGCGTTGCTGGCCATGATGTCGAAGCCGGAGTACGCGCCGAAGACGATCGCGCCGCCGGTCAGGATCCCGGCCGTGCCGAACGTGGCGTCCGCCCCGAGCCCGGCCCATCCCAGCAGCGGCTGCTGCCACATGTCGCCGTCGCCGCCCACCGGTTTGGCCTCGGGGATGAACGGCGACCAGTTGGCGGGGTCGATGTGGAACGCGCCGATGGCGAGGAAGACGACGATGGCCGCCAGCTTCACCACCGTCATGACCGTGTTGATGCGGGAGGTGGTGCGCACACCGGAGGCCAGCACGGCGGTGAGCACCAGGATGACCAGCACCGCGGGTACGTTGACCGTCGCGTCCGGACCGGAGAGCGACGCGGGGAGGTGGATCCCGAAGGTGGCCAGGAAGTCGGTGACGTACTGCGCCCAGCCGCTGGCCACCGCGCCCGCGCCCATCGTCATGTCGAGGATGAGGTCCCAGCCGATGAGCCAGGCCACCAGCTCGCCCAGCGAGACGTAAGCGAAGGTGTAGGCGCTGCCCGCGACCGGGACGGTGCTGGCGAACTCCATGTAGCACAGCGCGACCAGCGCCGTGGCGACCGCGCCGATGGTGTACGAGAGCGCGATGCTGGGCCCGGCGAAGTTCGCGGCGGCGGTGCCGGTCAGCACGAAGATGCCCGCGCCGATGGTGACGCCGATGCCCATGAGGGTGAGTTGCAGCGGACCCAGGGCCCGGGCCAGCCGGGTGTCGGGGCCGGCGGCGTCCTCGATGGTCGCCTCGATGGATTTGGTGCGCATGGTGGTGCTCGCTTTCTGCCCGTCCCTCAAGCCGGGAGGCGCCCCGGGAGACACCCCGGGAGACGTTCGGCCAGGTACTCGTAGTCGGCGACGGTGTTGTAGACGTGGGCGGACAGCCGCAGGAAGCCGCGGCCGTCCCACGAGGTGATGGCGGTTTCGCAGCCGGTCACGGCCGCGATGTGGCGCTGGACGGCATGGGACGCCTCGTGGTCGGCGGCCACTCCGGCGGGCAGCGGGACCAGCCGCATCGCGGGCGCCGGGGCGCCCGCGACCTCGGCCGGGTCCGCGCCCAGGGCGTCCGCGAGGATGCCCTGCGCCACGTCGGCGAGCTTCGTCATCCCGGCCCGGGCCGTGTCCCAGCCGTACGTCTCCTCGATGAACTCCAGCGCGCGCGGCGCCGCGAGCCAGGCGGTGAGGTCCACGGTGCCCTGCTCGTCGAAGCGGCGCGGGAACGGATACGGGGCGCCCCACGAGTCGGTGAGCGGCCACAGGTCCTGGGCGTCCGCGCCGCGCGCGACCAGCGCCGCCGTACCGCGCGGGGCGCAGCACCACTTGTGCAGATTGCCCACCCAGAAGTCGGCGTCCCCCGAGGCGCCGACCGGATCGGCCAGCATCCCGGGCGCGTGCGCGCCGTCCACCAGCACCTTCGCCCCGGCGGCGTGGGCGAGCCGGGTGATCTCGGCGACGGGGAAGAGCCGGGCGGTGGCCGAGGTGATCTGGTCCACCACGACCAGCGAGGTGGCGGGGGTGAGCGCGGCGGCGAAGACGGCCGCGATCTCGTCGGCGGTAGCGGTGAGCGGGATGTGGAGCGTACGCGTCCGGGCCCCGGCCCGGGCGGCGGCCCGGGCCACCCCCATCGCGACGGCGCCGTACGCCTGATCGGTGACCAGCACCTCGCTGTCGCCGGGCAGGGCGAGGCTGTTCAGTACGGTGCTCACCCCGGCGCTCGCGTTCGGCACCAGCGCGGTGGCCTCCGCCGGAACCCGCAGCCAGTGCGCCAGGACGGCCCGCGCCTCGCCCACCCGCTCCGGCAGCGTCCGGAACCACGCGTCCGGGTTGGTCTCCATCTCCTCGCGCAGCGTCTGCTGCCGGGTGAGGGCGACGCGGGGGACGGCACCGAACGAGCCGTGGTTGAGATGGCGGACCGAGGGGTCCAGGGCCCAGTGCGACAGCTCGGACATAAGCTCCTTCCGGCAGGCCCTCGGCATAGTTGTCCGATGACTTGTCCGATGACTTTGATTGCGCTGTGGGGAACCGTAGAGGCGGAAGGCCGCCGTGAACAGGCCCCCTGCGTAAAATGGCAGTAACGGCATCGCGCGATGACATCGAGTCATCAGATGACTCCTGGGAAGGGTGAGACCGATGGCGGCAACCAACGCGGCGGCCGACGGACTGCGCGGCATGATCGCCCGCGGGGAGCTGGCCCCCGGCGCGCAGCTCCCCGCCGAGCCCGAGCTGTGCGCCCGGCTCGGCGTCTCACGCGGCTCGCTCCGCGAGGCCGTGCGCGCGCTCGCCGCCCTCGGGATGCTGGAGTCCCGCCATGGCGCGGGCACCTTCGTCTCGGCGCTGCGCCCCGGGCAGATGCTGGCCGGGTTCGCCGCGACCGTCGACGTCCTCCCCCTGGACGGGCTGCTGGAGCTGTTCGACGTACGCCGCCCCCTGGAGGCGCAGGCCGCCGCGCTCGCCGCGGCCCGCGCCGACGAGCAGGTCGTGGCCCGCCTGCGCGAGCTGCAGAAGCGGCTGGCGGAGTCCGACGCCGAGGCCGAACGGCACGCCCTGGACCGCGAGTTCCACGCGACGCTGTGCGCGGCGGGCGGCAACGAGGCGCTGGCCGCGCTCATCGACGTCCTGCGCGCACGCGGCAGCCACTACAGCATCTACGGCGCCGCCGAGGCCGACACCATCCGGCTGGCCAGCGACCTCGGGCACGAGGCGCTCATCAATGCCGTGGCCGCGCACGACCCGGCGGCCGCCGCCGCGGCCGCGACCGCCCATCTGTCCCAGACCGAGGTCTGGCTGCGGCGTTACGGGCCGACGCCGTCCGGTGAATCTCAGTCGTCGATGCCGGTGCGCTCGACGCCCGCGACGATGTAGCGCTGGAGGAAGAGGAAGACGACCAGCAGCGGCACGATCGACACCGCGGCCGCCACGAACAGCTCGTGCAGATTGACGCTCTGCGCCGTGGTGAACGTCGACAGCGCGACCTGGACCGTCCACGCCTCCCGGTCCTGGCCGATGACCAGTGGCCACAGGAACGCGTTCCAGGCGCCGATGAAGACGATCGTGCCGACCGCCGCGAAGACCGGCCGCGCGTTCGGCACCACGACCTGCCAGTACGTACGCCAGTAGCCGAGCCCGTCCACCCGCGCCGCGTCCTCCAGCTCCCTCGGGAAGCCCAGGAAGTACTGGCGGAAGATGAACGCCGCGACCGCGCTGAACAGCGTCGGTACGACGAGACCGCGCAGCGTGGAGATCCAGCCGAGCGAGCTGACCAGCACGAAGCTCGGTACGAAGGTGACCGCGGCCGGGACCATGAGGGTGCCCAGGATCCAGTAGAAGACGGCGTCGGCGTGAGCGTACGGGATGCGGGCCAACCCGTACCCGGCGAGGGAGGCGAGCAGCACGGTACCGAGGGTGGTGAGGACGGCGATCAGGGAGGAGTTGAGCAGCGCGTGCGCCATCGGCACATTGGGGTCGTCGAACAGTTCGGTGACGTTCGACCAGTGCAGCTCGCTCGGGAAGAACGTCCAGCCGGGCGCGGTGATGTCCGCCTCGCTGGACAGGCCGTTGCGTACGAGGAGATAGAACGGGATCAGGAACAGCAGCGCGAGGGCGATCAGCAGCACCAGCCGCACCGCGCGCCCCACGCCGACCAGGGCGTCCCGTACGTCCCGCGTGTTACGCGTCTTCTGGCGAGGGGGCATCAGTCCTCCTTCCGGCCCAGGCCGAACCAGCGCGCCTGGATCACCGTCACCACCGCGATGATCAGCGCCAGGATCACCGCGCCCGCGCTGCCCAGGCCCAGGTTCTGCCCCTGACCGAGGGCCGTGTAGTAGAGGTAGACCAGCGGCGGGCGGGCGTACGGCGGATAGCCGCGCGAGTCGGCCAGCAGGTTGTAGAACTCGTCGAACGCCTGGAACGCGTTGATCACCAGCAGCAGCACCACCGCGACCGACGTCGCCCGCAGCTGCGGAAAGGTGATGTGCCGGAACACCTGCCACCCCGGGCGGGCCCCGTCCACGGCGGCCGCCTCGTACAGCCGCGGCGAGACGCGCTGCAGCCCGGCCAGGAACAGCACCATGTAGAAGCCCGCCTGGAGCCACAGCCGCACGGTGACGATCACCAGCCAGTACCAGGGCGGATCGGTGGTCGACAGCCAGGCGATCTGATCGGCGCCGAACCAGCCGAGCACCGTGTTGGCCAGCCCGAACCGCACCCCGTTGAAGAGCGACATCTTCCAGATCAGCGCCGCCACCACATAGCTGCACGCCACCGGCAGGAAGAACACCGACCGGAAGAACGCCTGCGCCCGGGGCAGCCGGTTCACCATCAGCGCGAGGGAGAGCGAGAGCACGTACGTCGCCGGGACGATGAAGGCCGTGAAGACCAGGAACGTCACCAGGCTGCCGGTGAACGCGTCGTCGCGCAGCATCGCCGTGTAGTTGTCCAGCCCGACGAAGCGGGTCGGCGAGACCGTGTTGTGCGCGTCGAAGAAGCTGAGGTAGGCGCTCCAGACGAGGGGGACGTACGTGAAGAGCGTCAGGCCGAGGACGAACGGGCCGACGAACACCCAGAACCAGAGCGTGCGGTCCTGACGGCCCCGCATCAGCTCTTCTTCTGTACGCGGCGCAGCTCAGCGGCCGTCTTGCGGACCACCGACCGCAGCTCGCTCTCCGGGTTCGCGCCGCCCTTGATGACGCGGCTCAGCGCGTCCTGGTACGCGACCTTGCTCGCCGGCGTCCACAGCAGCGGCTCGGCGTGGCCGTGCTCGGTGGCGTACCGCACCGCTTCGCCCGCCGCGCCCTGACGCAGCTTGGCGGCCTTCTGCGCGAGCGACATCCGGGCCGGGATGTGGAAGCCGTAGGTGAGCGCGAAGTCCTCCTGATACTCCGTCTTCTCCACCCACAGCCACTTCACATAGGCCTTCGCCAGCCCCTTGTGCCCGCTGCGCGCGCTCACCGCCGCCCCGTACGCCCCGACCGGCACCGCGGGCCTCCCGTGCGCGCCCTCCTTGGGGAACGGCAGCACCCCGAAGTCGTCCCCCAGCGCCTTCTTCACCTGCGGCAGCGCCCACAGCCCCGACCACTGCATGGCCGTCAGCCCCTGCGTGAACGCGGCCGGATCCGACCAGTCCGACGGCGCCCCCAGCAGCAGCGACTTCTCCGCGTACAGCTGGCGCAGCTTGCCGAGCGCGCGGGCGGCGGCCGGGTCGTCGAAGCCGACCTTGCCGTCCTCGGTGATCAGCTCCAGACCGGCGGCGTTCAGCGGGGTGCCGCCGAGGACGCCCGGGCCGCCGTCGTTGCCCAGGAACAGCCCCTTGACGTCTCCAGTGGTCAGCTTCTTCGCCGCGTCCACCAGCGCGTCCAGGGTCCGGGGCGGCTCCACCCCGGCGTCCTTCAGCATGCTCGTGCGGTAGTAGAGCAGCTGCATGTCCACGACTTGCGGGATGGCCCAGATCTTGCCGTCGTACGTCTTCGGGGCGAGCACGGCCGGGTTGATGTCGTCCTTCGCCTCCTTGAGGAGGTCCGTCAGATCGACCACCTGGCCGCCCTGGATCTGGTCCAGGGTGGGCCCGTTGACCTCGAAGACGTCCGGGCCGGAGTCCGTGAGCAGCGCGGCGGCCGTCTGCTGGTCGTAGTTGCCCGGCCGCCACTGCACCTCGACCCGTGCGTCGTCGAAGGCGTCCGCGTACCGCTTCACCGCCTGCTCGGTGCCCGGTTCGCCGTACTGGTGGTACCACTGCGACAGGACCGGCTTCCCGCCCGTGTCGTCCCCGTCGCGCCCCGTGTTGGACCCGCATCCGGCGGCCGTCGCCCCGGCCAGGACGAGCCCGCCGCCGGTGCCGAGCAGTCTCCTACGGCTGATGGACATGTCCGCCCCCTCGATGCCTCGTCTCCGCCTCGCCGTATGAACAACGATCAACGATGGGGCGGAATTACGACAGGTGGGTTGCGGCCGTATATCAACTGCCGCTGCCGCGCTCCTTGTCGATCTCGTCGAAGACGCGTTGGGCGGTGGCGAACGCGGAGTTGGCCGCAGGGACGCCGCAGTAGATCGCGCTCTGCAGCAGCACCTCGCCGATCTCGTCGCGCGTCAGGCCGTTGGTGAGCGCGGACCGGACGTGCATGGCCAGCTCGGTGTCATGGCCGTGCGCGATGAGCGCGGTGAGGGTGATGGCGCTGCGCATCCGGCGGTCCAGACCGTCCCCGGTCCAGATCTCGCCCCACGCGTAGCGGGTGATGAAGTCCTGGAAACGGGCGGTGAACGGGGTCGTACGGGCCACTGCGCGGTCCACGTGCGCGTCGCCGAGGACGGCGCGGCGGACGGCCATTCCGGCGGCGTGCCGGGAGGCGTCGTCCGTGGCCGCCTCGGTGGTGGTCGTGTTCGCGAGGTGGGTGACCAGCGCGGAGGTCACTGTCTCCGGGCACTCCACGCCTGCCAGGTGGGCCGCGTGGGCGACCTCCACCAGGCTCGCGCCCTGCATCCGGTCCGCGATCTCGCGCGCGTGCGGGGGAGGGGTGGCCGGGTCGTCGCGGCCCGCCACGACCAGGGTGGGGGCGGTGATGGACGGCAATACATCGCGTACGTCGTAGTCGGCGAGGATGTCGCAGCACGCGGCGTACCCCGCGCGGTCGGTGTCGCGCAGATCCTGCAGCAGCGCGCGGCCGCGGGGCGTGTCGGCGAACCCCGGCGAGAACCAGAGCCCCGGCCGGCTCGCCACCATCGCCTCCGTCCCCTGCTCCCGTACGAGCTTCGCCCGCTCCCGCCACACGGAGGGCTCGGCGAAGTGCGCCGAGGAGCAGACGACGGCGAGGGACGCGATGCGGTCGGGGTGGTGCGCGGCGAGGTGCAGTCCGACGGCGCCGCCGATCGAGATCCCCGCGTAGCCGAAGCGGTCCCAGCCGTGCGCGTCGGCGCTTCGCAGCACGAGCGCGGCGAGGTCGGCGATGGTGGCGCTGCCGTCGGAGGGCAGGAGCGCCGCGAGTGAGCCGCCGTGGCCGGGGAGGTCCCAGCGCAGGGTGCGGTGGGTGCGGGCGAGGGCGGGGAGTTGGGGTTCCCAGACGGCGAGGGATGTGCCGATGGAGGGGCCGAGGATGAGGGGTGGTGCGGTGGTGGGGCCGTCCAGGGTGGTGTGGAGGTGCGGGGTGTGGGTCACGGGGTGGCTCTCCTTGTGCGGGTGGGTGGTTGCGACCGGTGTTTGCCCCCACCCCGCCCCTTCCCGAACCATGGGCGCTGGCCCTGGACCCCGGGGTGCGGTGGGCGCGTGCCCCACCGGCTCGCTGCGGTCCCGGCCCGCTGGGGCCGGGGTCTCGGGTGCGCGCTGCGCATGGGGCCCGGGGGTTCGTGGCCGGGTGCGGGCCGGTGGGTGGGTTGTGCCCACCCGTTCCGCCAGGGGGCACCTCCCAGCGGTAGCTGGGGGAGGAACGATTGCCCACAACCGGGCGGTACCGCCCAGCCTCTCCGGCGTTTGAGGAGCGGGGTCCGGGGGCGGAGCCCCGGCGGGGGGCCGGGGGCGGAGCTCCCGGTGCGGGGCGCCCCGCGTCCACCCCGCATCGGGGGCCCGGGGGCGTCCCCCGGTTCGGGAAGGGGGCCGGGGTGGGGGACAGCGCCCCGGCGGGGTGTTGGGGGCGGAGCCCCCCCCGCCCGGGGTCCGGGGCGGAGTCCCGGTTTCGGGAAGGGGCGGGGTGGGGAAAGGCCCGCCGCCCAGGCGTTATGCATCGCGGGTCAGGGCGCGGTCTGTCAGGGTGGGGGCCGCGCCTACGTAGGTGGTGGGGGTCAGCAACTCGCGTAGGCGGTCCGGCGGGAGGACGTCCGACAGGGCTTCGGCCAGGCCGTTCTCGGACCGTGCCGCCTCCGTCAGCCGCTGCTTCGCACCCGCGCGGCCCAGCGCCGGGGTGAGGGCCGCGATGAGGCGTTCGCTGACGATCAGGCCGTCCGTCAGCTCCAGGTTCGCGGCCATGCGGTCAGGGAAGACCCGCAGGCCGGAGGCGAGTTCCGCGGCGTCCCGGGCGGCGCCGCCCGCGAGCCGCAGCAGATCCCGCAGCGGCTGCCACTCCGCGTGCCACGCCCCACCGGGGCGTTCGTCCTCGGCGGCGAGGGAGCCGAGCAGGGTGGCGGCGAGCCCGGGGGCCTGGCGGGCGGCGGAGGCGATGAGGGTGGCGCGTACCGGGTTGGATTTGTGCGGCATCGCGGACGAGCCGCCGCCCGTGCCCTCCGCCACCTCGCCGATCTCCGTACGGGACAACACCAGGACGTCGGCAGCCATTTTGCCCAGCGCGCCAGTGGTGAAAGCCAGCGCGGACGCCAGGTCGGCGACGGGTGTGCGCAGGGTGTGCCACGGCAGGTCGGGTTCGGCGAGCCCGGTCTCCGCCGCGAAGCGGGCCAGCAGCGGGATGCCGTCGTCGAAGGCGGCCAACGTGCCTGCCGCGCCGCCCAGTTGGGCCACCGGGCGCAGCCCCGCGAGCCGGGCGCGGGCATCGAGAACCACGGCACGCCAGCCCGCCGCCTTGAGCCCGAAGGTGGTGGGGACGGCGTGCTGGGTGAGGGTGCGGCCCGGCATGGGGGTGGCGCGGTGGGTGGCGGCGAGCCGCGCCAGCTCCGCCGCCGTGCGGTCGAGGTCGGTGGTGATCAGCGGCAGGGTGCGGGCCGCGACCAGCATGGTGGCGGTGTCCAGGATGTCCTGGCTGGTGGCGCCCCGGTGGACGTACGCCGCGGCGTCGCCGTCGTCACGGGCCACCGCCGCGGTGAGGTCGGCGACCAGCGGGATGACGGGGTTGCCGCCGGAGCGGGCCCGCCGGGCGAGGTCACGCACGTCGTACAGCCCGGCGCGGGCCGCGCCCGTCACCACGGCCGCCGCGTCGGCCGGGGCCAGCGCCCGGGCGAGGGCGGCCTCGGCGTCGAGCATGGCCTGGAGGAACGCCGTATCGCCGGTGGCGTCCTCGGCCGCGGACCCGGCCCGTACGGGGGTCAGCAGCCCCGCGTCGTCACCTGAACTCAAGGAAAACCGTCTCTCCCTCACCCTGCAGGCGGATGTCGAAGCGGTACGTCCCCGGCTGCGGCTCAGCCGTCGCCACCAGGGTCTCCCGGCGCGCCGGATCCAGCGCGGCGAGGAGCGGATCGGCGGCATGGGCCTGGCCGTCCTCGGGGAAGTACAGGCGGGTGTAGAGGTGGTGCAGCAGCCCCCGGGCGTGGACGCACACGCTGATGTAGGGGGCTGCCGGGGCGGGGGCGCCGGGGCGGAGCGTACGGGCCGTCCAGTGGCCGTCGGCGTCGGTGGCGATGCGGCCGAAGCCGGTGAAGTCGACGCCGTTGCGCCCGGCGAAGCCGCCGGTCACCGGGTCGCGGCGCATCGATCCCGGCGCGCCGGACAGCGAGCCGTCCGGACCCGCCTGCCACAGCTCGATCAGGGCGTCCGGGACGGGCGCGCCCGCGCCGTCGTGGACGTGGCCGTGCACGGTGATGGCGTCGGGGTGCCCCGCGGGGGCGAGGTCTCCGCCGCCGGGGAAGGGGAGCGCGTAGCCGTAGAAGGGGCCGACGGTGTGGGAGGGGGTGGGGGAGAGCTGGGTCATCAGCGGCCTTCCTCGATCCAGGTGGCCGACGGCCCGTCCAGCACGATGTCCCAGCGGTAGCCCAGCGACCACTCCGGCTGGGACAGCCCGTGGTCGTAGGTGGCCACGAGCCGCTGCCGCGCCGATTCGTCCGTGACGGACTGCAGGATCGGGTCGTAGGCGAAGAGCGGGTCGCCGGGGAAGTACATCTGGGTGATGAGGCGCTGGGTGAACGCCGTACCGAAGAGGGAGAAGTGGAGGTGCGCGGGGCGCCACGCGTTCTCGTGGTTGCGCCATGGATAGGCGCCGGGCTTGATGGTGGTGAAGCGGTACGAGCCGTCGTCGCCGGTCAGGGTGCGTCCGACGCCGGTGAAGTTGGGGTCCAGCGGCGCCGGGTGCTGGTCGCGGAGGTGGGCGTAGCGGCCGGCGGCGTTGGCCTGCCACAGCTCGATGAGCTGGCCGCGCACCGGCCGTCCGCGGCTGTCCAGCAGCCGCCCGGAGACGGTGATGCGCTCGCCGAGCGGTTCGCCCTGGTGCTGGATGGTGAGGTCGTTGTCGATGTCGGTGATGTCGGTGTGGCCGAAGACGGGCGTGTGCAGCTCGACGGTCTCGGGGTCGCCCTCCACCGCGACCAGCTGCTGCTTGGGGTGGCGCAGCAGGCTGCTGCGGTACGGGGCGAAGTCGCGCGCGGGGTGGTCGGCGGCGGGGGCGCCGTCGGCGCGTGCCTTGCCGTACGCGGCGCGGCTGTCGGCGAGTTCGCGGTCGATATCGGCTTGCGTGAGTGTCATGGGGAGCGTGCGCCTTACCTTTCGAGGACGAGGGCGAGGCCCTGCCCGACGCCGATGCACAGGGACGCCACGCCCGTGCCCGAGCCCGCCGCGGCCAGCTGGTGGGCGACGGCCCCGGCGAGGCGGGCGCCGGAGGCGCCGAGCGGGTGGCCGATGGCGATGGCGCCGCCGCGCGGGTTGACCAGGGCGGGGTCGAGGCCGGGCCATTCGGCGAGGCAGCCGAGCGCCTGGGCGGCGAAGGCCTCGTTCAGCTCCAGGGTGGTCAGGCCGTCGAAGCCGCGGCCCGCCTTGGCCAGCGCGCGGCGTACGGCCTCGACGGGGCCGAGGCCGAAGTACTGCGGTTCGATGCCGGTGACGGCGGAGGCGCCGATGCGGGCCAGGGGCTCACGTCCGGTGGCCTTCAGGCCCTCGTCGTCGACGAGGAGGAGGGCCGCGGCGCCGTCGTTGAGCGGGGAGGAGTTGCCCGCGGTGACCGTGCCGCCCGGCTTGCGGAAGGCGGGCTTGAGCTTGGCGAGCGACTCCATCGACGTCGTGTCGCGGATGGTTTCGTCGCGGAGCAGATCGGTGTCCGGGTACGGCAGCACCTCGGCCTCGTACGCGCCGTCCTTCCACGCCCGCGCCGCCTTCTCGTGGCTGGCGAGCGCGAACGCGTCCTGCGCCTCGCGGGTGATGCCGTGCTTGTCGGCGATCAGTTCGGCGCCCTCACCGAGGGCGACGGTCCACTCGGGCGGCATGTCGGGGTTGGTCATGCGCCAGCCGAGGGTGGTGGAGTACATCTGCTGATGCCCGGCGGGGAAGGCGCGCTCCGGCTTCTGCAGCACCCAGGGGGCGCGCGACATGGACTCCACGCCGCCCGCGAGCGCGATATGCGCGTCGCCGGTGGCGATGGCCCGGGCCGCCTGGAGCACGGCCTCCAGACCGGAGGCGCACAGCCGGTTGACGGTCGCGCCGGGCACGGTGACGGGGAGCCCGGCCAGCAGGACGGCCATGCGGGCGACATCGCGGTTGTCCTCGCCCGCGCCGTTGGCGTTGCCGAAGTAGACGTCGTCGATACGGGCCGGGTCGAGCGCGGGCGTACGGGCGACCAGGCCGCGGACGACGTGGGCGGCGAGGTCGTCGGGGCGCACGCCCGCGAGCGCGCCGCCGTACTTGCCGATCGGCGTGCGGACGGCGTCGACGATGTAGACGTCACGCAGGGCGTGCGATGCGTTCATCGGGAGTCCTTCCCGGCGGCCTTGAGCGCGCGCAGCGCCGCCAGTTCGTCGGGGGTCGGCGGCTCGGTGGTGCCCACGGTGTCGGCGACCGTCAGCTCCCAGCCGGTGGCGGCCCGCACCCGCTCCACGGTGACGCCCGGGTGCAGCTCGGTGAGCACCAGCTCGGCGGTGGCCGGGTCGGGGCGCAGGACGCCGAGGTCGGTGATGACGGCGACCGGGCCCGCGCCGGGCATGCCGAGCTTCGTGCGGTCGCCGGGACCGCTGCCGTGGCCCATGGTGGTCACGAAGTCCAGTTGCCGCACGAAGTTGCGGGTGGAGTGGCGCAGCACCATCAGCACCCGGCCGCAGTTGGAGGCGATTTCGGGGGCGCCGCCCGCGCCGGGCAGCCGCCCCTCGGGCTTGTCCGGGCCGCGGTCCACGACGGTGGTGTTGATGTTGGCGTAGCGGTCGACCTGGGCGGCGCCGAGGAAGCCGACGTCGATCCGGCCGCCCTGCAGCCAGTAGTTGAACATCTCGGGCACCGGGACGACGGAGTCGGCGGTCTCCGCGAGTTCGCCGTCGCCGATGGACAGCGGGAGCCGGGTCGGCTTGGAGCCGATGGTGCCGGACTCGTAGATGAGGACCAGCCCGGGGTTGACGGTGGCGCGGGCGAGGTTGGCGGCGGTGCTGGGGAGGCCGATGCCGACGAAGCAGGTCCGGGCCCCGGCGAGGGCGCGGGCGGCGTTGACCTCCATCAGCTCGTCGCGGGTGAAGTCCTCGGTGAAGTCCTCGGCGGGGGTCTTGGCGGGGGTTTCGGTCATCGCACGGCAGCCTTTTCGGTACGTTCGGTACGCACGTTCTCCTCGATCCACTGCGTGAACGCCTCGCGGTCCCGGGCGATCGGGTCCCACGCCTGGTAGAAGCCGTTGTCGCGCACCGAGTACCCGGTGGCGTATGAGGGGTGCGCCCCGCCGGGGACGACGGAGACCGCGTCGATCACCCAGGTCGGCAGGACGATCCCGCCCGGCCGCGGCGCCAGCTCCTCGACGATCTCCTCGACCGTCACCAGCACCCGCTCGGCGGCGAGTGCTGCCTCCTTCTGCACCCCGGTCAGCCCCCACAGCTGGACGTTGCCCGCGCGGTCGGCCTGCTGGGCGTGGATCACGGTGACGTCCGGGTTGAGCGCGGCGACGGCGGCCAGCTCCTCACCGGTGAAGGGGCAGGTGACGGTGGAGATGGTGTCCGTACGGGCCGGGATGTCGCTGCCTCGGTAGCCGCGCAGCACGGCGAACGGCAGCTTGGACGCCCCCGCCACATAGCGGTTGGCCATGCCCGCGTGGCTGTGCTCGTCCAGCTCCAGGGGCCGGGGCCAGCCGTTCTCGACGGCGTCGCGGAAGCGGTGCAGTGAGCCGACGCCGGGGTTTCCGCCCCAGGAGAAGACCAGCTTGCGGACGAGTCCGGCGCCGATCAGCTGGTCGTAGACGACGTCGGGGGTCATGCGGACGAGGGTGAGGTCGGTGATGCCCTGGCGGATGACCTCGTGCGCGGCGGCGTACGGGATCAGGTGGGTGAAACCCTCCATCGCGACGGTGTCCCCGTCGTGGATGAGGTCCGCCACGGCGTCGTGCAGGCTTCGGATGTCGGCCATCGTCACTCCGCGGTGATCGCACACGTTCGCACGCCGTTTCGGAATGCTCAGTGCACTGACTATTTTCTTGCCGATTCCGAACACTCCCATCGCTGAGTGTGCTCGTCAAGGGAGTCTAGGGCGAATGTCCGCCGCTCGACACCGGTCCTTCCACAGGGCAGAATCGTTCAGTACACGAACCAAACGCTCCGAACAGGGGAGGTCAGGGCATGGGTGCGGTCGACCTCAACACTCACCCCGGGCATCTGGCCCGTCGCCTCCAGCAGGCGCATTCGCTGCTGTGGGGCGCGATGGTCTCCGAGGAGACGACCTCGCCGCAGTTCGCGGTGCTCAACGCGTTGGTCGAGAAGCCGGACATCGACCAGCGCACCCTGAGCGAACACGTCCATCTGGATCGCTCCACGATCGCCGACGTGGTCGCCCGGCTCGGCCGCCGCGGGCTGCTGGAGCGGGTCCGCGACCCGCGCGACGGGCGCCGCAACGTCCTCAAGCTGACCGACGAGGGCGTGCGCCTGCACCGGAAGCTGGTGACACGGACGGCCCGCATGAACCGGGTGTTCCTGGCCCCGCTGGACGAGGGCGAGCGGGAGCTGCTGCTCCGGCTGATCGGGCGGGTGGCGGACGCGGCGGAGGAGCTGCGCTCGTAGGGTCTGCGGGCTCTACGGGAGCCACGGACCCTACGGGGGTCACGGGCCCTGCGGCGTGAAACCCCTGGTCAGCCCTCCGTCGGGAGCGCGCCCAGACCGCCCGCCACCGTACGGGCCGCACCCGCCAGCGAGGTCACGAACCTCGGCAGCCGCTCCGGCGTGAAGCGGGCCGACGGGCCGCCGAAGGAGAGGGCCGCGACCACTTCGCCGCCCCGGCCACGGACGGGGACGGCCACCGAGGACAGGCCCTCCTCGTGTTCGCCGTGGCTCACCGCGTACCCCTGGCGCGTCGTTTCCGCCGCCCAGCGGCGCAGCGTCCCGGCGTGGGCCGGGCCGTTCGGGGAGCGGCCGGCGATCCGCTCCAGAAGGGCGTCGTCGGCGCCGAGGAGCAGGACCTTGGAGGGGCCGCCCGCCCACAGCGGCAGCTCGTCCCCGACCTGCACGATGTGGCGCAGTGCCTGCGGCCCCTCCTCCTGGGCGACGCAGACGCGGTGCACATCGCGCCGTACGTACAGATGCACCGTCTCCCGGTGCTCGGCGGCCAGCTCGCGCAGGGCCCGCCGGGCCGGGGCGGGCAGGCGCCAGCCCTGGTCCGCCATGCGGACCCAGCGCAGGAAGGTGGGCCCGGCGGTGTAGCGGCCGTGTTCGTCGAGCCAGAGCAGTCCGTTGAGGCGCAGGGTCTGCAGGATGCGCAGGACGGTCGTCTTCGGCAGCCCGCTGGCCTCGACGAGCTGGCGGATGGACAGGGCGGGGCGGTGCTCGCTGAAGAGGCCGAGGATGTCGATGGCCCGCTGGACGGTCCGCATGCCGCCGCTTTCCCCGCCGCCCCCGCCGCCGTTGCCGTCCGGCCCCGCGCCCTTGCCCATGCCGCCACTCCTCGCACCGGTCCGCCGGCTGGTCCGCCGACGGCCCCAGTATGGGCCCAGGTCCGCTGCGCGGACCAGCGGCTTCCGTGGCGGCGGAGGCGTTCGGGCACGTCGGAGCGGCACCCGGGGGCCGGGGCCCGCTTCACGTCGCGGATACTCGTCCGCAACCTCTTGTCGATGCTCAGCATACGTCCTATCGTCACCGTCACTCGGACCTCCGGGTCCATACAGCGGACCAATGTCAGGAGTCACGGTGAAAGCAGCCGTTCTCACCGCACCCCGCCGCCTCCGGATCGCCGACGACTGGCCGGAACCCCTATGCGGCCCCCACGACGTCCTCGTCCAGCTCGACGGCATGGGGATCTGCGGTTCCGACCTGGCCGTCTTCGACGGCACGCGGCAGGTCCCCGCCCTCCCCTGGGTGGTCGGCCACGAAGGCTTCGGCCGGATCGCCGCCGTCGGCGCCCGGGCCACCGAGGCCCCCGCCCCCGGCACCCGCGTCGTCATCGAACCCAACTACGCCTGCCTCCAATGCCCCGACTGCGCCCGCGGCCTCACCTCCGCCTGCGCCAAGCGCACCATCGTGGGCATGAACGCACCCGGCCTCCTCGCCGAGCGCGTCGCCGTCCCCGCCCCCTTCGTCCACCCGGTCCCGGCGTCCGCCCGCGCCGTCGACCTGGCCTGCGCCGAGCCGTACACGGTGGCCCGTACCGCCGTACGCCGCGGGGGCGTCACCGCCGACGACAAGACCCTCGTCGTCGGCGCGGGCGCCCAGGGGCTGCTGCTCTGCCAGGCGCTGCTGGCCATCGGCGTACGCCCCGCCGTCGTCGAACCCCATCCGGCGCGCCTGGCGCGCGCCGTGGAACTGGGCGCCCGCGCGGCGGCCGAGGGCGAGGACGGATTCGGGTACGTCTTCGAGTCCTCCGGCGCCGAGCCCGCGCTGCGCGCCGCGCTGGGACGTACGGCGCCGGGCGCCACGTTCGTCCTGGTCGGGCTGGGCGCCGACCCGCTGCCGCTCACCCTCGATCAGGTCGTCCGCGCACAGCTCACCCTCCGCGGCTCGCTCATCTACGACCACCCCGGCGACTTCACCGCCGCCCTGGCCGACATCGCCTCGGGCGCGGTACGGCCCGGCGCCTCGATCGACGCCTGCTTCCCGCTGGAGCGCGCGCAGGAGGCGTTCGGCGGGGCCCGTGAGCGCGCGGGCAAGACCTGGATCTCGCTCACCGCGGCCGACTGAGCCGCCCGTCACCACTCTTTGTGTCCCGAGACGAAGGAGTCTCGCCATGAGCACCACCGGCACGCCCGCCCCCGCCGCGTCCCCGCCCCTCGTCCCCGACTCCGCCCGCCCGGCCGTCAGCCGGGCCCGCTACGGGCTGCTCACCTCCCTCTTCGTCATCACCGCGATCAACTACCTGGACCGCACGAACCTCTCGGTCGCCCTCCCGCACATCAAGGACGACCTCCACCTCACCGCCACCCAGCAGGGCATCCTGCTGTCCTCCTTCGGCTGGGCCTATCTGCTGCTGCAGATCCCCACCGGCCGGCTCATCGACAAGGCCGGCGCCAAGCTGGCGTTCGGGTACGCCCTGGTCGGCTGGTCGCTCGCGACCGCCGCCGTGACCCTCTCGCGCGGCTTCGGCTCGCTGGTCGGGATCCGGGTCGCGCTCGGCGCCTTCGAGGCACCGGCGTTCCCGTCCAACAACCGGCTGGTCGTCAACTGGTTCCCGGGCAACGAGCGGGGCCGGGCCACCGCCACGTACACCTCCGGCGAGTACATCGGGCTCGCGGTCGCCGCGCCCGTCCTGTCTCTGCTCACCGTGCACTTCGGCTGGCGCTCGGTGTTCCTGGTCACCGGGGCGGTCGGGCTGCTGTTCTCCGTCGTCTGGTTCCGCCGGGTGTACGACCGTCCCGAGCAGAGCCCGAAGGTCAGCGTCGCGGAGCTGGCCCACATCCAGCAGCCCGACGGGCGGGAGCCGTCCGACGCCGCGGAGAGGGCGTCGGAGGCGGAACTCTCCACCCTGGGCGCCGATTTGCGGGTGCTGTTCACCAACAAGCGGCTGTGGGGCATGTACATCGGCCAGTTCGCCAGCGCCTCCGTCCTCTTCTTCTTCCTCACCTGGTTCCCCAGCTATCTGGTGGAGGAGAAGGGGATGGGCATCATCAAGGCCGGGTTCTGGGCCTCCGCGCCCTATCTCGCGGCGCTGATCGGCACGCTGGCGGGCGGCGCCTGGTCGGACCGGATGCTGAACAACGGCCGGTCCCGCACGGTCGCCCGCAAGCTTCCGGTGATGATCGGCTTCGTACTCGCCTCGATCATCGTCTGCGCGAACTTCACCGACTCCGCTCCACTCGTGATCACCTTCATGTCGATCGCGTTCTTCGCCCAGGGGCTGATGCAGAACAGCTGGGCGCTCTTCGCGGACTCCGTCCCGCGGCGGCTCACCGGCACCGGCGGCGGCGTCTTCAACTTCATGGCCAACGCGGGCGGTGTCCTCACTCCGCTCGTCATCGGCTTCATCGTCGACGCGACGGGCTCCTTCACCTGGGCGCTCGGCTACATCGGCATCGTCGTCGCCGTGGGGCTGGTGGCGTACGCGCTGCTCATCGACCGGGTGGAGCGCATCGAGGCCTGACCCGGCGCCCGGGCCGACGGGCTCAGCGGGTCCCGATCACGACCGTCGCCTCCCGCTCCTCACACACCACCACCCGTGGGGTGAGCCCGTCAGCGGCGACGATCTCGAGCGCGCGCGACGCCTGCCGTTCGCTCGTCTCGAACAGCAGGCTGCCGCCCGGCGCCAGCCACTCCGGCGCCCCGGCGGTCACCCGGCGCAGCACGTCCAGCCCGTCCGCGCCCCCGTCCAGCGCCACCCGCGCCTCATGGACCCGCGCCTCCGGCGGCAGCAGCCCGACCTCCTCGGTGGGGACGTACGGCACGTTGGCCAGCAGCACATCGACCCGGCCGCGCAGCGCGGCGGGCAGCGGCTCGTACAGATCGCCCTCGTACACCGTGCCGCCCGCGGGCTCCACATTGCGGCGGGCGCAGCGCACCGCGGCCGGGTCGATGTCGGCCGCGTACCACTCGGCCCGCCCCCCCAGCTCCGCCACCAGCGCGGCCCCCAACGCGCCCGACCCGCAACACAGATCCACCACCACCGCCCCGGCCCGCGCCAGCGCGGCCGCCCGCTCGACCAGGAACTCGGTACGCCGGCGCGGCACGAACACCCCGGCGTCGACGGATATCCGCAGCCCCCGGAACTCCGCCCAGCCCAGGACGTGTTCCAGCGGAAGCCCGGCGGCGCGCCGGTCGACCATGGCGTCTGTTTCGGCGGCGGTGCGAGAGGTGGTGAGGATCAACCGCGCCTCGTCCTCGGCGAACACACACCCGGCGGCGCGGAGCCTGGTGACGACGGTGGAAAAGCTGATGAGCGAAGATGAAGCCGACATGGGGAGCCTGGAAGCCTTTCGGAATCCCTTGAGGACGCTCCCGGCGGTCAGCTATCCCGTGTGTGCACGGTCCTGAGGCGAGAGCACCCAGCCTGAACTGGCGTTGATGGGTCTCACCTCCTTGGTGCGTACGGGTGACGGCCACATTACCCGATGCCCCGGCATCATGGCGGCTCACGCCAGGGCCGCGTACCGCACGCCCGTGAGGTGTTCCGAGGCCGCCCACAGCTGCCGTGCCGCCTTGTCGCTGCGGGTCCACTTGGCGCGGGTCGAACGGGTGGGGGCGCCGGGGCGGAGGCCCTGGAGGGGCGGGCCGAAGTAGTCGTCCTGCCGGACGTCGGGGGCGGTCGCCGCGTAGAGGGTGGGGAGGGCGCCGCGCTCCGGGGGCTGGGCGAAGAAGCGGTTGCCGATTTCCATGAACCGCTCGGTGCCCCGGCGGCCCTCCATCTTCGCCGCCGCCGTCTGGAGGTTGGTCGAGGCGTAGCCGGGGTGGGCGGCGGCCGCCACCAGGGGAGCGCCCGCGCTGCACAGGCGGCGGGCCAGTTCGTGGGTGAAGAGGAGGTTGGCGCTCTTGGAGCGGGCGTAGGCGGCCCAGCGCCGGTATCCGCGGTGCATGGACAGGTCGGCCGGATCGACCGTGCCCAGCAGGTGCATGAAGCTGGACACGGTGACCACCCGGGCGCCCGCCCCTGCCTCCAGCAGCTTCGGCAGCAGCAGGCCGGTGAGCGCGAAGTGGCCGAGGTGGTTGACGCCGAACTGCATCTCGAAGCCGTCGGCGGTCCTGCGGTACGGGAGGGCCATCACCCCCGCGTTGTTGATCAGCAGGTCGAGCCGGTCGCCCTCGTACTCGGCCGCGAAGGCCCGTACGGACGCCAGGTCCGCCAGGTCCAGCGGCGCCACCCGCACCACCGCGCCCGGCGCCTGGGCGCGGATCCGCTCCTCGGCGTCCTTGCCGCGCCCCGTGTCCCGGCACGCGAGCACCACATGGGCGCCGCGCCGTGCCAGTTCGCGGGCGGTGACATAACCGAGGCCGCTGTTGGCACCGGTCACCACGGCCGTGCGGCCGGTCTGGTCGGGGATGTCGCTCGCGGTCCAGCCCTTCATCACGCGCTCCTTCGCGGTCTGAGGTGGCACTGCGCTACGCGCCGGTAGCCGTCGCTCGGGGCGACAGCCTAAGCGCGCGGCCGCGAAGGTGCGAGGCCACCGCCCCCGGGCGGGGCGGCCCGCTGTCGGACCCATGGGGGAAGATCTACCGAGAACGCGAGCGAACGGGGGAGGACCGATGACGGACGCGCGTGCGTGGGCCGCTCTGGATGACCGCTGGCTGGTGCACGCGCTGGCGGGGCTCATCGACGGCACGGGCCACTGGGACGCGGGGGCGCTCGGCAGCATCGAGCGGACCGGGGCCTATCTGCGCGGCGAGTGGGATCCGGCGGAGCCGGGGGAAGGGCCCGGGACAGCCGGTGAGGGGTCCTGGGCGCGGTTCATCGGGCGGATCGGGGCCGTCGCGCTGCGGGCCGCGTCCGCGCCCACGCGGGACGAGCGGCGGCAGCGGCAGCTGGCGCTGCTGGAGATGTGGGCGGAGACCCCGTTCGCCGATCCGTCGGCCCGGCTGCGTACCGGGATCGTGGTCACCGAGTCGGCGGCGGTCCGCGACGGGCGCGGGGCGGCCGTCGTCGTGGGGTGGCGCAGGGACCGGCGGCGCCGGTTCGTCGATCTGCGCACCGGGGACGCGGATCCGCCGAGCCTCGGGGAGATCGAGGAGGTCGCCGAGGTGCCGCGCGGCTGGGGGAGCGCGGAGCAGCTGCGGCGGCTGGTGACGCTGGTCCGGGAGCGGGGGCCCGCGCCATGGGACCGGGAGGCGGTGGACCTGCTCAGGGACGGTACGGGGCTGGGCAGGGCGACGGCATCGCTCGTGCTGGCCGGGATGGTCAGCCTGAGCCACCGCCCGACCCTCGACGCCGACGAGCGGGCGACGCTGCGCCTGAAGACGGCCGAAGCCGAGGACGCCCACAGCGAGTTGGGGCGGGTCGGTGCGGCGGACCGGCTGGAGCTGCTGGCGGACGTCCTGCCGGACGACCCGGCCGACCTGTGGGAGCCGGGCGGGATGCGGACCGTGGCCGAGCGCATCGCCCAGGCGTGGCGGGCGCGGTACGGGCGGCGGACCGTGGTGCCGGAGCGCACCCTGAGCGCGGTCGTCGAGCGGGGGCCGTTCCCGCTGACGGCGGGCCGCTTCTGCGCCGCGTTCACCGACCCGGCCGGGGAGTCCACGCTCCGCGCCGACCTCGACACCTGGCTCCGGAGGACCGACTACGGATGCTCCGCGGCCGACGAGCGGTGGGACATCGTGCGGTTCCGGGAGCTGCTGAGCGGCGCCGTCCCCGGCCTCCCCTGGGCCTACGCCGAGCTGCCCGCCGGTGATCCGGTCCGGGACGGGGTGCCCCGCTTCGTCGCGTTGCTGAAGGAGCGGCTCAACCACCCGGGGCTGCTGCTGGACGCGGGCTACTTCCGCCACACCGGGGACGAACCGATCACGGAGCTGCGCGAGGTGTTCGGCGGGCGCCCGTACGCCGGGCCGGAGCGGCTGGACGTCGCCACGGTGGACGACGGGCTCACCGTGGGTGCCGAGGGCATGATCGACCGCCGCGGCTACCGGGACAGCACCCGTCTGTACTTCCGCCCGGCGCTCTACGGGGACGACGAGCGCTCCAAGCGGCTGTCGGCGGCGTCCGCGCCCGGGGTCGGCCGCCGTGAGCTGGAGACCGTGGAGTGGCTGCGCGGTCCGGTCTGCGCACGCATCGTCGACCGGATCGCCTCCGCGGCGCTGCCCGCCGGGCGATACGAGACGGATCCAGCGGCCTCGGCCCCCGGCGTCGTGTCGTCGGTGGCCGGGAAGCTGGGCCTCGACCAGGACCCGGCGGTCCTCTACCTCCAGCTCCTGGTCCTGCCCCGGCCGGCCGACCGCGGCGTCCGCACCTGGAACGGCTGGACGGCCGCCCGCCACCAGGAGGCCGCCGCCGCGCTCGTCGGCCGCGGGCTGGCGGTCGAGGACAAGCGGGCCCGCGCCGGGCGCCAGCTCTTCCTGCCCGGCGGCTGGGCGCCCGCGCCCAAGAAGCCCCATCAGCCGATGGAGGTGTGGAAGGCGGACCTCCACGGACTGCGGCTCGGCTACGACGGACGCGTGGAGGATCCGCTTCCGCTGCCCACCCGCACGCTGCCCGAGCTGTTCGCGGAAGGCTGGGCGCGGGTGGAGGCGGGGGAGGGCCCGCGCTGACGGCCCGGGCCCGGCCGGGGGGCTACTTCACGCGCGCCTCGCACACCAGCCGCCGCCGGTGGTCCACCCGGCGCTCGGGCCCGGTCAGCGTCAGGGGGACGGTGTGGCGTACGTCGGCGTCGGCGCTGGAGGACGCCAACCGCAGCTCCAGCGCGCCCGGTTCCACGATCCGGGTGCCGTCCTGGTCCACCGGATACGAGGCGAGGTCGGCGTGGAAGGTGAAGTGCACCTCGGCCGACTCGCCCGGGCCCAGCGGCACCCGGGTGTAGCCGACCAGCCGCGCCACCGGGCGGACGGTGCGGGCCACCGGGTCGTGCAGATACAGCTGCACCACCTCGGTCCCGGCCCGGTCGCCGGTGTTGCGCACGGTCAGCCGTACCGTCGTCTCGCCGTCGGTCGGCACCTCGGCGGTGTCGGTCTCCGGCCGCTCCCAGGCGAACGAGGTGTACGTCAGCCCGTGGCCGAAGGGGAACAGCGGGGTCGGGTCGACGGTGCTGGCATCGTTGCGGTGGCCGAGCGGGGGTTGCAGATACGTCCAGGGCTGGCCGCCCGGCGCGTACGGCACGCTCACCGGCAGCCGCCCGGACGGGCTGACGCGCCCGCCCAGCACCCCGGCCACCGCCGGGCCGCCCTCCTCGCCGGGGAAGAACGCCTGCACGGTGGCGGCCAGCAGCCCCGACCAGCGGCCGAGGGCGTAGGGGCGGCCGGTGAGCAGCACCAGCACCACGGGCGTGCCGGTGGCCAGCAGGGTGTCGAGCAACGCGCCCTGCTCACCGGGGAGTTCGAGGTCGGCGGCGTCGCATCCCTCGCCCGAGGTGCCGCGGCCGAAGAGCCCGGAGTGGTCGCCGAGCACGGCCACGCACACCTCGGCGTCCGCCGCCATCCGCGCCGCCTGCGCCAGCCGGCTCTCGGCGGTGAGCGCCGCCGCCCCCGCCGAACCGGACCCGGCCTGGGCGGCGGGGCCGGGCGACGCGCACCCCTCGGCGTGGCTGATCCGCGCGTCGGGCAGCTCGGCGCGGAGCGCGGCGAGCAGCGTCGGCACCTCGACGCCCATGGGCAGCTCGGGGTGTTCGATGCCGACGTGGCGGGGGAAGGTGTAGCAGCCGAGCATCGCGGCCGGGTCGTCGGCGAGCGGTCCCACGACGGCGACGCGGGCGGCGGGCGCCAGCGGCAGCACATCCCCGTCGTTGGCGAGCAGCACCACGGACTCCTCGGCCAGCTGCCGTGCGACGGCCCGCATCGCGGGCGGATCGAGGTCGACCGGCGCCGTCGCGGACGCGGGCGGCTCCGGTGACCAGTGCGGATCCAGCAGCCCCAGCTCGCACTTCTGGGTGAGCACCCGCCGCACCGCCCGGTCGACCAGCCCCTCCGGCACCTCCCCGGCCCGTACGGCGTCCCGCAGCGGGGTGCCGTAGCAGCGGACGGCCGGAAGTTCGACGTCCACGCCCGCAGCGAGGGCGAGGGCGGCGGCGCGCCCGGGGGAGTCGGCGACGCGGTGGGCGAGCTCCAGGAAGGAGACGCCGAAGTAGTCGGCGACGACGGTGCCGGTGAAGCCCCACCGCTCCCGCAGCAGTTCGGTCAGCAGCCAGGGGTTGGCGGCGGAGGGGACGCCGTCGAGGTCGTTGTAGGAGTGCATCACCGAGCGGGCGCCGCCGTCCCGCAGCGCCATCTCGAACGGCGGAAGGATCACCTCCGCCAGCTCCCGCGGGCCGATCGAGACCGGCGCGTGGTTACGGGCGCCCCGCGAGGCCGAGTAGCCCGCGAAGTGCTTGAGCGTGGCGATGATCCCGGCGGATTCGAGCCCGCGGACGTACGCGGTGCCCACGGTCGCGACCAGGTACGGATCCTCGCCGATCGACTCCTCCGTACGCCCCCAGCGCGCGTCCCGCACCACGTCCAGCACGGGCGAGAGCCCCTGGTGCACGCCGACCGACCGCATCGAGCCGCCGATGAGTCCGGCGGCCCGCTCCACCAGCGCCGGGTCGAACGACGCGCCCCAGGCGAGCGGGGTGGGGAAGACGGTGGCGTGCCAGGCGGTGAAGCCGGTCAGGCACTCCTCGTGGACGAGCGCCGGAATCCCGAAGCGGTTCGCCGCGGTGATACGGGCCTGGGTGCGGGCGAGCGCGGCGGCGCCCTCGGCGGGGTCCACGGGAGCCGTGCCGAACGGACGGGTCAGCTGGCCGAGGCCGTGCGGGAGGAGGCCGTCGAGGTCCACGTCCTGCGCCACCTCGTGCTGCAGCGGGGCGACGTCCTCGCCCTCCTCGGTCTCCGAACCCGGCCACACGCTGTACAGCTGGGCGAGCTTCTCCTCCAGCGTCATGAGGGAGAGCAGATCGTCCGCGCGGTCCTCGGCGGGGAGGGAGGTGTCCTGCCAGGGGTGAGGCATGAAGCTCCTTGTGGTGAGCGGCGGGTGTGCGGACGGTCTACTTGCCGCCCACGCCCATCAGGCCGTTGATCAGCTGGCGCCGCGCGAACAGATACACGAGGAAGATCGGGACGATGGACAGCACGACCGCGGTGAGCAGCGCCGGGGTGTCCACCCGGAACTCGCCGACATAGTCGTACAGGCCCAGCGTCAGCAGCCGGTTGCTCTTGGACTGGGTGAGGATCAGCGGGAAGAGGAACCCGTTCCAGGCGTGCAGCGCGGACATCACCCCGACCGTGGAGATCCCGGACCGGGACAGCGGGACGACCAGCTGGAGCAGCACCCGGGTCGGGCTCGCGCCGTCCAGCGCCATCGACTCGTACATCTCCTCGTCGATGTCGCGCATCGTGCCCACCAGGATCAGCACGCTGACCGGGAGGGAGAAGGCGGCCGTCGGCAGGATGACCGCCAGCAGGGTGTCGTACAGACGCAGCTTGGTGATGACCAGATAGATCGGGATGATCACCGCTTGGGAGGGGATCGCGAGCCCGAGCAGGAAGATCTGGAAGATCCGGCGGGAGACACGGCTGCGGGTGCGGACGATGCTGTAGCCGACGGTCACCGACAGCACGATCACGAGCGCCGCGCAGACGGCCGTGACCAGCGCGGTGTTCAGGAGGTAGTGGACGAAACCGGAGCTGAGCACCCGCCGGTAGTTGGCGAGCGTGGGGTGGTCGGGCAGGGCCAGCGGGCCGTCGTCGATGTAGCCGTTACGGGTCTGGAAGGTGGCCGCGACCAGCACGTACAGCGGCAGTCCGACGATGACCAGCCAGATGAGCGCGCCGAGCCCGGCAGGGTAGTTGCGGCGGGACGGACCCCGGCGGCGCCGGCGGGGGCGAGACGCCACCGGGGTCCTTTTCGGCGTGTGGACGCCGTCTCGGGGGTGGCCGTGCAGGACGTCCGTCACATGCCCTCCCGGGTGCTGCGCATCGCGGTGAAGCCGGTGAGCCGTACCAGCAGCAGGGAGACGGTGGTGGCCACGACGACCAGGATGGTCGCGACGGCGCTCGCGTAGCCGAGGTCGAACGCCTGGAAGCCGTTCTTGTACATCAGATACGGCATGATCGTGGTGTCGCTGCCGGGGCCGCCCTTGGTGAGGATCAGGACCGTGTCGAAGAAGGTCAGCGCGCCCACCACCATGATCACCGATGAGGTGACGATGGTGTTCCGCAGCTGCGGCAGGGTGACCGAGAAGAACTGCCGTACGGTGCCGGCGCCGTCGATCGCCGCCGCGTCGTAGAGCGAGCGCGGGACGGCCCGGGCGCCGCCCTGGTAGATCAGCGTGTGCAGCGGGATGAACTGCCACGCGGTGACGAAGAGGATCGCGCCGAACGCGCCCGTGGAACTGCCCAGCAGATCGCCGTCCTCGAACCCCAGGGCCGGGCCGATGTCGGCGATCAGGCCGAAGTTCGGGTCCAGCAGCGACTTCCAGACCAGCGCGAGCGCGACGGACGAGCCCAGCAGCGGCAGGAAGAAGATCGCCGACAGCACGGCCCGGTTGCGCTGCCGGCCCGCCGCCCAGACCCCGAGCAGCAGCGCCAGCGGGGTCTGGACCAGCCAGGTCAGCACGGTGAGGACGAGGCTGAGCCGGATGGCCTGGTGGGTCTCGGGGTCGTCCCACAGCCGGGTCCAGTTGCTCAGGCCCGCCCACTGCGGGGTGCCGATGCCGTCCCAGTCGGTGAAGGCCAGCGCGCCGACGAGGACCATGGGGGCGACGGCGAAGAAGACGAAGAACAGGGCGCCGGGCAGGGCCCAGACGGCGCTGGGCCGCCCCACGTTCTTGTGTCTGGTGGCGGTGTCCGCCTTGTGTCTGGTGGCGGTGTCCGCCATCACATGCCCTTCATGGCGTCCACGAACGCCGCCGGGCTGAGCTGGCCGTTGAACAGCTTCTGGACGTTGGTGTGCAGGGGCGGGGTGTACTTGGCGGGCAGCGCCTGGTCCCAGGAGAGCGTGAAGTCCGGGGCCGCACGCACCATGTCGTACTGGAACTTCGCGTACGTGGGGTTCTCGTGCCCGTTCAGCAGCGACGACGCGTCGGAGGTCGTGGGAACGTCGCCGTTGGCGATCAGCGCCTTGGCGTAGTCCTGCTTGGCCGCGAACTTCACGAAGTCGATCGCCGCCTGCTGCTTCTTGCCCTTGAGCTTTCCGCTGATCGACCAGTAGTTGGTCGGGTTGCCGACCACGTTCTTGGGGTCGCCGGTGCCGCCGGGGACGGCCGGGAAGGTCGTCCAGCCGAGGCCCGACTTGGCGAACGCGGGCTGATTGGTCTTCTGGTTGGCGTACTCCCAGCTGCCCATCAGATGCATCGCGGCCTTGCCCTTGGCGAAGTACGTGGACGCGCCGTCCGCCGTGTAGTTGACCGACTTGTAGTTCTTGCCGAACGCGCCCCGGTCCACCAGGTCCTTGACGGCCTGCGCCGCCTTCAGCACCGCCGGGTCGCCCCAGGCGTCCTTGCCCTCGCTCTGGATCTTCTTGAACACCCCGGCCCCGCCGTAGCGGTCCACCAGGTACTCCACCCACATCAGCTCGGTCCACGGGTCGGTACCGGCCACGACGAACGGGGTGACGCCCTTGCCCTTGAAGGTGCCGATGAGCTTGAGGATGTCGTTCCACGACGTGGGCGGCTCGGCGCCCGCCTTCTTGAACACGTCCTTGTTGTAGAAGAGGATCACCGGCTGCATTCCGCGCATCGGGATGCCGTAGTGCTTTCCGTCGACGGCGCCCGCGTCGAGGATCGACGGGATGAAGCCCTTCCGCAGCGACGGGTCCTTCTTCATCGCGGGGTCGAGGTCCAGCAGCATGTCCTTCTCGACGAACTCGCTGATGCTGCCGCCGCCCCAGTTGAAGAACACGTCGGGGGCGTTGGGCGTGCCCATGGAGGTGCGCAGCTTGTCCGAATAGCCGTCGCCCGGCACCTGGGTGAGCTTGACCTTGATCTTCGAGGTCTTGTTGAACCGCTCGACGACCTGGCGCTGCACCTTGGTCGAGGGGTCCTGGTAGACCCAGACGCTGATCTCCCCACTGCCCGACCCTCCGGGCCCACTGCTTCCGCAGCCGCTGAGCGTTCCCCCCAACACGAGCGCGGCTGCCGCCGCGAGGCCCGTCGCACGGAGAGATGACCTTGACCGAGGTATGCGCATCACGTGCCTTCCGGAAGTAGCCCGATAATTCTCGGAAGCGGTTGCGTGGACGGTATGGGTGGCCTGATGTGGTGTCAATACCTCCGGCAGCGGCCCGGTTCTGTTCCCCACCCCGCCCCTTCCCGAACCGGGGACAAGTCCCCGGCCCCCGGCTACGGAGATCCGGCCTGCCCACCGAGATGGGCCCGCTGCGGCCCCGTTACGGACGACCCTTGGGCGCAGCCCCCTGCCCCGGGCCTGTGCGGCCCCGCCCGGGCCCCGCCACGGGGGATCCCGGCGCGCAGCCCCCTGTCCGGCCCGCGCCCCAGGTTTGTGCGGCCCCGGCCCCG